>JBCCDF010000065.1:0-12769 GCA_039030935.1 Pseudomonadota bacterium | reverse complement strand
GGTCTCTAACCAATCAGGGGCGGCCTGCGCATCAGGGTTTAGAAGGGCGAGCCATTCCCCTTTTGCAGCGCTGGCACCGATATTATTCGCTTTGGCAAAACCGAGATTTTCATCCTGATGAAGCACGGTTACATTGCGCAATAGATCCTGATCCAGATCGCTTAAAGAAGCATCTTCAGAGGCGTTATCGATCAGCAGGACTTCGAAGTCTTTGAACGTCTGAGCCTGAAGCGAGCGCAGCGCCTCTGCGAGATAGTCTCCGCTATTATAGTTCACGATAATGACGGAAAATTTGATCGGCGCGTCCATGAGGCTGGCCTTAGCCTGAAGTCACTGAGATGAAAACCAATCAGTTTCGGCGATAAAAGCAACCGTGGAGGCCACTATTCCCACTCAATCGTTCCAGGCGGTTTGGACGTGATGTCGTAGACGACGCGATTGACGCCTTTGACTTCGTTGATGATGCGAGTGGCGGTACGACCTAGGAAATCGTGCTCGAACGGGTAGTAGTCAGCGGTCATGCCGTCGGTTGAGGTCACCGCACGAAGGGCGAGAACGTTTTCATAGGTTCGCTCATCGCCCATGACACCGACCGTATTGACCGGGAGAAGCACCGCGAAAGCCTGCCAGATTTTGTCGTAGAGATCATGCTTACGTAGCTCTTCGAGATAGATCGCGTCGGCCTTGCGTAGCGTGTCGGCTTTGTCGCGTGTTATCTCACCTGGAATGCGGATGGCGAGGCCAGGGCCCGGGAACGGATGGCGACCGATGAAGGCGTCTGGCAGACCTAATTCGCGCCCCAAAGCACGGACTTCGTCTTTGAACAGCTCGCGCAGTGGTTCGACGAGTTGCATCTTCATGCGCTCTGGTAAGCCGCCGACATTGTGGTGAGATTTGATAGTGACGCTCGGCCCGCCAATCGCACTGACGCTCTCAATCACATCGGGGTAGAGCGTGCCTTGGGCGAGGAAATCCGCGCTTTCCCCAGTCGTTTGGGCGATTTTCTTTGCCTCTTCGTCGAAGACATCAATGAACAGTTTGCCGATGATCTTGCGCTTGCGCTCAGGGTCGCTGACGCCTGCCAGTTCGCCGAGGAAGAGATCGGATGCATCTACGTGAACCAGTGGAATATTGTAGTGCTCGCGGAATAGGCTGACGACCTGCTCGCTCTCATTCGCACGCATCAAGCCGTGATCAACATAGACGCAGGTCAGTTGCGACCCGATGGCTTCATGGATCAGAACGGCGGCAACTGAGCTGTCGACCCCACCGGAAAGCCCACAAATCACGCGACCCGTGCCGACTTGCGCGCGAATTTTCTCAATCGCCTCTTCGCGATAGGCGGCCATGGTCCAGTCGCCTTTCAAGCCGGCAATATTATGAGTGAAATTGCGCAGCATCTTAGCGCCATGGACGGTGTGGACCACTTCGGGGTGGAACTGGGTCCCGTAGAAGCGACGATCAGGGTCTCCGATGACGGCAAATGGTGCGCCGGAGGATTTTGCAACAACGCTAAAGCCCGGGGCCATTTGAGCAACGTGATCACCATGGCTCATCCAGACTTCTTCCTGATCGCCACCTAAGAACAGGCCCTTTAAGAGGGGGTCGTGGCTGACTTGATCGATAAAGGCACGGCCAAATTCGCGGCTGGTCCCACTTTCGACCTTGCCGCCCAATTGCTCCATCATAGTCTGTTGCCCATAGCAGATGCCGAGGACGGGCACGCCAAGCTCAAACACGCTTTGATCTGCACGGGGGCTATCTTCCCACGTCACACTGGAGGGTCCACCGGATAGGATGATCGCTTGTGGATCATAATCGCTGATAAAAGGCTCATCAGCCTTATTGAAGGGGTGGATTTCGCAATAGACGCCGCTTTCCCGGAGCCGCCGCGCAATCAACTGGGTCACTTGTGAGCCAAAATCGATAATCAGGACGCGCTCATGGCGCTCAATGGTGTGCAGGTCAGTCATGAACCGCTGTTAACTGAGTCTGCGGTATCGGGGAAGATGGATGTTACGCCCTAAGCCGCCGTGCAGCCTGTTTGAACAAGGGGTAGTCATACGCCGCCGAATGGTCACCCTCATAATTCGCCATGCCAATTTTGGTGAGTAAGCCTTTAGGGGTGACATAGGACTTGATAGAGTCGCGCCCTTCGGCCTCGTTCCAGTTCAAGTTGAAGGCGGCGAGTTTCGGATAAAACCACATGCTCTGATAGGGCAGATGATCGTGAATGAACCAAGCAAGTGCAGGCCAGTCTCCCGTCTCTTCGTATAGATCGATGAAAGCATTCACAACAATCGTTGCCGTCGCCCCCAATCGACCATTCTTATCGCGCCAGTCAAAAATATGATGCGCGCGGTTATACGCATTGGAGCCGCAATTCATCTTTTTTGAATTGCCGAATTCATTGAGAGTTGGAGAGCGGTAACCGGACCGGATCGAGATTTTACCAAACGCTTCGGTAAGGGGCTCTAACAAGCGTTCACATAGGCCGCTCGCCGCCAAAATAGCCGTGTCTGGGTCGTCAGGAATATTGGGAACACCATAGAAATTACTGATCTCAGAATACAGAAAATCACGAAAGAAGAAGTTCGGGCTGAGCCGCACGCGACCGAGCTCTTCCAAGGCTTTCATGGATTGTGGAGATCGCATCGTTTACTCGCTTTTGAAGCCCTCCAACGCTTCAAGTAGTTTCTGTTTTATCACAGGGTCCATCACCTCCCCGGCCTCTATGTCAAAGACATCGTAAAATTTGCCGATCGACAGAGACGCTTTCACTGTTGCGCCGAAGAATGGCATCGAGGTTTCAGCTGTGGCAAGGACACTCGCACCGCCCCGCACACCCGGTGATGTCGAGAGCAGAACCATCGATTTGCCATCGTAAACACTGCCCTCAAGCCGCGTCATCCAGTCGAAAATGCTTTTATAGGCGGCTGTGTAGGACCCATTATGCTCCGCAAATGAGATGATGATCTGATAAGCGCTTTGCAGTTTTTCCTTTAGAGCCTTCGCAGCATCCGGAATGCCGTGCTCCTTTTCGTAATCGATCGAATAGATCGGCGCCTGATAGTCATTCAAATCGAGGATCTCGATGTCCGTTGTCATGACCTCTTCAGAAAGGAGACTGGCCGCATAGGTTGCTAGCGCTTTATTGATCGAGTTGCGCGAATTGCTTGCGCCGAAAGCCAGAGTTTTCATGTGTCTTCGTCCCTGATTGAGACTGATACCCTAGTCCGGCGCGCGTAAAACAGCAAAGAAAAATCCGTCTGTGCCCGCGGTGTGAGGGGTGAGCCGAACAGACCCAGTGGGCCCCTGCCCTGCTTTAATCGTCGCAACGCCTTCTGGTGTGAGCTGGTCACTCTCAACTGCGTGCGCAACGGCGTCATCCTGCCTCCAGCCTATATGGTCTTTCAGGAAGGTATCCACACGGTCTTCATCTTCCTCGACCAGAAAAGAACATGTCGCGTAGAGCATTCGCCCACCGGGCTTCACGTATTTTGCGCCTGCGCGCAGCACCTCGTCCTGTTGACCCATGCGTGTTTCGAGGGAGGTCGGCTTAACACGCCATTTTGTATCGGGGCGACGACGCCACGTTCCCGTTCCGGTACAAGGCGCATCAACGAACACGCAATCCATTTCACCCATCAGGGCCGCTAAGAGTTCAGGCTCGCGCGGATGGACCATTTGGACATTATGAGCGCCCGAGCGGTTTAGTCTTGGAACCAGAGCGGACAAGCGGCGGCCGTCAATATCATAGGCAAAGACTTGGCCTTTGCCGCCCATCGCAGCGGCAAGTGCAAGCGTCTTTCCACCTCCGCCAGCGCAATAGTCGAGAACCTTTTCCCCCGCTTTCACATTGGCAGCCGCCGCAGCGATCTGACTGCCCGCATCTTGTACCTCCACCCACCCTTTTGAATAGGCCGGGATGCTTTCGAGCGAGGCTTCTCTTTTGGAAGGATCACGGGCTGGAATGTGGAAGGCATTCTTTAGCAGGCTGGACGGTTCAGCCTTCGCGGACCGTAGCGCGCCGGCGGCTTTCTCGGCGTCGACCTTTAGAGTGTTCACACGCAAGTCTACATCTGCCCGCACAGCCATGGCTTGACCTTCAATCGCGGCCATCTCGCCAAAAGCACGGTTCATATGCGGCCCTAACCATTCAGGATAGTTCCCCGCAATATGAGGGGCCGCTGAGGGGTCGGGTGCCATCACCAGTCGCTCACGCTCTTGCAGCGTCAAAGCCGATGGCGCGTGCGGCTCGTCCATTGCGTCATCAATCTTGCGAATATCCCAGCCCCACGCATGCGCGAGAGCCCCGAGGATCAGGCCGCGCGGTGTGTCATCGCTCATCGCATGCGCGATCGAGTTTCGCTGTCGCAGCGCGTCCAGCACCAAGCCACTAACCCAAGCGCGATCCTTCGATCCGGCATAGCGCGCACGTTTACCCCAGTCGCGCGCTGCGACTTTGACGGGCTGATAACGCTCAAGGACGTCATGAAGAACATCAATTGCTGCCGCTATCCGTCCGCCATCCCGCATCACTTTTCCCTCAGAAACTCGTTGCCATGTCTAAGCCTGATGTCTTGTATTGTAACTAGAAGGAAACAGAACGCATGCACATCGATTTGATCGGGACTGAACTATACAGGGCATCGCAAACGGACTGGCGCGAAGTCGCGGACATCACGGCGGAGGGGTTTGCCGAGGACCCCATAAATCTATGGGCGTTTGGGAATGCGCGCGCGATTCGGTCGGTGATGACGATCATGGCGAGGGATATCTATCTCAAACAAGGCTTCAGCCACCTTCACGGCGATGAGGGCGCGACACTCTGGTTGCCGCCGGGGGTGACTGCGAACTTTGGTAGTCTGACAATGTTGAAGTTCGCTATGGGACTGGCACGACATGCATCGAAGGGCGCTCGGGCAAGAGCAGAAGCCTTGGGTAGAAAGATGCACCAGCATCACCCCAGCGAACCGCACTATTATCTGTTCACGATTGCGACCCGCGAGACTGCGCGTGGGAGAGGCGTCGGCAAAGAGCTACTGGATCCAATGCTGGCCCATGCGGACCGAGAGCGAATGCCGGTTTATTTGGAGAACTCTAATCCGGCCAATTCTGGATTTTATATGTCTCGCGGCTTTGAGCGCACCGCCCTTTTCGAAGCCGAAGACGGTGGGCCGGTGATGGAACCGATGTGGCGGGAGCCGTCTCAAGAACGCTGATCCAACCACCCCAATGGTTCCCAGAAGTTAGGGTAGTTGGGAGGAGGAGGGGGTGGATCGTGCCACAAAAGAAAGCCGCCGCTTTCAAATCGGAAAGCAGCGGCTATCAATTTAGTTTGAAATCAAACTATAGCAGTTTCAGATCAACTGCAGACGTCTTGTTTCGGCGCTCATCGTGGTAAAGCTCATACTCAACCGCCTGATCATCCGCGAGGCCTGTCAGGCCAGAGCGCTCAACCGCTGAGATGTGAACGAAAACATCGTTTCCGCCTTCGTCCGGAACGATAAAGCCGAAGCCTTTTGTGGCATTAAACCATTTTACTTTTCCAGTGGCCATTAAAGGACCCTTTCCGTGACCCGATCCAGACCTACACCATGCAGGCCGCTGCGGGGGTTTCGAAAACGGGTGGGTAGGAACGTCAATTAACCGCCGGCCCGGCGGGGTCTTCTAAGCGCAGACCGGCCGTATTCGATAGCCGCTTAAGCACACATATCCACAGTCAGGTCAAGCAAAGGCTGTATTGCAAATAAAATCAAAGTAGACGGGAACGATGTCGCCAAGGTTCTTTGCTTCATAGCGCGTCGTCAAATGATCTGAAGGCGGGGTCCGCCAATCATCGGCACAATTGGCCGTCCATGTGAATTCAGCATGTGCTAGAAATCGTTCTAAAGCCTCATCAGCATAGGATGCGACATCAGTCGCAAAGCGTACGCGCCCGCCCGGTTTTACAATCCTTGCGAGGTCATCCAGAAAATCTGTCTGGATGAGACGACGCTTCTGCTGACGCTTCTTGGGCCATGGATCTGGAAATAGAATGAAAGCGCGGTCTATACTCTTTGGCGTCAGGGCGGCCATCAGGTCGCGCGCATCGTCGTCCCAAAGCCTTACATTATCCAGCTTCTGATCCTCAATCTGGCCGAGAAGTTTCGCAACGCCTTCAATGAAGACCTCACTTGCGAGGATGCCTACATCTGGGTGGCGCTTAGCTTGCCCGCTGACATGTTCCCCGCCACCAAAACCGATTTCAAGCCAGACCTTATCCGTCGTTCGATCAAATAGGGTGGCTGTATCAAGTTGTTCCGTCCCGCTAACAGGAATGCGAAGCGATGGCAGCACCGTCTCAAACAACCGCTTTTGTCGGCCTGATAAAGGTCGCCCGCCGCGGCGCCCATATGTTTTTTGAGTTGGGAAATGCTCGGCCATTTTATCCATTGCCCCGTTATCCATTCTAGTGGGTTCGAAACAAGAGGCAGGTGCATGCACATTGACGCGTGCCTATATAAGAGCTCAGTTTGAACTTACGCCGATATGAGGGGTCCTGAAATGGCACTTAAACCTGTTTTGATCGCGCTCGCCGGATCTGTTCTTCTCCCCGCCTGCGTGGCCGATTCAGGGACACGCTTACCCATCCCGATTGAGGCAGGCGCTGAAGAAACCCGTGCGATCACAGCCGTCCTAATGGCGCAGCAAAAGGCTTGGAATGAGGGCGACATTGACAGGTTTATGGCAGGCTATTGGCAAAGCCCGGAGCTCCGTTTTGCGGGTGGTGATCGTGTGACGCGTGGCTGGCAACAGACCCGGGACCGCTATCGCGCACGCTATACCAGTAAAGCGATTATGGGCGAACTGATCTTTAGCGATTTAGAGGTCGAGCTTCTCGCGCCAGATGCTGCGATTCTGTATGGAGCGTGGATGCTTCGCCGAGATACAGATGAACCGAATGGGTTGTTTACACTCGTCTTGAAACAGTTCCCGACAGGATGGAAAATAATTAGCGATACGACAACATCTGCCGATTGATCGTATTATAGCCGCACTCTATGCTTATATGAGTTTGTGACGAGAGGGGCGAGGTGATGGAGCAAGGCACACTCGATTTGGAAACCAGCAATTCGAAGCTGGAGTCCTTTATTGAGAGTAAAAGCTTTCGCAGCGCCATCACCGGCCTGATTATTCTAAATGCCATCATCCTTGGCGTTTTGACTTATGCTGAGAGCCTGCCGACATCACTCGTCAGCGCGTTGTTTTGGCTAGACGTTACAATTACAGGTATTTTCGCGTTAGAGATCGCCCTTAAACTCATCGTTTATCGATTGAAGTTCTTTAGCGAAGGCTGGAACTGGTTCGACTTTATTGTTGTTGGCATCTCGCTCGTTCCTGCAACACAAGGCTTCACCGTTCTACGAGCGCTGCGCGTGCTGCGAATATTGCGGCTCCTACATGTCGTTCCAACACTGAGACGGATAACCGAAGCTCTTTTGAAGGCCTTGCCCGGAATGGGCGCGATCGTCGCTGTGCTTGCCCTACTGACTTATGTGGGTGCGGTAATGGCGACCACAATGTTTGGCGATACTGACAATCCCGAAGTGTTGCAGTTGTTCGGGGATTTGCCGAGCTCGGCATACTCTTTATTTCAAGTCATGACGATGGATGGATGGCGCTTTGAGGTGGTCCAGAAAGTTGTCGATGACGGGCACCCATACGCCCCATTTTTCTTCCTGATCTTTATTTTCGTCGCCAGTTTTGCAGTGTTAAACTTGTTCATTGCCTTGATCGTGGATGCGCTGGCCGCGAGCGAGCGGGCTGCAACCGATGAGCATCTCGATGAGATTGAAGAAGAATTAGAGGAAGAGTTTACGGCCGCTGACGTGGAGCGCGATCAGATCCTTATATTGCTCAAAGACATGAAGCGCGAACTTAGCGATATGCGCGCCGCGATGGCCCCGGAGCAAAACTCCAAGACATAAAAAAACGGCTGCCAAAATGACAGCCGTTTGACGAGACTGGTTGGGCACGCCCTATAGGCGTGCCCGATCCGTTCGATTTAGCCTGCTGGTAGCAGTACTGTGTCGATGACGTGAATGACGCCGTTTGATGTGGAGATATCAGCTGTTGTTACAGTGGCGGTTGAGCCGGGTGCAGTAATCACAACACCATCTGTTCCATCGACGCTAAGGTCACCGTTCAGGGTCGTTGCTGTCGTTACAGTTCCAGCAAGGTCTGTCGACTTCACTTTACCCGCAATTACGTGAAGCTTGAGGATGCCAGCAAGTGTCTCTTTATTTTCTGGCAGAAGAAGTGTTTCCACTGTCCCTGCAGGCAAAGCCGCGAAGGCTGCGTCCGTCGGAGCAAAGACTGTCAGAGGCCCATCGCCTTTAAGAGCGTCGACCAGACCAGCAGCTTCAGCGGCGGCGAGCAATGTTGAGAACGATCCAGCTGCTGCGGCCGTGTCAACAATGTCAGGCTTCATGGCCTTCTCAGTTGAACTGTATTCGCCAGCAGGAATGAACTGAGCGTTGGAGGCAGAGTAGTCAGCCGTCTTGGCCTTTGAAGAATTGCATGTGCCCGCAAAAGCAGGAGCAGCGATCAGGCTCGCGGAGAGGAGGAGAGTGGCAAGTTTCATTAAGAACTCCATTCGAGTTTCAGCCCCGGACAATTCCGGAGATAATTTACATACGGTCTACAATAGAGAATAGTTTATTTCTTAACCGTTATTAATGTTGCGCGTGGTGAACCAAATGCATGTCACACGGAAAAGTTCACGCTTAGGCCTCACACTTTTGACATTAAAGTTGTATATCTCATTGATATGACCCTCTGGCAGCGCCTTATTGAAAGCGGCAAGCGCTTATTTGACGTCGACGTGGTTGATGATCCTGTTCCAGCAGATCTCGACTGCTCACCTGATCCGAATGATGTTGGGTTTACCGCTGCTGTTATTGGCCTCGGCGCGAAGATGGCCAAAGCCGATGGGCGTGTCACGGACGATGAGATCATGGTGTTCTCACGCGTCTTCCAGACTGACCCCAAGGATGCAGCAACGGTCCGACGCGTCTTCAATCTCGCTCAGCAGACTGTTAGAGGCTATGAGTCCTACGCTCGAAAGATCGGTCGTAAGTATGCCGCCAGACCCTGTTTGCTCGAAGGCGTGCTCGACGGGTTATTCATGATCGCAACAGCCGACAATATTGTAACGCCGGACGAGCTTGAGTATCTTGAGAACGTCTCCGTGGCTTTTGGATTTAGTGAAGCAACCTTTCGACGGATCAAGGCCAGCCATATGGGGCCTGAACGCGACGACCCCTATCACGTTCTAGGGGTTGCGCATGATGCAGACTTTGATCTGATCCGGCGCACATATCGCCGCCTCATGGCAGATAATCACCCAGATCGAGTGATTCAGAATGGCGCGCCAAGAGAGTTTGAAGCAGCTGCACACGACAAAGCTGCCGCAATTACGAGCGCATTTGCCAAGATCAAGGCAGAACGCGGTCTTCTAACCGTTAGCTGAGAAAGTTATCTCTCAACATATTGACGCCGAGCTGTGCCCAACCCATCATTACTATCAGAGGTGCTCAAAATGACCGCAACGCAGATCAATCCGAACGGCTTTACAAACTCATTGATCGAGGGCCTGAAGCAAGGGCTTAGCTGGTTTGCCAAAGGGCTTCTGGCAGTCGCCTTAGTTGTTTTGGCAGGCCTTCTGGCCGTGATGACCGCAATAGTCGGTATGGTCATTGCCTCAGCCGCACTTTTGATCCGTCTTATGGGTCCGAAGAATGAAACGGGTAGTTTCGACGTAACGGAAGACGGCGAAGGCCTGACACTCGAAGCTCGTAAAACGGCTCGCGGTTGGACTGTCGAGTAGACAAGATTTCGACTTAACTTTCCGACATTTCTTCTATGTAAAGCGTCTGCGTTGGGTAGGCGAACTCTATATCATTTTCTTTGAATGTTCGAAAAAGGGCGAGCAAGACCTTCGATCTGGCAGCCATTGACCGATTATAGTCCGGATTCAGAGAGTAGAATACCAGCGTGTAGTCCAACGAACTTGGACCAAAACTCGACATTCCACAGCGATCAAACTCGACACCCTGAAGACCCCTAAACATCTCTGCAACGACACCAGGAATACGCTCGGCAAGGTCCGGATCAGTCTGGTAGATGACACCGAACTCCGTCTCAATACGGCGACGGGCCATACGTGTCATATTGTGGATCTCATAGTCGAGCAGTTTCGTATTTGAGATAATCAACTGTTCGCCTGAGCGGGCTCGAATACGGGTTGTTTTCAGTCCAATCTCTTCGATAGTGCCCCAGCTCTCATCGTATCTGACCGTGTCTCCGACCTGAAATGGCTTATCAATGATAATAGAGAGAGACGAAAATAAGTCGCGGAAGATGCCCTGCGAGGCGATACCAATCGCGATACCGCCGATGCCTAGACCCGCAAGCAACGCTGTCACGTCCATGCCGACATTCGACATGATCAAGAGCAAAGCGATCGTCCAGACGATCAGCGTTATGAAGTATTTGATGATGTTAAAGGCAGACGCCAGAGCCTTTGCATCACCTCCGCCACGATGAACACTGCGCTTGATCGCTGAGACTGAGAACTCCTGGACCCACTCAGCGATTTGAATGACGAGCGCGAGGACGAAGTAGACACTGATAAAACCCGAGACAGCACCCGGCAGAGACAGAATGCTGTCTGTTAATTCCAGCGCAATAGCGAACATAAAATAGATGTGGAAACGCTTTACGACACGCTGCACAATTGCGATTAGGGAATAGTCATTGTCACGCGGAACCCGCTTCACAGAGCGCATAATCAGCCAGCGTGACGCGATCTGAAATGCCGTAAACCCGATAACGAGGGCAAGCGCAATGAGAGCTTCAAGCTCACCTGATCCCACCCAATCAACAAACTCGGTTGCTGCTTCGGTCGCTCTCTCAGTGGTCTCGGTCAGCGCCTCAATGGGATCTTGCGTCCGCTGCAGAGTTTCCATGGGCGCTTCAGCTGGAACGAGCTGATCGCTTGCGGGTTCATCTGTGGCGATGACAGGATCAAGCTCAGTGTCCGGCTCGCCAGAAACATCGGGAGGCGTACTCTCCCCGTCCTGCTGAGCTTGCCCGCGCGCAAAGACCAACGACCAGAGTTTATGTAGACCCAGAAAACTCACTGCATACCTTCAGCTAAAATGTCTTGCATGAGATCATAGCCTTTCAAGATCACCCGTCGAGCCTCGTCAGACAACCCGAAGACATCAAGGTCGGACAGATCAACAAACCGAGCCTCGAGTGCATCATCATCTGCGACTGGATCCCCACTCACCCATTCCAGTAAAAAGTCGAGAATAACAAAATGATACTCCGGCTCTGTGTCGACATCGTTCCCAGAAATATGTTCAATAATCTCAATCAAAGTGAGCGTCTTGGCGACAACACCCGTTTCTTCCTGAAGTTCCCTGATGGCGGCTGCGTGTGCAGGTTCGCCAAATTCGATGCGGCCACCCGGAATAGACCACTCACCTGCGCGAGGTGGGTTTCTGCGGCGCACTAAAATCACTTGATTGTCTCTGAAACAGACACTGCCAACAGCAGGAATTGGCCCTAAGACATTTATCATGGCCTCTGCATTGCACGGAGGTGGTACAACAGCCAGTCATTTGGCATCAGAAAAGACCGAAACACTGCGAGATCAAAAGATATGGGCAAAGCCAAGATCAAAGACATCAGTCTGGCTCTACAAGGGGGTGGAGCGCACGGGGCTTTTACCTGGGGCGTTCTCGATCGCCTGCTGGAAGAGGATACACTTCGAATCAAAGCCATCACGGCGACCTCTGCAGGCGCGATGAATGCTGCAGCCATGTCCGCAGGATATGCTGACGGCGGCAGGGCTGGTGCACGCAAAAGTCTAGAACGCTTCTGGCGCACTATCTCGATGCTGGGCGCACCCTTCTCAGCCTCAATACTCGCCCAAACCCCATTCGCGGCTTTACCTTTCAGTCCGTTCAATGCGGCTATGGCGTTTACCTCAATCGCAAGTCCATACGAGTTTAACCCATTCGATCTGAACCCACTGCGCGACGCACTCAGCGAGGCGGTTGACTTTGATCTTGTTCGCAAAGCCCCTATCGATTTGTTCCTGTCAGCAACTGATGTTGAGAGCGGCCGGGTAAAAGTCTTTCAGAGCGATGAGATTGGCCGAGATGCGGTTCTTGCCAGCGCATGCCTTCCCCAGACCTTCCGCGCCGTTGAGATCGATGGGCATGCCTACTGGGATGGTGGGTATATGGGTAATCCTAGCCTGTTCCCGCTGGTCTACGCCGATGCGCCGCGCGATGTTCTGATCGTTTTACTGAACCCAATTGCACGAAGTGGTATTCCACGTCGCGTGCCGGAGATACAGGATCGCCTGAACGAAATTACTTTTAATGCATCACTGATCGGCGAGTTACGTGCTATCGCATTTGTTCAGAGGTTGATCGACGATGGCCTTTTAAGAGAACCCATCATGAAGAAGTATAGTCGGCTCAACATTCATGCTGTGCGAGGGGGACAGATCCTTCGTGATCTCTCATTGCAAACGAAATACGACACGACGTGGCCATTCCTAACAAACCTACGAGATAAGGGCCGAGCGGAAGCAGACCGATGGCTAAATCAGTGCGCGCGCTACATCGGGACAGGCGAAAGTGCAGTTAACTTACGAAAAGAGTTCCTTGATTCTTAACAATTTTTAAAAATTATGTTGCGATGC
>JBCCDF010000064.1:0-12987 GCA_039030935.1 Pseudomonadota bacterium | reverse complement strand
TTTGATATGGATCGCACGTTGACGCGTTCAGGCACATGGTCACGCTACCTGTTCTCGGTGAATAAGGCGCGGCCTTTTTTCTATCTCAGATTACCACTCTTGGGAGCGCACGCCGTCGCCTATAAGCTTGGTTTTGCCTCCCGCCAATCTGTGAAAGAGCACGGTTTGAAAACTCTGATGTGGGCCAAGCGCAAAGACTTGGAGCGCGCGGCCGATCAGTTCGCCGAGACAGAAGTGCGCCAAGGCCTTCGCCGCCAAACCGTAGCCGTCCTCGATAAGCACCGGTCCAAGGGTGATACACTTGTCATGGCAACGGCCGCGGCTGATCTGGTGGCATGCCCGATTGCAGAAAAACTCGGATTTCAGACCGTCATCAGCACAGAATTAGAATGGTCTGAAAACGACCACCTGACAGGCAAACTCGCAGGGCCAAATTGCTACGGCCTTGCGAAGCTTCAACGCATTAGAGCCGCCGATGAGGAAAATAGTTTCCAAGAACCAACGACGGGATATAGCGATCACATTTCCGATCTGCCCTTCCTTCAATGGGTCGACATCGGCGTCGCCGTGAACCCCTCTCAAGGTTTAGCAAGAGTTGCACATGACGCTGGACTTCGTGTTGAAGATTGGGACAAAGAAGACATGGGAAACGAGAACGCATGAGAGCAATTATTCTGGCAGCGGGGCGTGGCTCACGGCTTTTACCTTTGACCGAAAACCTCCCGAAATGTCTTCTTCCTGTCGGTGATACGACCGTCCTCAGCCTTCAACTTGATACTTTGGAACAGGCTGGGATTGATGAAGCGATCGTTATTACGGGATTCATGGCCGGAAGCGTCGAAGCCGAACTGGCGGACCGATCCGGTCCGATGCGGGTGCAAACCCTGTTCAATCCGTTCTTCCAAGTCGCTGATAATCTTGCCAGTTGTTGGATGGCGAGAGACTTCATGAAAGACGATTTCGTTCTGATCAATGGCGACACCCTGATTGAACCGGCGCTTGCAAAGCAAGTTGTTGAGAGCCCAACAAACAATATTCAGGTCACAATCGACAAGAAACCCACCTATGATTCAGACGATATGAAAGTCACGCTTGATGGCACTGCGTTGATGGCCATCGGCAAGACCCTAAGCGCGCCCGAAACACACGGGGAGTCGATCGGCTTTCTAAGATTCATGCAGGACGGACCAGACCTATTTCGCGAAAAGCTTCATCAAATGATGCGCACAGGCGATGGAGTGAAAGCCTGGTTTCTAAGCGCAATCGACGCCTTAGCCAAAACCGATACACTGGTGAGCACCTATTCAATCGAAGGGATGACTTGGGCAGAACTCGATACAATGGACGATTATGCAGCCATCAAAGCCATTTTTGGAGATCCCGATAAGGGTGCATAAGTCTGTGCTTAGTTTACGCGCGTCTCTGTGCGCCAGCGGAGTTAAGATCCATGCTCCTTGATCTGAAGAAAGACGATGTCGCGGATCAGATCCAAACGGATATCTGTATCGTCGGCGCGGGGGTCGCAGGGCAAACACTTGCAATGCGCCTCGCAGGTGCAGGTCTACACATACTACTCGTTGAGAGCGGCGGGGTCGAATTTGATTCAAAGACGCAAGCTCTTTCAGATGGCGATACCAGCGGCGAACCCTATTACGATCTGATCTCTTCGCGACTGCGGCTGTTCGGTGGGACCGCTGCGATTTGGGGCGGGCGATGCGCTGAACTTGACGCTATCGATTTCGAGAAACGAGACTATGTGCCCCATAGTGGATGGCCCATCAAAAAGACTGATCTTCAATCCTACTATGATCGCGCTTATCAAAGCTTAGACATCAAACGCCCTCGCACCAAACCTGCTGACCAAGACAGGTTCCAGTCTGAGGAATTAGAGGTCGGCTACTGGCGATTTGATGAGAATGGGGAGCGTTTCACAAACACCTCACGCGGCAATCTGAGCGACGTCCACACCCTGATCAATGCGACGCTAACGAAAATCGATATTTCTGAGCAAGGTCACGTCGACGCAATGACGGTCAGCGCTCTGAACGGACGCAACGCGAAGATTATAGCCAAGAACTTCATCCTTGCCGCAGGCGCGATCGAAACGATTAGAGTGTTGATGGGCAGCGTCGCCGAACGCCCAAACGGCTTGGGCAATGCAAATGACCATCTTGGACGGTATTTTATGGAGCATCCGCACGCGCGTGGCGGAGAGATTGTCTCGGATAAATTGGCGACGTCTCTGCGCGCTTTTCCGCGTATGCGGCGCTCAAATGGGCAACGCTTCGCGGCCTATGTCAGACTGACAGAGTCCGAGCAGAGACGCCACGGTGTCCTCAACAGCGCGCTGAGCCTCGCGCCGCGCCGCCATGAAGGCCGCTCTCCGGAACTTATCCGATCGCTCAAAGAAAAACTGAAGCATGACCTGCCCAGCACCCGCTTCTGGCGCACGAGCTATAAAGGGCTGAAAGGTTTGTCGACACGGGCGCGTGAGCAAGTCGATCCTTGGGCCTCTGTCTGGGCCGTAAAACAATCTGGAAGCAAGCGCGGTCTGTATGCCGTGATTCGTGCGGAGCAGGCCCCGAATGAGACAAGTCGGGTTCTGTTAAGCCAGCGACGAGATCAGTTCGGCCTCCCGCTTGCCGATTTACACTGGCACCTCAGTGATATCGACAAGACAAGCGTCAAAGTTCTGATGCAGACGCTCAAACGTGAATATCAGAGATTGGGTTGGGGCGATGTGCGGCTTGCAGACTGGTTAGAGGATGCATCCGAAACGTGGAGATTTGATCCGCTAATCTCATCTCACCCGATTGGAGGCTACCACCACATGGGCGGCACAAGGATGTCATCAGACCCATCGACCGGCGTCGTAGACGCAAACTGCAAGATGTTTGAGAGCCCGAACCTCTACATCGCCAGCAGTAGCGTCTTCCCAACCGCGGGGTGGGCAAACCCAACACTGACCATCATGGCGCTCGCGGAACGATTAGCCGATCATTTGATTGAAAAAGCAAAGCTCGCCTAAATTCAATATTCGACCCTAATAAATTGGACTTGCGCGCATAAGAGGCGCCAAAGGCCCATGCAGGATGGGGGTTTTCTCAATACAGAATTTCAAGCGCAAATGGCGTCTGCTAAAATGTCTGCTTGATAATTATTATATATAGTATACTATAGTAAATATCAAACATGAACCGCTGGAGGCTCGAATGCAACGCCGCTCCACATTGCTCGTACCGCTTGTCATGTTGTGGTGTACTGCCTGCTCAGGCGGTGGGGGTTCTTCTGAGACCCCGCCGGTGGCACCAGCACCACCCCCTCCTTCCACGCCTGTTTCACCATCGCCGACCGTTTTCAACGTTCCGCAATCAACATGGCTAGTCTTCCAAGAAGGCGACGACATCCCAACAAATTTACTGGATGAAATTGCACTCAATTGCGACGAGGATCCCATAACAATCGTGACAACCGTTCTAAACGACGGTCGTATTGTCATTAACCCTGAAGCTCTTTTGCCTGCCGGTGAAGTGTGCACCGTGCTTGCGGGTGAAACCGAAGTCGAGACTTTCGAAGTTAGCGCCGCTGAAAATGGAGAACAGGTCGTCTATGATCGAGACAGTAATTTGCGCCTCGGCCCCCTGCCAGATGATTTCTTTCTGACGCCAGATCAAACGACAGCCAGTGGATCAAAACTCGCGATCAATGTCCCGACCGGCATTGGTGGGCAGCCAGAACAAGACATTCTGAACGGCACGATCGCGAATGCAAACTTCGCAGATGGTTGGAGCCCAACAGGAACCACAAGCGTTTCACTTACAGGGCCTATCGACCCTGAGACGCTACCTTCAAGCATCCAACAATCGATTGATCCTCTATCAACTATCGCTTGGTTTAACATTACACCAGGATCACCTGATGCGGGGGAACGCGTCCCTTTCAAAGTCGAGCAACGCATACAAACCAACCCGAACGCGCCCGGCGACGGGGAGCGTTTAGTCTTAATACCGGCTGTGCGGCTTGAGCCCGAAAACGTTTATGGCGTCGTTGTTTCAAACCGTATCCTTGATGAACAAGGCAGCCCCCTTCTGCCCTCCACGGCTTTTGCTGCCAGCCTTAGCCAGCCCGATGCGATGGAATCTGCAAACGTATCGGCCGTCAGGAGTATTGCTGTGCCGACACTTGAAGCCGTCAATCAGGGCGCGCTCGTACGGTATGACACTGATGACGTCGCTCTTATCCTTCGTATGACCATTCGAAGTGGGGACGTGCTGACAGCAGACGCAGAACGTCTGGCAGAGCTGAGCCGTCAGCGCTCACTCCCCACATTCACATTGGACAGCATTGACGGGGCCCCAAGCACACAAGGCCTAATCGCCATAATCCGTGGAACGATTGATGGTACGAGCTACACGAGTCCATCAAATCCAAACCGGTTCAACCGAAACAACCAAGGAGAAATTATCGCGGCGGCTTCGAAGCCCCTCGACGTGGTCATCGCGCTACCCATAACATCTGCAACAAGTGGGCCGCCACCTGTCATTGCTTTTCTACACGGCAGTCCGGGTGATGCAGAAAATCTGGTGCAGCTTGGTGGAGCATCAGGCGTTAATGGGATATCCCCTTTTCAGGCGGGCTATGCCGTGGTTGCCGTCAGTCTAGAAAATAATGACGGGTTGCCACCTTCTGCGAATAATAATTCCTCAAACGGCGTTTTAGGACCGGCGGGACCAATTAGCGGGTTTGCTGTTCGTGAACTCCAGAATGTCTCTGAAGTTCTTGAGTTTCTGCGCTGGGTGAAATCGGAACAAAACTTTGACCTGTTTCCTAACGGGGGTGATGGAGTTCCGGACTTTGACCCGTCTTGGCTCGGCTATTATGGCGTCAGCGCAGGGGCTAATCGCGGCATGCAAGCGCTGCCTTATACCGCCGACGTCGATGCGGCTGTGCTCACTGTCGGAGGTCTGAGGTCGACAGAACGAACAGAATTCTCTGGTTTCATCCTTTCAGGCCAGTCGCTCTCATCTTTTACAGATCGCGGCTTTACATTGACACCAAACACAATTGGCGCGCTGGCACCTTTAACTGAGTTATCCTTAGATACATGGTCAGCGATCAATCATGTTCCGCGTCACTTCGAAGATCCGATTGACCTCGGCACGCCTAAGCGCGCGAGCATCCTCATTACAGAAGGCATCGTCGATACCATCGCGCCAAATGGTGGGACGCGGGCGGTCGCATCGGCCTATGGTGATGGTGTCGTTTTGCAAGTTCCTGTTATCCAAGAGCCTGTCCTCATCTTGGACGAAGGCAGCGCTAATCTGACAGCGAATGTAAATAGTTCTACAACCGCAGGGTTTGCACAGTTTGTTGCCAGCGGATCACCTGTCGGAACCGTAACGCCCGGCTGCGCAAATACGACCGAAGGGCATTTCTGCGCCCCAACAACGGCGGAAGCCATCACGCAGATCATTGCGTTTTTCGACACATCTAGAAATGAGCAAGCGCCGATTATTCCTGTATCAGAGTAGTCTCTGTAAAGACGACTCTTAGACAAGACACATCTATTAATCAGTCGCTATTTGACCCGAAACTGAGATTGGAAGTGCACCCTCAAACGCGGGTTTTCTATAGAGCGACAAAGGAGAGTATAGGGCCAAATCTTCGCTTGTGTTGATCATATCCTATGGTTACCACACCTCCAGTCACGGAGTTCAAACATGGTCACAAGCAAGACACTTTCAGCCGTATCGTTTACGGTTGCGGCCCTCGTTGCCCCATCTGCATCAGCGCAAACCACTCAAGCGACTGAAGCGCTTTTAAACGAGTCTGAGAGCTGGTTTCGAAGCCCTGCACTCTCTCCAGATGGCAACACGATTGTCTTTCAAGCCTATGGTGACCTTTGGACTGTCCCCAGCACTGGAGGCACTGCGACGGCGTTGACCCGCGATAATGGTTGGGATGGCATGCCGGTCTGGTCGCGTGACGGCACCAAGATCGCGTTCGCCTCTGACCGGAATGGCGATCTGGATGTCTATGTCATGATGGCTGACGGAACCGCGTTGCGCCGCCTGACGCATCATGACGCCAATGATATGCCGAGCGATTTCTCACCTGATGGATCGCGCGTTATGTTCTCATCATCACGCGCGCAGTCAGCCGCATCAAGCTACTATCCAACAGGAGCTCTGCCGCAAATCTATGACGTTGCAGTAACGGGCGGCACCCCACGGATCGTGACAACCGTTCCCGGAACACAGGCACGCTACAGCCCGGATGGAACCCAAATCGCTTATCGCGATCAGAAGGCCTATGAGAATGAATGGCGTCAGCGCGACGTCAGTTCATTCGCCCGTGATGTTTGGATTTACGATCTCGCGAGCGGCAACCATCGGAAAGTGACTGACAATCCGGGCGGGGACCATTCCCCGAACTGGTCCCCAGATGGTTTGAGCCTCTTCATGCAATCGGAAATCAATGGAGGCAGTTTCAATCTACGCCGCGTCGATTTGGAAAGCGGAGCGAGTACTGTCCTCAGTCAGCATGGCCCCCATCCGGCTCGCGGAGCGTCAGTCAGCTCATCCGGGGCGGTCGTGTACAGCTACCATGGTGTTCTTCATCTCGTTCAGCCGAATGGGGCGTCACAGGCGCTCTCTGTGACGGTGCCGGCCGGGCGTATCGGCGGTGATATTGATCCAATTTCTGCGAATAGCCAGATTTCCGAATTTGCAATCGCACCTGATGGATCGGAAATCGCTTATATTTTCAGAGGCGAAGTCTTCGTCACCGATATGGAGTTCGCAGACACAATCCGGGTCACTGATACGCCAGGACAAGAGCGGTCCATATCCTTTGCTCCTGATGGAAAAACCCTTCTTTATGCGGCGGAACATGATGGCGGATGGGGGCTTTACGAGACGAGCATTGCAGAAACCAATGCCCCGCGCTTCTCGCTCTCAGCGCAGTTTGAGACCAATGAAGTTTATAAGCCGACATCCGGCAACGCTTTCCAACCCGCCTATAGTCCCGACGGTGAAACGATTGGCTTCATCCTCAACCGTGATGAAGTGGCGGTGATTGACAGAGATGGCAACAACCTTCGAACGCTGTTCACCCGCGACCAGAACTATTCCTATTCAGACGGTGACATTAGCTTCCATTTCTCGCCCGACTCCAAATGGGTTGCTGCTGATTATTCACCTCGTGGCTATTACTTCTACACCGACATTGGCCTTGCCCCCGTTGATGGTTCTGAACCGCCGCGGGATATCTCGATCAATGGCTATCAGGATGGTGGCGCGGCTTGGCATCCCGGCGGCGATGTCGTTTATTGGTATACGGATCGTTTTGGTGAACGTTCACACGGGTCTTGGGGCTCTGAGGGCGACATCGTCGCGGCCTTTCTAAGTGAAGCGAGTTGGACGCGCTTTAATCTGACGGAACAAGAACGCGCCGTTCTATCCAAGGCCGATGAGAACAAAAGTGATGATGATGACGCATCGGAAGAAGACGATGAGGACACAAACGAGGAAGACGAAACGCCTGCTCTCGATATCAACGCACTGCTCAATCTTGTAGAATCCCGCGACGACGATTCCGATATTCAAATCGATTTCGACGCTGTTGAAGATCGCACAGTCCGCTTAACACCAGAATCCGCCGACCTTGCAGGCGCTGTCCTCGGCCCCGACCTTGAAAAGCTATACTATCTGGCAGCCTTCGAGGGCGGCTACGATTTGTGGGTCAATGACCTGATGGAAAACGAGGCGAAACGGGTTGCCCCCATCGGCGCAAACAGTGCGAGCATGGCGCTCAGTGATGATGGCAAAATGCTCATTATTCTCGCTGATGGGCGACTGCACAAAGCAACCCTAGGCGATAAAATAGACCTGAAACCCTTGGAAGTGTCTGCTGAGATGCGCCTTCGGTCAGATGCTGAACGCGAGTACATCTTCGACCACACATGGCATCAGGTCGATGATAAGTTCTACGATCCCAACTTCCATGGGGTCGACTGGCCCGCTATGAAAGCAGCTTACGGACCAAAAGTCGCTGCGATCTCAAACAATCGCGACTTCGCAGTCATGATGTCGGAACTCCTTGGCCAATTAAATGCGAGCCATACCGGGATGCGATATTTCGGCGGCCGGACGTCTGGCGATGATCAAACAGCCGCACTTGGCGTCATCTTTGATTTGGACGGCAGTGAAGGGTTACGAATCGCAGAAATCCTGCGCGATGGTCCACTTGATCGCGATGTGCTGAATGTATCTGTCGGCGATCGTATCGTGGCCATTGACGGTCAATCTGTAACAGGAACACAGAACGCATTTGAATTCCTCAACAGGAAAGCTGGCGACCGTGTTAGACTGGCCTTTGATAACGGCCAAACCGCGACTATCCGGACCTATTCGCGCGGCCAGGAGAATGCAGCGCTTTATGATCGCTGGATCGAGAGACGCCGCGCAATTGTCGACGAGCGCTCAAATGGCCGGATTGGCTTTGTCCATATTCGCTCCATGAGCGATACAGGCTATAGGCAGATTTTCTCCGAACTCTTTGGCAGAAACTACGACAAAGAAGCGGTGATCGTTGACACGCGTTTCAATGGTGGTGGCTGGCTGCATGATGACCTGATCACCCTGCTCGATGGAGAATCCTATTTCGACCTTCGCGCGCGTGATCGCATAGTCTCAGGCGCCCCGGAAGAGCGCTGGACCAAGCCGTCTGCTGTCGTCATGAATGAAGGGAACTACTCGAATGCGCACATGTTCCCTTACGCGTATGACCTGTTCGATATCGGACCAACCATCGGCATGCCTGTTCCCGGAACGGCGACAGCCGTGTGGTGGGAGGGACAGGTCTCAGGCGATTTAGTCTTCGGTATCCCGCAACTACCAGTACTTGATGAGAATGGTGTTCCACTCGAAAATCAGGAGCTTCAGCCAACACTTCTCGTTGATAATCCACCTGAGCTTGCTGCAACCGGGCGTGACCTGCCGCTTGAAACTGCGGTCTCGAGGCTCTTGTCTGAACTAGATGGCGAGTAGGTCAAGACCGACGGAAAATAGAAAAACGTTGAGGGACGTAAACTGTAAATGTACCGATCAATACTGATACTTTTCACATCCCTCGCCTTTGCCACACTCAGTCATGCTCAGACAACGGATGAGGAGGCCCCTCAACCAGCCTTCCCTGAAACTGAGATTTTTCTGTTTGATTATGATGCGGCGAGCCCAGACGATGCGCTTTCTGAAGGGCGCAATGTTACGAACCGCCCCGGCTATGATAATCAGCCCTTCTTCACCAAAGAGAGTGAAACCTTTCTCTATTCTCGCGATGATGGCCAGCAAACCGATGTGTGGGAGTACACGATTGGCACGGACACCCACACTCAAATAACCGCGACAGACAAATCAGAGTTCTCTCCAACGCCATCGACTGACAATCAGAGCATCTGGATGGTCTTTGAGCGTAATCGCTCAATCTGGCATTTGGACCGGGACTCCGCCGATGCACCAAGCTGGCTGCTGGAAACTGCTGGCGTCGATGAGCCGGTTGGTTATTTCGCTTACAACGACAAGACAGGCGATGTCCTATTCTGGTCCCGTTACGGCTTCAATGTTGCGCTCACCCATGCCGATAAGCAGGGCTATCACTTCATCTCGGGTCATGCTGTTCCCGCGACGCCTTATGTCATACCGGGCACGGATCATTTTAGCTTCGTCCATCGTCAGACGAATGAACAAGTCTGGATCAAAGCGTTTGACCCGGAAACAAAAGCAGTTCGCCCCCTGACACCAATTGTCGGGTCCAATGCGAATTATGCTTGGACTCCCGATGGCTCGATCCTGCAAATCGAGGACGCAAAAGTGTACAAATGGCGCGAAGATTCAGACGGGTGGGCGAAGATCGCCGACCTTAAAGCACTCGGTCTAAAGTCTGCGAACCGCATCGCGGTCAGTCCTGACAACAAGCGCGTCGCTATCGTTGGTCTACCGTTGGAATAATATCGTCATCCCGCAACTGTTCTAAATACTTCGTCAAGAGGCTGGCGAACCCTCACTTCGAGTGACAGTTCAGACCAACTGATCCGTATCAGTATCGCATGATACATCCATAAATTCGCGGTTCGAATGAATGGCACCGCACCACAGCTCGATCCAGCAGGTGAGAAGAATACGGCGTGCTTTGTCGTTGAGACCACGCACAATACGAAGCCCTGACTGCGTCATTCGTGCTTCGGCGTTGGTGGACAGTGTGACATCGCATCGATCACCCATGCCCGCCATCGCGCGCGCTAAAAAGCGGACAGCTTCTTGAGGACCGCCTTCGGACATCTCCAAATGAGCTGCCAGCGCAGAATATTGCTGAAGCCCGGTCAGTCTAGCGGCACGTTGTCCAAGCTCTATCGTGCGACGCTCACCAATCAGATCAGCCAACACCGAAATCCCGTTTCGAATATACTCAATCGCGTAGTTCCGATTTGCTTTCACTAGGCGCTCATCAGACCACTCGTTGGCAGGCGGTTTGGGTTGCTGATCAGGGTCATAGACCGGCGGACGCTCATCAGGCGCAAAGACAAGGCGTTCATGCTCGCCCAAATCGTGATCATACTCCTTAAAGTAGCCGCACAAGCCAAACTGGCCGGTGACATCTTCCGACACGCAAACAAAGCCGAGACGGGGATTGCCAAGGCTCACACCATTTTGAGCGTACCAGCCGTGTAGAAATCCGCGACCGGCCTCAACGGGAATGCCGCAGATGGCAGGTCCGGCATACATCCAGCGCGGATATCGAAAGCGGACCCACGCCTTTTGGTCACTCTCTTCGAAATATTCAACATTCACCCCACCCATGCTGTTCGAAAGAACGTGATACTTCGCGCATGCAACAGCATGGGGCAAGTCATCCAGCCCTAATTTGGCAAAGCTTGAGAGGAACTTTTCCTCGTGCTGACTCCTGAACAAGCGGAACATCCAGTCGAAAACCGTCTGCCGAGACTCCTCAACCACAACCATGAGCTGAAGGCCGAGAAAGTATTGATGATGCAAATCAGCCTGTGCCGCTACAGCCTTTAGGTCAACATTCATTCTAGAGCTCGCTTCGCTTTCGAGGCAGTTGATCCGCTGGCGCCTGACTATAGTCAGCCCAAGGTCGATCCCGACGAATAACAGCCTCTTTGACCCCTTGAGCTTGTGCGACTTGAACAAACTCACGACCTTCGGGGGTATTACGCATAATCCCGTCCAGAATCGGACCGAGTGTTTGAGTACTTTGCAGGCCCATATTGTCGTAGGCTTGATTGACGATCAGCTTCATGGCCATCAGTTGCGTGAAGGGAATACGAGCGAGTTTCTCAGCTAAATCTTGAACCGTCTGATCAAGATCTTCGAGCGGAACGGATTCATTGATCAGCTCGATGCGTGCGGCTTCCTCACCGCTGACCGCCTCGCCAGTTAGAGCATAATACTTCGCTTTCGCTAACCCGAGGCGATAGACCCACATGCCAGAGAGATGGCACCCCCAAACACGACTGTAAGGCGTGCCGATGCGCGCATCATGCGATGCAATGACCAAGTCAGCGCAAAGTGCCATCTCTGATCCACCGCCCATGCAGTAGCCGTGCACTTTAGCAATCGTCGGCTTTAGACCTCGCCAGAGACCCATAAACTGCGTCAGGTAGGATTGATATGGATTGATGACCGCATCCACATCGAGCCCGGGATCATAACTCGCTTCTTGAATATGCTCGCCAAAGTGTTCCAAGCCGCCGGAAAAATCAAAACCTGCGCAAAACGCATCGCCAGCGCCCTCCAAGATAATGACTTTCACATCGCTGTCTGTGTTGGCGTCTCGAAGGGCGTTATCGAGATCGTTCAGAAGCGATGGGCGAAGCGTGTTGTACTTCTCTGGGCGATTGAGCGTGATCGTCGCGATTGCCCCGTCTTTTCTGTAGAGCGTGTCTTTTGTCATTGGTTTCTCCGAATATCGCAGCTATGGTCCTTACCGATTGGTAAGATCCTTAACCTACCAATCGGTAAGTTGTCAACAGAAAAGTGGGATCACCATGGCAGGCCAAACACGAGAGCAGCTTCTAGATGTAGCAGAGAGACTGTTCGCAGAGCGCGGCTTTTACGGCGCCAGCATTGCCGCAATCGCCGATGAACTAGGCCTAACGAAGCAAGCTCTACTGCACCACTATGGGTCGAAGGAGAAACTCTACGGTGCTGTATTGCAGCGTATTTCAGAATACGTCGAAGAGCATCTTGTTAGCACCGTAACGTCATCTTCGGATACGTTTCAACAATTGGAAGCCTACTTGCTCACTATGGCAACAAGCTCGCTAGAGAGCCCTGCCCGCTCACAACTTCTAATGCGGGAACTTCTCGACAATAAGCGCCGGGCCGATACTGTAGGGACATGGTACCTCAGATCTTATCTTGATACACTCGTTGAACTGGTTCGGAAGATCCCCGGATGGACAGATGCTCCTCAGGAAGATATTTTCATCACCTTATATCAGCTTTTGGGGGCCATCAACTACTTCGTTGTTTCTCAACCCACACTGCAAGGCATCTACGGGCAAAAGAGCGTCCATCAATTCCGATTGGCCTTCGCGGCGCAGTTCTCTCGTATTCTAAGGTCATCGCTTCAAGTGTGAGCGGCCTCGTTTCAGCTCATTTGTTGTGCGAGAGGATCATAGCGTATACTCAGAAAGTTATATGAGAGACTGAGGGGAATGATCATGAGCAAAAACAATTATTATATTCGCCACCTAGCGGCTTCAAGTTGTAGTTTGGCGGCACTCGTTCTTGCCAGTTGCGGCGCCAGCGCTGAGGAAGATGTCAGCATCA
Organism: Pseudomonadota bacterium; assembly: GCA_039030935.1. GTDB lineage: Bacteria > Pseudomonadota > Alphaproteobacteria > Caulobacterales > Hyphomonadaceae > Henriciella. The sequence continues at coordinate 130 of JBCCDF010000064.1, read as the reverse complement.
TTCAGCCCGGCGCACCCGGTGAACCCGCAAAAACACTGACAGCCTCAGAGGCGGCAACCATCGCGCAAAACAGCTATTCTCAAGACGATGTCCGCTTCATGCAGGACATGATCCCCCACCACCAGCAAGC
>JBCCDF010000063.1:0-13015 GCA_039030935.1 Pseudomonadota bacterium | reverse complement strand
AACCGAAAAAACGTCATTCGTAAGGCGTGGTTCAATTGTTTGCATTTGTTCGAGGCTCAGATCGGGGAGATCAATCGTGTTTTCTTCCGCCAGAGCGACCAGACGTCCTGTGATGTGATGGGCATCACGAAACGGGATCTGCAACTCGCGAACCAACCAGTCTGCAAGATCGGTTGCTGTGGAGAATCCATTTGCCGCTGCAGCTCTCATAGCGTCTGAATTGAACGTGATTGTCTCTATCATTCCCGACATCGCTGCGGTGCAGAGGCTGAATGTGTCAAAGCTCGCAAACGTCAGGGCTTTGTCGTCCTGTAAATCCTTAGCGTAGGCGAGGGGAAGGGCTTTCACCCCACCTTGAAGCGCGATGAAATTTGCTGTGATAGAGCTCGCCTTTGCCCGGATCAGCTCCGCTGCATCAGGATTGCGTTTTTGTGGCATGATCGATGACCCCGTCGACCAAGCATCTGAGAGGCTGGCAAAGCTGAACTGCGCACTCGTCCAAAGTACAATTTCTTCGGCAAGGCGCGATAGATGTGTGGCCGAAATCGACAGGGCGCTCATCGCCTCTAGAGCAAAGTCCCGCGCTGAGACCGCATCCAGAGAGTTCGCCATTGGGCGATCAAACCCCAAAGCTTCCGATGTCGCATCGCGGTCAATCGGAAAGCCAGTGCCAGCAAGGGCCGCTGCGCCGAGTGGGCTTTCATTCAAACGCGCAGCGCAATCAGCAAGCCGTGTGCGATCGCGCTCAAACATCTCCACATAGGCCAGTAGATGGTGGCCCAACGTCACAGGCTGTGCTGTCTGTAGATGCGTGAAGCCCGGCATCACGGTATCCGCGTGCTCGCCTGCGCGGACAACGAGGACGCTCTGCAAAGCTTTCAGGCTATGACGCGCCTCGGTGAGCGCACCACGGGTCCATAAACGGAAGTCGGTCACCACTTGATCATTGCGTGATCGCGCCGTGTGCAAGCGCCCGGCGGGTTCACCGATAAGCTCTTTCAGCCTCGCCTCAACATTCATGTGAATGTCTTCCAACTCTGAGCGGTAAGGAAATGTGTTCGCGTCGACCTCAGCGAGCACCTGATCAAGCCCGGACTGGATTGCGGTGTGATCAGCCTCTGAGATAATGCCTTGCTCAACCAGCATGTCCGCATGGGCGCGCGATCCGCCAATATCCTCCCGGACCATGCGCTTATCGACATCAATGGACGCATTGATCGATTGCATGATATTAGAGGGCTGTGCGGCGAACCGCCCGCCCCACATTTGCTGGCTTTTTTGAGTCTCACCCGCCATATCGCTCTCACTCTTAAGACCGCAAGGACACTCTATATGGACCGCCTGTTGCGTTACGCCATCCCGCTTATGATTGCAGGGCTCATTTTCGGTATTCTATTTGTTGTCTTTAGCGGATCGCAAGAGGGGAGCAACCGCGACCCAATCGCCAGATTTGCCATTGGAGAGCTTGCCGATCTCGACACAAGTGAGCGTGGACTGCCCGCACCCGATGCAACTTTCACCGATATTAATGGTGAGACTGTCAGCCTGCAGGACTTTGGGGGTCAGGTTATCCTCGTCAATTTTTGGGCGACGTGGTGTGGCCCGTGCGAGCGTGAGATGCCTCATCTAAGTGCTCTGCAAAAGGCGCGCGGCGGGGATAATTTCAAAGTCGTAGCGATCAGCGTCGATAGCCAGGAAGACCGGGACTATGCGAAACGTCGTCTAGGGGAACTGGCAGGTCCGAACGTTCTTGATTTCTACCACGCTCCGCCAGAAAACTGGGACATCGTCTATGACAGCGGTGCAAGACGCGGCTTTCCCACGACGGTGATCTTCGATGCAAAAGGCGACAGGGTTGCTTTGCTCGCCGGAGAAGCAGACTGGGCAAGCTATGAAGCCGTCGGCCTGATCGATGCTGTTTTAGCCATGCAGGATTAGTTTGAGACCTGTTTTGCTCGCACTGTCAGACTGTAGAAATCACCACCTTCCGTGCCGACCTCCACACGTGCGTTTTCATCAAAGTTCGAAATAACGACAGGTGACGTGATCTGTCTGGATTGCTTAACGCCCTCAATATCCTCAAAGCGTGTCACATCGATTTCGACGACGACATCGCCTTCATAACCGTCCGGAACCGTCAGGAGATTGAGTTTAACAACAAACTCACCATTCTGGCCGATGTCGAACTTGCACCTTTCCCCCAAATCAACAGTGCAATTATGATCGAAAGAATATACGTTTTGACGCTCTACGAACGTGCCGCCGAGTTCGACTGCAACATCGTCTGCCATACTGGTCGAGTTGGCCATCATCGCAACAGCAATGACGCTGGCAAATGAACCTGCGATAAGCCGCGGACGTTTGGTGAGTGTTTGAATTTGGGTCATGAGTTTGGCTTTCAAGCTGTTATCGAAAGCAGGTTGGGCTGCGGGTGTGGGCTCGGCGCTAAGGTTCCCATTAATCAAACGCCGCACGAGCGCGCTGACCGTTAGACCTTCCCGCTTGGCTTTGCGAACCAGTTTTGTCTTGGTCTCATAAGACACTCTGACTTCAAGTGTCTCTGATTTTTTGGGGCCACGTCGAACCATCTAACTCCTGTCCTCCTGCGCGACTCAAGCTGTCATGATGCGGTGGAGTGTGTCAGTCCTTAACGCGTCCGACAACGTATCAAGCCTATAGAATCGTGTCCCGACAAATGGGGCAAAACCGCTATTCCAAGTCAAAAGCGAAGAGGAGCGTGCGCTGGCTCTCATTGAAATTGTCGTCAGAGATCATCCAAATCCGAGTTTGGCCTTCTGGTGAACTGCCAAAGGCAATGCCTTCAAAATTATCGACAGGAAGCGGCGGCCTCAGATGTGCGGTGGCAATCGCGACACCGCCTTCAAAAACGTCAACTTTGATCCGGTTTCCACGAACGGGGTCATAAGCACGGTAGAGATTAACGTGCAGCGTATCGAGCGTGTCAGCGCCGGTTTTTGAAAAAGCATCACCGCGCTCCACAAAGTTGGATTGGCCGAGCGTTCCGTCTTCGAGGAGGGACGTACTCGGCGAGCCGTGTCTCGTTTTTGTTTCAAATCCAATGTTCAGTGTCTTGCTCAAACTCAAGGCTTCAGCGCCCTTATTAGCGCGGATGCGCTTGCCGCTGATGCGTTTCGGCAAAGTCGTTACAAGCGCCGCGCGCGCACCCTGTCCACATTTGTCCAGAGCAAACGCTTCGATCCTGTGGACCTGCTCAAAACTCACTAAAGCCAAGCCATCTTTGACGGCCAGCCCTTCGGCATCCATATGGCGTTTACTTGGTGGGAGTGTGCCGTCTGCTCGCCTCATGGAGCCAATGCTCGCGATCCCATCGGGGGCGCCGGTCAGCGGATCAAGTCCGATCCAAACCCAAGTCCCTGCATCACTGATGGCGAGCAGTGACCCATCTGCAAGCGTATCAAGGCCTGACAGTCCCCCAAAATCTGGATCATCGGCTGTTAAATGCCACGCACCTGCGAATGTCATGCCTTGTAGCTGGTTGGCCTGAGCCGTCTGCGGCCCTCGCTCAACTTCGCTGGCCAGAAGCGCCAAATTTGAAGCGCTCTCAAACAGATCGTCTTCGGAGCATGACGCAAGCCGAAGCGCAGGTGCAGCCTTGTCAAAAGTCCAATATGTCGGCGGCGATCCATCCGACGTCTGTGATACTCGGTTGTCTGGCGGCGTACACGCTGACACAGCGAAGAGAACCGCAAACACAAGCACCCGCATGACGATCCTCCATGGCTTACAGCATCGTTAGACCTCATGGCAGGATCGTGAGCGGTTTAAAACTCTCGACCAATGAAAAATTTCATCATGGCGTCATCTGAGCCATCCGTTAGGCCAGCGCGCACAGCGGTCTGTATATAAACGCCATTGTCCCAAGAGGCTTTCAACACAGGGCCGATCTGGTGGGCCTGATCATCAAGCCCATCAAAGTCACGGCTGCTACCATACTCGCTGAAGAGTTCAACGCCGAGCCGCCAACTGTCGGTCTGTAGTGCAGTGACGTCCACTGCGCGTGAGATCTGAAACCGCGTTTCCAGGTCGACACCGCCTTGACTGCCTTTGCCCGCTTCCATCTCAGCGATCACATTTGTGCGCCACTCCCAGCCATCCCCGAATTTATCAGTGAGCGTGAAACGGACTTCGGCTTCATCTGTGTCGTCACTGTCGCTGGCAATGCCGTAGGCGAACCGCAGCCCGCCATTAAAGCCGCTATTGTCGCTGGCTTCTTCGCTCCATTGTAGCCAGTTCTCGATCGTAAAGCTGCGGAAATCGAAGTTTCCACCATCGGGCTGTGAGAAAGAGCCGATCAAACGCAGCTGATACCAGCCCGTGAAAGACTGGTCATAGTGAACACGGCTGCCAAGATTGCCGTCATCATCAAATCCGATCCGGGCCTCGACGCCGCGTTCTCCATTCGTGACGCCGGCGGAGCCGACATTGCCAGTCAGGGATTGAGCATAAGTTGGAGAAAAACAAAGCATTGTGGCTGCGGCGACGCCGGCAACGCTCATAAATCGTGCAAATTTCATTTCAGCCTCTCATCTCTGAAATCATTATAGTGGAAAAGGAGAACCCCGCTGCTATGCGCTGGCGGGGTTCCCAAATCAGGACGCCGATTGGCGTCGAAGAGCTACTCTGCTGAGTATGGTAGTGAAGAGTGGTGCAGATTGATTTTCAGATCACCAGCATCGTCGAGGACATAACCAAACGTGTACTCAACTTTTGTCTCATTACCATCTGGGCCTGTGAAGAAATAGTTGCCCATCGCCATCGCTGAATCGCCATCTGTATAGATGCCATTGTTTTCCCAGCGCGTATTTGTCCAACCGCTGATTGCAAAGCCACCGTCTTCTGTGCCTTCTTTGCCAACGAAGTAGTTCAGCGCTTCTTCAAACGTCTCGCGGAACTGATCGTCAGCGGCGAGTGTTGGCTTAAACATCACGTCTGTCATGCCGTAAGCGTACAAGTCGTTGATGTGTTCAGTCGCTCGCGCTGTGTAGTCACCGCCTTCAGCATGTACCGCTGAGATTGCAACAATTCCGTTGCCCCATGTTTGCTGAGCCGCGACGACGTCTGCTTCCGTGATGCCCACAGGTGCGTCAACATTGTCTGCGCCAGCAACGCTTACACAAGCGGCGAGAGCAAGAGCGGCGGCACCGCCAGCTGTAACCTTAGTAATGAATTTCATGTCATTCTCCTTTATTTTGTCTGAATGATACTTGAGCGGGTCGCATCTCCTCGTGGAGACGTCTTGAAAATAGTGTTGGTGCTCTCATTCAACGCACATCGTGCACGCCAGAGATTGTCTCAGAAGGATGAAATACGAATCCTTTTTAAAAATGCCCATCATAGGAAAAAGCTATGAAAGCGCTGCACTGATGAGTGACTGGCAATGGATAAAAGCGGTATCGAAGGGTGGCAGCGGTGAATTTCCATGATTCAAAAGCATGCCGATTTCGGTGCACCCAAGGATGACGCTGTCCGCGCCAATCATCTTGAGATCCCGGACAATTTCAACATAGCGCTCTCGGCTATCCTCTTGAACGATACCACGGACTAATTCATCGAAGATGGTCCGGTCGATATCGCCGCGCGCAGTCTCATTAGGGATAGCGGCCTCCAAGCCATGGTCATTGAGGCGGTCGATGTAAAAGCGCTCCATCATTGTGAACCGTGTCCCCAGCAAGGCCGGTCTTTTTCGTCCTTGGGACGTTAAAGCCATCGCTGTCGCATCGGCGATGTGCAGGAATGGAAGGGGTGTCGCTGCTTCTACACTGGGCGCACATTTATGCATCGTATTGGTTGCCAGAGCGATGATATCAGCCCCGGCTCGTTCTAGCCCTCTCGCAGCTTCGGCAAGCTGATGTCCTAGACCGTCCCATTCGCCGGCGGTCTGTTTTGCATGGGTCTCTGCGAAGTTGACGGAGTGCAGGAGGATTTTCGCGCTCGCATGTCCGCCATATCGATCATTCACAAGCGAATTAAGCGTTTTATAGTAAAACACCGTGCTTTGCGGGCTCATCCCGCCGATCAGGCCAATCGTCTTCATCGTGTACCATCCTCGAAAGCCGCCAAAGCCCACTCTGCGAACGTTGCGAGATTTCCACCCTTGAAGAGAAATCCACCAACTCCTGCTGCATGAGCGGCATCAATATCGGTCTGCTTGTCACCGATTAGAAAGCTCGCTTCCCGCTTGATTGGGAAATCAGCCATCGCCGACAGCAGCATTCCAGGTCCGGGTTTGCGATCAATACTGTCTTTGCGATATTCGGGTCGCATGCCTTCGGGATGGTAGGGGCAGTGGTAGATCGCATCGAGTTCGGCATCCGCAGCGCTTAAAACAGCCTGCATATGGGCATGAACGGCCTGCATATCGGCTTCGCTGTAATGACCCATAGCGATTCCATTTTGATTGGTCACACAGATCACATACCAGCCTCGATCCCGGAAATTACGAATGCATTCTGCTGCGCCCTCAATCCACTCAATATCCTCAACAGCGGCAACATAAGTTCGATCAACATTCAAAACGCCATCGCGATCGAGGAATAAAGCAGGGCGTAGGACGTTCATAAAAAGAGCTTAAGCCAAGATCGCGCGCTGGGCGAGTGGCCTTGCAGAAGAGCCAAAACTCTGGTCCGTTCTCCCCTAGAGAGGCTTAAAAGGGGGTCTCTCGCAAAAAAGCCTCGGGAGGGCAAATATCATGGAATCACTTCTACCACTCATTCTAAATGGTGCTGGCGGCGCAGTTATTGGGCCGATTGTGTCTAAGTTTCTGGGCGGGAAAGGTTCAACTGGCGCGCTTGCCGGGATCATTGGCGGTCTCGCTGGAGGGTACGGTATGAACGAACTCGGCATTGGCTTTCAACAGTTCTTAGCCAGTGGCGAGCTCATGGGCCACATCAGCAGCTTCCTGAATGGTGGCGTCGGTGGCGGTATTATTGGCGGGATTATTGGACTTATTAATAAGTCCAAATAGGCTCGTTAAGCGACATCAAATGACAAGGGCGGCTCTTCCGAGTCGCCCTTTTTCTATGTCGCCTTTCCGGGAAGGATCTCGGCTGAATCCATATCCGTTTCTGAAATTTCCTCTCGGTTTAATCGCACCCCAATTGTGAATGGGATCATCGCTAGAAGAACGAAGAAAGCCGCAAGCAGGAAGGGGGCCCCCGGGAAATAGGTCACAAAATAATCTGCATCTCTCTCAGAAAAGACCGAAAACGTGGATGTCATCAGGACCGGGCTGAAAATCATTGTGAACGCCTGAATAGAAGACTGCGCCCCTTGCAGTTCGCCTTGCTCATTCTTTGGCGTCAGTGTCGACGTTATGGTCTGGATCGCAGGCATCGTCACACCGCCCAAGGCTGAAATCGAAATAATCGCAAAAGCCATCCATGGCGCATTGGCCAAAGAGAACAGGACCAGCGCCAACATATTCGCTGACAAACCCCAGAACACAGCTCTCATCGGACCGAGACGCTTAATCAGGTAGCCAGTCAAAAAGGCCTGACTGACAGCGGATCCAACACCAACGACCCCAAGCGATATTCCGATCATCGTGCTGTCCCAGCCATAGCGAACCGCACCGTGGAGATGCCATGTCGCTGGATAGATCATATTGGCGAGGTGAAAGAGCCCGATGGCGACAATAAACCAAGCCACTTTCGGAAGTTTGACGAAATGCTTGAAGGCACCGAATGGATTGGCACGCGCTAATGTGAAAGGGCGTCGGTTCTCCGTAGCCAAGCTCTCCGGCAGCACAAACAGACCGTACAAGAAGTTTATCCCTGCGATCCCTGCCGCAACAAAGAATGGCAGGCGCGTATCGACCCCGCCAAGCAAGCCTCCAAAGACGGGTCCAAGAATGAAGCCAACCCCAAAAGCGGCTCCCATCATTCCGAAGGCCCGCCCGCGATCCTCCGGCTCGGTCACATCAGCAATGTAAGCGTTTGCAACAGAATAGGTTGCTGAGAACATCCCGCCTAAGAACCGACCTAAAAAGAGGATCGCAAGCGTTGGGGCAAGGCCCATGATGATAAGGTCGATCCCCAGCATGAAGATCGAAGTCAGTAAGACCGGTCGTCGTCCATACGCATCTGATAGGCCGCCAAGAATCGGCATTGCGAGAAAGTTCGCAATCGCAAACGTCGCTGCGAGCATCCCGGACTCGATCGCGATTTCATCGACGTTTCTGCCAGTAACCTCCACCAGCAAGTCAGGCATAACGGGCATAATGATCCCGAAGGAGATCATGTTCAGAACCACTGAAACAATTACGAAGAAGAAAGCGTTCTTGCTGGGCTTTGAAGGCGCGGTGGTGTCGCTCATTGAGGCGATTTGCGCGCGCGGGCCTCTCGGGTCAAGGTCGCAAGCGCGACGCCGCTGAGAATTAATGCTGTCGCAAGGGCGAAGCGGAGCGTGATTGGCTCACTGAGAAACAGGACACCGCCCAAAGCCGCAATCGCTGGAACCGAGAGTTGAGCAATGCTTGCGCGAGTCGCACTTAACTCCTTGAGAGCCGCATACCAGATCACATAGCCCAGCCCTGATGTGACCGCCCCGGACAGCACTGCGAGGCCAACGCCAGAAACACTCGGAATTGGTTCTGGTGCGCCTAAGAGGAGGATAGGCGCAATCAAACAGGCGAGCAGGCTTGCCCGTATAAAATTTCCGGCTGTCATCGCTGTAGGATCACCCGCTCCACGCCCGAGCAGAGAGTAAATTCCCCATCCAAAACCCGCCATGACCATAGAGAGGCTAGCGATAAGAGAGGGGGCCTCAACGCCCGGACTAACGAGCCAAATCAGGGCTGCAAACGCTGTCGCAAGTCCGACCCATTGCAACGAACTGGGGCGCTCGCCTTTGGTTGCCCCCCAGCCAATCATGGTCACTTGAACGATGGCGAATAAAATGATCGCCCCTGTCCCCGCAGGCAAGGCGATATAGGCGTATGAGAAAAAAACCGCATAGATTAAAAGAGCCAAAGCTGCAGCCCAGTTTCCGAGCAAGGGCAAGCGTCTCATCGCTAGGATGGCCATTAGGATTGCTGCACCACTGACGAGGCGGATAACGGCAAAACTCCCTGCACCGATCTCACCCTCAATAAGCGCAAGTCTCCCAATAACGGAGTTGGCCGCAAAGGCGATCATCGCTAAAACTGTGAGAGCTAAGATGCGTAGCGACACGCCTAGGCTCGAGCGATGGGTTCAATCTCCGCGACATTGCCGCGGCCCAACGCCTCTATCGCCTTGGCGGCAATGTGTCGGGCGTTTAGGCCGGCGGTCTCATACATCTCATAGGGTTTGTCCTGATCTTGAAAAACATCAGGTAAGTGCATCGTCCGCACTTTTAGACCGCTATCCAGCGCACCGCTGTCAGCTAAATGGTGCAGGACGAACGAGCCAAAACCGCCCCGCGCGCCTTCTTCGATAGTGATCAGGACTTCGTGGTCTTTTGCCAGTCGGTTGGTCAGCTCAACGTCCAGTGGTTTTGCAAATCTGGCATCCGCGACTGTCGTGGACAGCCCTTGGGCACTTAACATGTCCGCGGCTTTCAGCACTTCCTGTAAGCGCGCGCCATAAGACAAGATCGCAATCGAGGTCCCTTCACGAATGATACGGCCTTTGCCGATCTCTAATGGCTCTAACACAGATGGGATCTCGATACCCGTGCCTTCGCCGCGCGGATACCGGAATGAGGATGGTCCATCATCAATCTGATTTGCGGTTACAACCATGCGAGCCAGCTCTGCTTCATCGCTTGCAGCCATGCAGATAAAGCCCGGTAACGCACCGAGATAACCGACATCAAAACTCCCAGCATGGGTTTGGCCATCTGCACCGACGAGGCCAGCGCGATCAATTGCGAACCGGACAGGAAGCTTCTGGATCGCGACATCATGCACGACTTGATCATAGCCGCGCTGCAGAAAGGTCGAGTAAATCGCCGCATAGGGCCGCATCCCATCTGCGGCGAGACCTGCCGCCATGGTGACCGCATGCTGCTCTGCAATGCCCACGTCAAACGCGCGATCCGGAAAGGCTTTCTCAAAAATATTGACGCCTGTACCAGACGGCATCGCCGCCGTGATCGCAACAATCTTGGGATCATTGTTTGCCAGCTCGACCAGCGTTTCACCAAAGACATTCTGATACTTAGGCGGTCCAGCTTTGCCTTTTTGCTGCTCGCCCGTGACGACATTGAATTTAGCAACGCCATGATATTTATCCGCGCTGTTCTCTGCCGGGGCGTATCCCTTACCCTTCTGTGTCACAACGTGAAGCAAGACAGGCCGCTCCATGCGTTTGATATTCTCAAGGACAGGGATCAAAACATCGAGATCGTGACCATCAATCGGGCCGACATAGTAGAAGCCCAACTCTTCAAACATCGTTCCGCCCATGGCGAAGCCACGCAGATATTCTTCAGCCTTGCGCGTTGGGTTTTCGAGGCCGATGGGTTTCACAACGGATTTGGCAAACTTGCGTAAGCCGCGATATGGCCTGCTGGAAACCAGCCTTGAGAAATAATGGCTCATCGCGCCCACAGGCGGCGCAATCGACATGTCATTGTCATTCAGGATGACAATTTGGCGGATTTGATCACCGCCAACATTGTTCATCGCCTCATACGCCATGCCTGCGGTCATGGACCCGTCCCCGATGACAGAGATCACATGATTACCTTTGCCCTGCAGATCACGCGCCGTGGCGAAGCCGTGCCCGGCACTGATTGAGGTCGATGCGTGAGCCGCCCCAAATGGATCGTATTCACTTTCACTGCGCTTGGTGAAGCCTGAGAGGCCGCCCCCTTGGCGGAGCGTGCGAATACGGTCCTTACGGTCTGTGAGGATTTTATGCGGATAGCATTGGTGCCCAACATCCCAGATCAATTTGTCATCAGGCGTATCAAAGACTGAGTGGATCGCCACGGTCAGTTCGACAACACCAAGGCCAGCCCCCAAATGTCCGCCCGTAACTGAGACAGCATCAATCACCTCAGCGCGCACCTCATCAGCGAGTTGTTTTAACTCATCACGGGTGCGTCCTTTGATGTCAGCGGGCAGATTCACGGCGTCTAGGAGGCGGGTCTTGGCAAGATCAGTCATTAAGGCAAAGGCCTTTCTTTCTGCGCGATTGAAGCTTGGATCGTCTTAACGGCTCCGATCCAGAACAAAATCAACCGATTGCAGCAGGATATTGGCACGATTGTGAAAAATAGCGAGATGGGTGCGCGCCTGTGCCGCGAGCATTTGAATTCGCTCTCTCGCCGCTTCTATTCCTAGCAGAGTTACAAAATTGGCTTTACCGGCCTCAGTGTCTTTGCGAAGGGGCTTGCCAACTTCCACCTCATCCCCAGTCGCATCAAGCAAATCATCGGAAATTTGGAACGCCAGACCCAAATCATGCGCAAAGCCATGAAGTGCATTCCGTTCTGCATCGTTCGCACCGCCCAGAATAGCCCCCGCCTCGACCGAATAGGAAATCAGCGCCCCAGTCTTCAAGCGTTGCATTCGCGTGATCGTATTCAAGTCACGTGGGCTTTCTTCTTCGAGCATATCGATCATTTGTCCGCCGACCATACCGAGTGCACCCGCACTATCGGCCAGACGCTCAATCAAGCGAAGCCGTATGCCTGCATCTTTGTGGGTTTCCTCAGACGCCAAAATTTTGAAAGCGAGCGTCAGGAGCGCATCGCCTGCCAAGACTGCTGTTGCCTCATCAAAAGCTTTATGGACTGTCGGTTGCCCACGACGAAAATCGTCATCATCCATGCAGGGTAGATCGTCGTGGACAAGCGAGTAGCAGTGAACGCACTCAAGCGCCGCTGCCGCTCTCAAAACGCTCTTTTCCGGTGCGTCAAAGATCGCACCTGTCTCAATCACGTAAAAGGGGCGCATACGCTTGCCATTCGCTAGGGCGGCATGGCGCATCGCGCGCATCAAGTCGGCTTCAGGGCCTTGAGCAGGTGGAATGAGTTGATCCAGCGCCACCGTCACTTTGTCAGCCACCTCTGTGAGGCGATAGGCAAATTCGGTGTCGCTGAGCGCCGACACTAATCGAAGCTCGCAGGCTCAGTCTTAGCGGAGCCGTCGGCCCCTTGAACGATCTGTTCCACTTTCAATTCAGCAGACTTCAAACGCGTTTCGCAGTGCTTTTTGAGTTCAGCACCGCGCTCATAAATCGCGATGGATTGCTCCAACTCAACATCACCTTGTTCCAATTGCCGGACGATCGTCTCAAGCTCAGCGAGCGCCTCTTCAAACGTCATATCCGTGACTGATTTTGCCGTATCGGCCATTCAAACACCCCGTCAAATATCTTTATTGGCGGGACCCTATAGGGCGAAAGCGCTCGCCTCAATGGGGATTCTTGGCTGCTTCAGGATTTTCCGCGATATTCGTAAACGCGATAGCTCCAATACTTGTCCCCGCCATCACGAACACAAACCCAGCCAAGCTGTTTCAGAGGCCCACGCAGCATTCGGTTAAACCAGCCATGCGCGGCGAGATAAACACTTTGCCCATCCGCGGCCTTGTGAAGTCTCTCTGCCGCTGCGCGCGCACGGCATCGCGCTTCATCCACATTTTCCATATCAAGACTGTGCCCGCGCAGCCAGACAATGCGGGCCAACACATTCCACGTTTTCGGCAAATAGGTTCGTCCTTTTAGACGAGGCGGTGGCAGGGGCGCTTCATTAAAAATTGGATGCTGATCGGGTTCACGCCCATTCGTCGCCTCTCGCGCGGTCTCAATGGCGCGCGGACGCACAGAGCTAAGAACAACATCCACATTGCTGACGAGGGCTTTCAAATTCTCCGGAACCGTCTGATCCTCAGCAAGCGAGGAGGCTTCATAGCGCTCCCACCACTCACGATATTCCTGCCAATTCAGGCGTGGCCCGGCAGATCGATTCAGCTTCGGACGCCCGTGGCGAGATACGATAATCGGCCCACGTTTATCTGGATTGCTGTGATTGTCTGCCATTT
>JBCCDF010000062.1:0-13143 GCA_039030935.1 Pseudomonadota bacterium | reverse complement strand
GCTTGGGCTGTTCCGGTATCTCTCGGCGACAGTCATCGCGGCTACCGCGTCATGGGGACAAGCAAAGCCTATTTTGAGCACTACAAGTACGGGCGCAAACAGGCACTCAGTTTTCAGGATGGTAAGCCTTTCGAGGATCTCTTCGACGCGGTCATCGGGGCAGAAGTCGCTCGCGAGCTGGAATATGACGTTGGGACGCCTTTGATCCTTACACATGGCTTAGGCCAAGTCGGCTTCAGTGATCATGATGATCGGCCTTTCCGTGTTGTAGGGGTTCTTCGACCGACGGGAACGCCCGTTGACCGAACCGTTCATGTCAGCGTTGAAGCCATCACCGCAATTCATGTTGGCTGGGAAACAGGCGCGCGTAATCCACTCGCTGATACAATCACCGAAGAGATGATCCGGAGCTTCGACCTAACTCCCCGAACCGTTACGGCAGCGTTCGTCGGATTGGAGAACCGAGCAACTGTTCTGCGCACAAGGCGCGCAATCAATACCAATCGCAGCGAGCCCCTACAAGCGATTATTCCGGGCCAAGCACTCGCCGAACTATGGGAAACGATTGGCGTGGTCGAGAATATTCTTCTGGCCATCTCCGTTTTCGTCGTCGCTGTCGGGCTAGTGTCGATTTTAACCAGTATCCTTTCAAGCCTGAATGAAAGACGGCGCGAAATGTCGATTTTGCGCGCGGCCGGCGCTCAACCTTTATACATCTTCACGCTACTGCTGTCCGAAGCGGTCTTGCTGGGCCTGATCGGTGCGGTAGTCGGTGTTTTACTCGTGCAAGTCTTAATTCTTGTGGCGGCGCCGATACTGGCCGCTCAATACGGCATCGCCCTTATTGGAGCAGCGCCAGGGCTCACTGACTTGATCACTATCGGTGTCGTTGCATTGGTCGCGTTTCTTTTGGGCAGCATCCCCGCATTGATCGCTATGCGTCGTTCGCTGGCAGACGGTCTGACGGTGCGTTTATAGGTGATGCCGAATTGAGTGGCGCGCTGGGGTTGAGTTCACTAGATTGAGCTTATGCTAAAAAATATTGCAGTTTTCATCTGTACGTTTGCCATTGTCGCCTGTGGGGGCGAGCAAACGAAAGCTGGCACTTCATCCCGGAGCAATTCCGATACGCAATATGGTGATCGTATTCCCGAGCCAAACCGGTCTGCTCAATCTCAAGCGATGCAGTTCCAGAATAATCGCGATCTAAGCGCATACCGGGAACTCGGCTGGGAAGAACTTCTCCCACCCGGAGAAGAAGAAAAGCTCACTCAAATTTATCAGCAGCAAATGATGATGCTGTACGCGAACCCTGTGATTGAGGGGTCTGCCGCAGACGCAATGATACAAATTGGAACATTTAATACTGTCCCAGAGCTCAATGAGATAAAAATCAGAATTCCGGGCTACACAGTCCCATTCGAGTATGGATCGAATGCCAAGATTACAGAATTCTTACTCGTGCCTTATTATGGGGCATGTATTCACGCGCCACCGCCGCCCCCCAATCAGACAATCTTCGTTATTGCAGATGACCCAATAAGGCTGCGCGATCTCGCTCAAGCTGTTTGGATCAACGGAACATTGCTCACAGAAACGCAGGAGTCCGAGCTTGCAGATGCCGCCTATACGATAAGAGTGGATTCGGTTGAGACCTACGAATATTAGGTTTTTCGCGCGGCAATGGCGCGGTCTCGATTACCCAAGTCTTTGCGATGAATCAGGTCTGTAAAACTATGATCTTCTAGGAGTTCGCTCACGCGGTCTCGCTGATCGTAACCGATTTCCATCACGAGCCAGGTCCCGTCTTTTAATAACTGCGCGCCCATCCTTATAATCTCGCGATAAGCATCCAAGCCATCTGGGCCGCCACTTAAGGCCTCTAACGGGTCGTAGTCCTTCACCTCGACGGACAGCGTGGGGATAATTGCCCCCTCAATGTAGGGAGGGTTAGAGATAATGAAATCGGCCTCAGACCAGCCTGACCAGTCAGCCCATGAGCCATGAAAAACGTCTGCGCGCTCGCTCATGCCCAGCGCATTTATATTCTCATTGAGAAGCTCACACGCTGCCTCTGATCGCTCAACCGCCCACCCCGTTGCACTTGGCCTTTGGTTCAGGACCGCAAGTAAAAGCGCGCCCGTTCCAGCCCCAAGGTCAGCAATTCGATACGATCTTTCTGGCGCTAGAAGCTCAAGCGCTAAATCAACAATAGTCTCACTGTCGGACCTTGGGATAAGTGCACGCTTGTCGGTCTTTAAACTAATGGCGTGAAAGGGCGTTGTCCCAAGAATATGCTGCAACGGCTCTCCCGCACAGCGCCTCTCTACTAGGCGATCAAGACTCTTATCTGACGAACTGGCATGATCGGAAAGCCACCGAAACTCCTGCTGGTAGTTGTCTATTCCAGCGGCTTTTAGTCTTTCCTTACTCGCTTTGTCAGCATCGCTCACGTGTCTTCGTCTTCCATCGCGGCCAAGCGTCTTGCTTGATCCTCTGTCATCAAGGCTGAGACAACATCGTCGAGCTTGTCGCCCGCGATGATTTTATCGAGCGAGTAGAGCGTTAGACTGATGCGATGATCTGTGACGCGATTTTCTGGATAATTGTAAGTCCGGATTTTCTCTGAACGGTCACCAGAGCCAACTTGACTGGCCCGCACCTCAGCACGTTCGGCATCGCGCTCCTGTTTCTCTTTTTCATAAAGACGAATTTTAAGCTGCTGCATCGCTTTATCGCGGTTCACGTGTTGGGACTTCTCCGAACTCGTGGCGACAATTCCAGTCGGCAAGTGGGTAATGCGAACAGCTGAATCGGTTGTGTTCACATGCTGGCCGCCAGCGCCGGATGATCGCATCGTATCGATGCGGATATCCTCATTGCGGATTTCGATCTCGACATCTTCAGGGGCGGGCAAAACAGCGACTGATGCAGCAGAAGTGTGAATTCGGCCCTGTGTTTCAGTCGCAGGCACCCGTTGAACACGGTGAATACCGGACTCCCACTTCAAGCGACCAAAGACACCATCACCGTCAACATTTGCGATGACCTCCTTAAAGCCCCCAACATCACCATCAGACGTGCTCTGAACCTCAATTTTCCAACCCTGCAGGGAGGCGTATCTCACATACATGCGATAAAGGTCACCCGCGAAGATCGCGGCTTCATCACCACCTGTGCCCGCCCGGATTTCCAGAACAATATTGGCTTTATCGTCGGCATCCTTAGGTAAGAGAAGAAGCTGCATCGCTTGCTCGGCTTGAGGAATGCGGTCACGCAGTTCGGTGGCTTCCTCACTTGCAAGCTCGGCCATGTCCGCATCATCACTTTTTGACAGCGCCTCCGCTTCGACAAGCCCTTCGCGCATGGAGATCAGCTCGCGGGCAGCTTCAACGACGGGCTTGAGCTCAGCATGCTCGCGAGAGAGCGCGACGATTTCGTCGCCGTCAGTCGTTGCGCCCATACGCGCTTCGACCTCGTCAAATCGATCAATAACTTGCTCAAGGCGCGCTTGCGGAATAACAGCCATAACCCGCGTCTAAACCGGAACGCGAGTTACAGGAAGACCCGAAGCGCTTCGATAATCGCCATCGCCATAAGAACGAGCGTGCTGCTCGAAAAGACAAGAAACCTCAACATGACGTTGGGACTGAGCACTTGTATGAGAGAATGCAGGACGCGTAGACCAACATACCCAAATCCAAGATATAGCATGGTATACGTGCCCCCTCCTGTGGCCGCACTAAACAACATCAAAGCGTAGAACACGGTCGGCTGTTCGTGAAGGTGATTATAATTGTCCGCCACGGCTCGAACATTGGACGGAATTTTATCGGCGTAAGTTCCCGGATGACGCGCATCATTTGGGTCCATTTTAGCAGCTGTCATGGCGGGAATACGGGTAATGTACATCCAAAGCCACATAATTAGGGTCCATAGAATTAGGACCAAAACAGGCGTCAGAAATTCTTGTGATGTCATGGCGTTATGCCCTCCCTCTTTTTCTATGAGGGAAGCTTATGGGCTTATTCGGAGGTTTGCAAAGCCGAAGCGGAGTGGCCTAGATCTGAGAAATGGGCCGATGCGAAGGCAATAAAGGCATCAATGTCTTCCGAAACGATACTATGACCGCCGACACGTAGCCAATATGCCAGAGTATCTTTTGGCTTAAACTCACGCATGTTTGTCGCTGTGAGGCCTACGGCACCAAGCTGTTTGTGGACCACATCCGCGGCTTGAGCCATGCGAAAAGACGAGTTTGGATCAGACCAGACGTCGCGGCGACCATTTCCTAAAAACACTGGTTTAGGTGCAGACAGAGCCAATAGAAAATGCTGGTCTAGCGTTAGTACCTGTCCTGCATCAAGGTCATCTGACAGTCCCGGACGTACCCAGTGAGGATAAGATTTCGCCATGCGCTGAAGCGTTTCGCCGGTCTTTGAACGCGACGACGACCCACCGGCAAAACCGGACTGATGAGCAATAGCTCCATGAATATTCTCAGACCAAGCAGCGGCGATCAAGGCAGCCTTGCCATACCTTGAGTGGCCTGCGGCAATGATCGCTGTACCGTCCACCCTCGTATCATCCATAAAAATGCCAGCAGCTGCATGATAAGCGTAGGCCCAAGCCATGAGCGTACTTGTCAGCTGTGGACCTGGAGCCATTCCCTGCATCGCTTGTTGAGCAGCGCCGTTCCGATCAGGGATGAACCCGTAGCCCGGCATACTTGCATATGCGAAACCGGCCTTAAAATACCGCTCAACTGGCGCTCGGGCGATGTAGGTCCCAAAAATCTGTGTCGCAACAAAGCCCATAGGGCTGTCCATGCGGGACCCTTTGCATGGATTCCCACCTGCGTCCGAAACCGGTAGATCAGGGAAAACAGAGCAATTATCAGAGAATGTTTGGCTTATAATAATAGGAACGGCTTCTATTCTCGCCTTATTGGGCAGTGCGATGACAATCGGAAACGTTCGTGCACTGGCACCCTCGCCAATCGTAAGGGTTAGCTCCTCAAGCGTGCCCTGACCGTTCAGGTAGTTTGCATCAATAATGCGAGTTGAGCTCGCTGAAACGGGTAAGTTTTCCGGCCACGGACCATAGAGCTCCGTCTCTAGCGTTGATTTTGCAGCCTCGCGATCAAATGGATCTGGAATTGACGGTTGCGGATTTGGCTTATTGTCGACATCAAGGCTCGCATAGTTCAGGCCGAGCATTGTGCATGACGCCATGACCGCAATGATGGTGGTAGCGAGTATGGCTCGGATTATCCATGTCAGGATTTGCATATCAAGCGTCCTCTAGTTCAGCCCGTCAGATAACCCTAGCTTTCGGAGTGCATTGATGAAAGCTTTATGTCTTCACGTTTTCGATAGAACGCCCTAAACTATGACGATGAAATCAATTTTGATTTGGATGTCCGCAGGCGTCATCGGCGCCATTTTAGGAACGATAAGCGCCCTCCTGATAGCGGGCTTATTACCGATTGGCCCGAAGCTTGGTGGGGCAGTTGCAATTAATAACTGGACAAGCGACTGGTCGATTGGATCAGAGGCGGCCAATCCCTATGTGAGAGCTCGTGTCGCGCGTCACGGTCTACTCGCGCTCGCGAAAGAAGAAGCGGTCTATTTTACGAGGACTACTGATGACGATGGAGAACCACTTCGTGAGGCGTGCGCTTACCGAGTCAAAGGCGCAACGTTCCCTGCGGAATGGTGGTCGATTACGCTTTACGATGGTGACAGCCGTTTACCAATGAACGATGATGAAAGACTGTCTTTTGACTGGACACAGGCGAATATGGCTTTTGGAGATGGCAATGAATGGCTATTTGATGTCAGGTCAGCAGGCTTAGGTGATGACACCACACCGTGGGTCTCTAGCAAAAATGCAGGTGAGTTCGATCTTATGCTACGGCTCTACAGACCAAGTTCAGAACTCATAGCCGAACCAGAGAGCACTCTGACGCCTCCAAGCATAAGACGCTTATCCTGCGATGGGGATGTGTCATGAGACGTTGGATCGTCTTTGTCGTCATTACGCTCGCCAGTTTTGTATTATTTCATATGGCGACACTTCATTTCATACCTTCGACCATAATGAGTGCTGTACAGACCCGCATGGCCGAGAGAGGCATTCCGATCAATCAATGGAATGCGTCTCCGAGAATGACGCCGCAAACTCAAACAATTGTCCGACCATCACCGGATTTGTCCTATGCAATCTGTCGTTTTAACCTTCGAGAGGGCGCTGTTTTAATCTCTGCGCCCGGCTGGGATGGATACGGCTCGCTTTCAGTTTTTGATGCGCGCACAAACAATGTCCTCGTCACAAATTTGGACGGGCAGAGTGCCGGTGTATTGCTCTACCATCCGACAAAGCCGCCGAAGCAAGAAGGCCGCTACTACGTCCGAACCGATGAAGAGGCTGTTGCGTTTTCTGGCGAAGGCGTGGCACTTATTCGCAGGGTTGCACCTACTAAAGCCAAGCATAACGAAGCGGCGCAGCTTGTTGATCAGTCGATCTGCTCAGCAGTCAATTGGGCACCTTGAGCGACGATTATTCGGCCGAAATAAGACCTTCAGCCGTCGCGTCGCTTGTACTTTGATCTGACGCCGCGTCTCGCTGCAGTCTCAAACGCTCCGCCTTATCTTCGACCTGGCGAACGATACTGTCGATCATATCAGCGTTTGAGAGCTTGTGGTCGGGCCGCCCAGACACATACATCATGCCGCTTTCCTTACCGCCGCCGGTAAAGCCAAGGTCCGTCATAGATGCCTCACCCGGTCCGTTAACGACGCAGCCAATAATGGACAGCGTAATAGGTTCTGACACATGCGCTAAACGCTCCTCGAGAGTCTTCACCGTCTCAACAACATCAAAGCCCTGGCGCGCGCAACTTGGACAGGAAATAATGTTCACACCGCGAGTTCTAAGACCTAGCGATTTCAGCATGTCAAAGCCAACGCGAACTTCCTCAACCGGATCATCAGATAGGGAAACGCGGATCGTATCGCCAATCCCCATCCAGAGGAGATTGCCCATGCCGATTGATGATTTGACAGTGCCAATTCGTCGACCACCGGCCTCTGTGATCCCTAAATGGAGTGGCGCATCAATCGCGTCAGCAAGCTGTTGATAGGCCGCCACAGCCATAAACATGTCAGATGCTTTGACGCTGATCTTAAATTCATGGAAGTCGAGATCCTGCAGGATTTTCGCATGGTGAAGCGCACTTTGAACCATCGCTTCCGGACAAGGTTCACCATACTGCTCCAAAAGATGGCGCTCCAGACTGCCACCATTCACACCGATACGGATTGCACAGCCATGGTCCCGAGCGGCCGCAACAACCTCTCGGACGCGCTCTTCTTTACCAATATTGCCCGGATTGATCCGAAGACAGGCCGCACCGGCCTCAGCCGCTTCAATTCCGCGTTTATAATGGAAGTGGATATCGGCAACGATCGGAACAGGGCTCTGGCTACAAATCTCTTTCATCGCTGCAGTCGACTCAACGTCTGGGCAGGAGACGCGCACGATATCGACGCCAGCATCTGCAGCTCGGTGAATTTGATCCAAGGTCGCTCCGGCATCGGATGTCAGCGTATTGGTCATCGTCTGAACGCTGATCGGGGCATCACCGCCCACCCCAACATTACCGACCATAATCTTACGGCATGCGCGCCGCTCAATATGTCGCCATGGTCTGACTGTGGTGTGAGACATCATTACCTCAGTATATCGATTTCCTGACATGGTATGAAAATAGGGCGAGGTAAAGGCTCAGCTGCGTCGCAGCTATGATCTCTGTTGAATTTCAAGCTTTTGCGAAAGGGGGTGGAAAACAAGGCTTGGTATGAGACCTGCAAGCTGTGACCCCATAATGTTCTGAACTTTCCGAGGCTGCACGATGAATCTACCCGTTCCAGGCATGTTTGCGCCACGCCTACAAGCCGGTCTTAAAAGATGGGCTGAAGACAAACGCGGCATCGCTGCGGTGGAATTTGCACTGATCGCGACACCCTTTTTCTTTTTGATCTTCGGTTTGTTGGAAGTCTGCGTTCTCTTCATCATGTCATCAGTTCTGGAACATGGCGTTAACGAGGTCGCGCGCGGCATTCGAACAGGACAGTTACAAGCAAGCGGTTTCGGCGAAGTCGCCTTTAAAACATCCGTCTGCGCTGAACTGTTTGATCTCTTGGACTGCGACGTGAAACTTCGTGTCGACGTCAAGACGTTTGACGACTTCACCGCGACTGAGGACCCAAGCGTTATTGATGCGGATGGCGATCTGGATGACTCCGATTTCGATTTCAACATGGGCGACGCCAACGATATCGTTCTTGTACGTGTTTTTTACGAGTGGAAGCTAATTACGCCGATCCTGTCCGCGCCGCTCGCCAATATGAGCGATGAACGCCGCTTGTTGCAGGCCACAGTGGCCTTTCGCAACGAGCCGTTTGGAGAATAAATCATGACTGCCAAGCCGTTCAAATTTAAGAACTTTCGCCAGTTCGCTAAGGCCGATGAAGGTGTTTCAGCTGTTGAGTTTGCCCTAATCGCGCCGCTCATGCTGCTCATGTATGCAGGGTGCATCGAGCTGTCCTTGATGATGCAGTTGGACCGTAAAGTCACCACCTCCACGGCGACTTTAGGGGACCTTACAGCCCGCGCGACTCTCATCACGAATGATGATCTCGACGACATCTTTGAAGCGACGCGGATGATCTTCCAACCAAACGACATCTCAGCTGCCCGCATGAGAGTCTCGAGCCTTCGCGAGGAAGATGGTGACGTTCTCGTCGATTGGAGTGATGCGTGTAATTTGGAAGCCTATAATGAGGATGAGAGCATCACAGTGCCAAACAATCTCGTTCCTCCTGATGGATCAGTGATTCTGGCCGAAATTGAGTATGACTACAAATCAAGAGTCGGTGGGCTATTCACCAACAAGCAGACGTTGAAAGATCAATTCTATCTGCGCCCCCGTCGGGTTGATTTAGTTGCACGCCAAGAGGGATCGCCCTTCACCTGTGACTATAATGTCGAGCCGTAGAGACCTTAAAGGAACCTCAGGTTCTTGTTTACATGCAAAGACCTACCTTCTTGGTACTGGCTTCATGTGCTCTGGGGTCTTGTCCGCTTTAACGGTTAGCAAGATCAGTAGACCGATGACGAACAGGATCGCGACACCTGAGAACCCGATTCTTTGATCATCGAAGGCTGTTGTCATCTCGCTCACAATGAGCGGGCCTATCCAGACTGTTATGCTGCCAGCCATCGCGTAGAACCCGAAGAACTCTCCGATCCTCTCGGGCGGCGATATATGCACAAGCATGTATCGACTTGATGAGATACATGAGACAATGGCGATTCCAGCAGGAATGACCATCAGGAAATAGAATACGTCTGACAGCGACGTAAAGAGGCCAGTACCAAAGCCTGTCCATATATCCTGACCCGAAGCGACCAAGCCGAAGAATAGGCTGTCTTGGGTAACAGAAACTTGGACAAAGAGAATTATGATGATCGCGATAAGCTCTACGATGAGCGCGTTCTTTGGACCAAGTCGACCATCCAAAGCACCGCCAACAATACCGCCTAGAGCGCCCAACAGTGAACCGGTGATGCCATAGATTATCACTTCAGTCGCTGACCAGCCAAGGACCCCTGCGACGTAGACGCCGCCGAGCGTCAACAAAACAGCCATACCGTCCGCATAGATCATTCGGGCGGCTAAGTATCTCATCACGTTTGGCGATTCTTTAAATTTAGAGATGACGAATAGAGCCGAATTTATTGGCATCGACCAAACATAGTTAAAAGGAGATCCTGATCCCCAAAGCTTAAAATTTGGCGGTGTAAACGTCTGTTTTATGGACGCTGGCCAAGATCCTAAACTTCCCCGTCGGTCAGGCATCAAGATGAAAAACGGGATAATAAAAACAGCCAACCAAAAAGCAACAATCGGTCCTGAATAAACACCAATACCACCAGTCGTTTCGGTAACTATTGGCATCAGAACATTTGCGGCAAGCAGAACCAACAGCATAATCACGCCAGCAACATTGCCGAAGGCTAAACCTAAACCGGAGATCATCGGCAGCGCAGCAGGCTTTCCCGCCGCCGGCAAGATCGAATTATGCAAGATTTCTGATACGGTGTAGGCGCAGTATCCTACAATCATCAACGTCATACCGATCGTTACAGCATTGGGGAAATCCGGTGTGATATATCCCAGACCAAGAGAGCATATCCCAAGCACTGCGAGCGACACAAAAATAAAGCTTTTTTTACCGCCCCCCTTGTCGACGATAAGGCCTAAGAGTGGCGCGAGTATTGCCATTGCCATACCCGCAATTTTGATTGTGTCCGCTACAGTGGCCTGACCCGCCGCACCTCCCCCAGCGATGTAGTTAGCGAAGTACGGAGCAAAAACGTAGATGACTATGACGTTGTAATAAGGATTGCGCGCCCATTCAAAGACCGCCCAGCCTATCCCCTTTGAACCGAGCGCTTCACCTGTCGCCTCAGCAGCCCCCGACTTTGCTATCTTACTAGGACCAGAGTCGCTAAAAGGAGCGGAAGTGTCGGTCATTATGTCCTCCAATCAGTGATCTAAAGTCACTTCTGTCGCGACCCTAACGACTGCGGAGACATTGGAAAGCGTTTTCCTGAGCATCACTTAAGCAGGGTGCGACGCGTCGAGCGCTTGACCCCACTTGGTGCTTCGATAAGAGCACACACAGATTATTTGGAGACGGGTTATGTCCTCAGAAGATTATGTTCGCGGTGAGATGGAGATCGATCCTCAGAAGAACATGTATGACGGCGTTATGAAAGCCAGCATGTGGGGCGCTATCATCCTGATGATGGCGATTGGTCACTCTGTTCTCGTGTTGTCGATCGATATGAACTGGATGGTCTCTCTGGTCCTGACGACCGGGTTTGGGCTCGCGGTCGGACTTTTCATGGGCTTCGGTGCAGCGTGGATCGCGACGGTGATCGCCTTAGCAGGACTCGCAGTCTTTATTCAGATTATCATCTTCTTGTTCGCCGCACTTTTATAACCGTACCCAATAATAAAAAAGCCGCCAAATCTGGCGGCTTTTTTTATTTCAGCACTTAGTTCTTATTAGGTTGCGGGGTTGTCCGTAGATAAGGCCTGATGGTTTTATAGCCCTTTGGAAACAGCGTGTCGGCGTCTTCATTGGACACGCTCGGCACGATGATAACATCCTCACCATCCTGCCAGTTGACGGGCGTGGCGACCTTGTAACCATCAGTTAGCTGTAGGCTGTCGATCAGGCGCAGGATTTCATCGAAATTACGTCCTGCTGACGGGGGATAAATAATGGACGCCCTGATCTTCTTATTAGGATCAATCACATATACAGCCCGAACCGTGACTTTTGGGTCTGAATTCGGGTGGATCATATTGTACAGCTTGGCAACGGTTTGATCCTCATCCCCGATAATCGGAAAATTGACAGCCGCACCTTGAGTCTCCTCAATATCACCGATCCATTTCTGATGATTTTCGACGCTATCGACAGATATAACGATCGCTTTGGCATTCCGGGCGGTCAGCTGGTCTTTCAGCTTTGCTGTATAGCCAAGCTCTGTTGTGCAGACAGGTGTGAAATCAGCCGGGTGAGAGAAGAAAACAGTCCACTGATCACCAATCCACTCGTGAAAACGAATTGGACCTGAGGTCGTATCGGCTTCAAAATCGGGGGCGACATCACCGAGAAGCAAACTCATTGTGAGCTCCTAAAGTATGGGGTTTTTGCTTGATTGCCAATTGGAAATGGGACTTATGGGAGTGCGTGCCAACGGGTGTGATCTGACAGGCGGGTTTAGTTTTTCTAAGGGTTATGTGTAGGCCATGAAGCGATTAATCCTCATGCGACATGCGAAGACAGAACCCTGGGCTGAGGGCGTCGACGATCATGCACGGGCTTTGACACCAAGCGGTCACAAAGCAGCGCTGCGCATGGCGCTGGAGATAAAAGAAATGGGCTGGGCACCGGATCTTGCCATTGTCTCAACGGCGCGGCGGACACGTGAAACCTCATCTCATATGAAAAGCGTAATCGAGGCATGTGACCTGAAGTTTGAAGAGGGTTTATACCTCGCGGGCGAGAGAGGAATTTCTGACCTTATCTCTGAACATGAAAGCGCTGGGACTCTGCTTATTATTGGACATAATCCAGGGATGCACGATCTAGCCCTTTCCCTAATGCGGGCGTCAGGTAGCGCAGATCACCGCGCCGCGATCAAGCTCGCATCAAAGCTACCGACCGGGGCATGTGCGCTTTATGAGGCAAAAGAGGACGGAACATTTCTGCCCGTCCACTTCGTTTTACAGACCTTTTTACGGCCTAAAGACATTTTATCCTAGCGAACCAGACGGCGCGCAAAACGACGACGGCGGCGAACAAGCAAATTCGGTCTTTGCGAGCGCGCTTGAAGCTTGGCCGCATTCAGCACGAAGGGCGGGATATGCTCTTTTTGGTCAAGAGGCGCGATAAGCGTCGGTAAAAGTGTGATTTCTTGAGCCGAAACAGTTTGGGAGGAGACTGTAGACATTGGTTTTTTGGTCCTTCTTTGTTGTTATATGACCGGGTTGTCCGGTATCGGCTGAATGTTTTCATTTCTTACCGACACAACCTACTTAGCAATGCACTTATCGTTTTTCAATAAGTATTTTACTGTTTTTCGATAAATTTTTAGGCGCCTGGCTGCTTTGTGTAGGAATTACACCGCAGAGCGAGCCTCACGTTTACAGCGCTGAGAGCAATATTTGACGTCATCCCAGTTTTTTTCCCATTTTTTTCGCCATTGAAACGGGCGATTACAAACAGGACAGACCTTTTCAGGCAGATCGCGTTTGGCGACAGCGCGTCCTTTTTTTCGGGGCATCACGATTTCCGTCAGCTCTTACTACAAGCCAAGCTGAAGTTGCTTAGCTTGAGAGCGAGATGGGCTTTTTGCCCTTCTTTTCAAAGGTCGTCGCGTGGATTGACCGCGGAACATCATCCCTGCTCGCCTTGAACCATGCTGTTTTTGGATGCTGTTCGCGGTTTTACGATAGCCTGCTTGGCGGCGAGGCGCATAAATTCGATCTCTGGCATG
>JBCCDF010000061.1:0-13204 GCA_039030935.1 Pseudomonadota bacterium | reverse complement strand
ATTCGGGATCGCGGCGCAGCTGGTGGCAAGTCGTTCCGTCGGCAGGTGAAACGTGCGGCGGCCCGCCTGAACAAACCGGCAGGCAAACCCGGCTTCACTGGGCGTAACTATGGTCGCGGCAATGGGGCGACGCCGCAGGCGATGCAGGCGCTCCGGCAGATCAGCCGCACACGCATGCGCCGCGTCATTGTCAAAGTCCACATTGCACGCGCGCGGGGAGCCTCCGGCATTCGCGCCTTCTCCGAACATGTTCGATACATCCAGCGAGACGGCGTGGAACGCGATGGGAGCGGCGGTGAACTCTACGGGCGCGAGGGCGATCACGTCGATGGCCGGGCGTTTGCGGAGCGCAGCGGCGATGATCGCCACCAGTTTCGGCTCACAGTCTCAGCAGAAGATGGCACCCAGCTTGGCGATCTTAAGACCAGCACACGTGCACTCATGACGCAGATGGAACACGATCTCGGAACACGCCTCGACTGGGTCGCAGTCGATCACCACAATACTGGCCACGCCCACACCCATATTGTGATCAGAGGCAAGGATGCGCGCGGCAAGGACCTTGTGATCGCCAAGAACTATCTGACGGCAGGGATCAGAGGACGTGCACAGCAGATCGTGACCAATACGCTGGGGCCCCGGCGAGATTTGGAAATCGCGGCGGCCAATCAGCGGGAGACCACACAGGACCGCTTTACCTCGCTCGATCGCGCGCTCGAAAATCAGGCAACCCAAAACCGGATTGAGATCACGCCCGCCCATCGATCCGGCGACCGCTTTCGTCGAAGCCTGGAGCTCCAACGCCTGCAGCATTTGGAAGGCCTTCACCTCGCTTCAGAGACAAGCCCTGGTGTCTGGGAATTGAAGGAAGGTTGGCAACAAGTGCTCAAGGCCATGGGGCGGCGCGGCGATATTGTTCGGACGCTCGCTGCGGGTCTGGAGCCCGGAGAGACGGCGCGCGGCGTAGGCTTCTTTGAAGAGCGCCCGCCCGGATCAAAACCCCTGAAAGGCGTTGTAATATTCCAAGGCCCGGACGACGAATTGAGGAGCACACGCTTCCTTCTGGTCGAAGACCTTGAAGGTACGCGCTGGCATGTGCCTGCGACGAGCGTTGAGCCCGGTGGCTTGCCACCGCGCGGTGCTATTGTTGAGGTAGTCCATTCGCCGCCATCGCCGCGCGCCGCGGATAAGGTCATCGCCCAGATCGCTGGTCAGACAGGCGGGTACTACTCTGATGCGCTTCATGCTGAAGCTGACCCCACCGCGTCATACAATTACCGGGAAGCCCATAAGCGACGCCTTGAAGCGCTGCGGCGCGCCGGGTTTGTGACTCGCCGAAAAGATGGCGTCTGGGAGATAGGCGACGATTATCTCACCAAAGCCACTGCTTACGAGGCTCAGAAGGGGAGCCGTATCAAGCTCACCGTGCGGTCCTGGATGACGCTGGAGAACCAGATCGAGGCCCGGTCTGAAACCTGGTTGGATAGCGCGAGTGCTGAGACCGCCTTCACCTCCCAGAGGTTAGCCAAGGCCCAGACTGCTCGTCTCAGTTTCTTGAAGGAACAAGGTCTGCTGAGCGAAGGTGAGGGTCAGCTCTCTAAAGACGTGCGCACACGCCTGCGTGCAGAGGAACTCGCCAGGGTTGCAGCAGATGAAGGTGAAGGCACCGGCAGACATCGGGTGACACTGGCGAAGGGCGACACGTTGGAAGGTAAGTTTGAGAAGACCGTTGATCTCGCCGCAGGGCGCATGGCGCTGATTGGCAATCAGAAGTCTTTCGCGCTGGTCCCATGGCGGACCGATCTGGAGCGCCATCGCGGTCGGTCCCTTATCATCGAGCAACGCGCAAAAGGCCTGTCCTGGTCATTTCCGACGGGAAGGACGCGCGGTCTGTCGCGATAGCGCGCTTGCAGACTGTTGCCGCCATTTGCCGCCTTTCTCACTGTGCGAAGATCATCTCACGCGACACACTGGGCGCGTTTTTTATGTCCCGGAGTGTTTGCGTCCCATGTCCCCTTCAAAAATCTTGATCGGTCAGTTTCTCATTGTGCTGTCGATCGTCATCCTGACCCTGTGGGGCGCGACGCAATGGGTCGCCCACGAACTTGGGTATCAGGCGGCGCTCGGACGTCCTTGGTTCGTCATGGACGGACACCCTGTCTACCGGCCATGGCGATTGTTTCAGTGGTGGTATGCCTATGAAGCCTATGCACCGGACGTCTTTGCCAAAGGCGGGGCGATTGCGGCGAGCGGTGGTTTGCTCGGCATCCTGGCAGCGGTCATCGGATCGGTTTGGCGCTCGCGCTGGGAACGCCGGGTGACGACCTACGGCTCAGCGCGTTGGGCCGAGCGCCGCGATCTGGTGCGGGCCGAGTTGCTGGGCGGTGACGGTGTCTTTCTCGGAAAATGGAGGGACGATTATCTTCGCCATGACGGCCCGGAGCATGTGCTCGCCTTCGCGCCCACGCGGTCCGGCAAAGGTGTCGGTCTGGTCGTTCCAACGCTACTTTCATGGACCGGCAGCGCCGTCATTCACGACATCAAAGGCGAGAACTGGGATTTGACATCGGGCTGGCGCTCAAAACTCGGATCTTGCATCCGCTTTGATCCAACTGACGCTGGTTCCCCCCGATACAATCCGCTCATGGAAGTCCGACGCGGACCGAATGAGGTGCGCGACGCCCAAAACATTGCAGATATCCTGGTTGATCCGGAAGGCTCGCTTGAGCGCCGCAGCCACTGGGAAAAGACCGGCCACGCGCTTCTCGTCGGTGTCATTCTGCATGTTCTCTACGCCGAAGAAGACAAGACGCTCGCAGGTTGTGCGTCGTTTCTGTCCGACCCGTCACGGCCATTCAAGGAAACACTCTCGCGTATGCTGAATACGAAACACATAGCCGCCGAGGATGGGAAACGGTCAGTCCATCCCGTGGTTGCGCAAGCGGCCCGCGAACTGCTGAACAAGGCGGAGAACGAGCGCTCCGGCGTTCTGTCGACGGCGCTAAGTTTTCTGTCGCTCTATCGTGACCCGGTGGTGGCCGAGGTGACCTCCGCCAGCGATTGGCGGATTAGTGACCTTGTCGATAGCGAGCGACCGGTCTCACTCTACCTTGTCGTGCCGCCCTCAGACCTGTCGCGGACAAAACCGCTGATGCGTCTGGTCCTGAACCAGATTGGCAGGCGACTCACCGAGACGCTGCCTGATTCAGGTCGCCGAAAAGTTCTGCTGATGTTGGATGAATTTCCAGCCTTGGGACGGCTGGACTTTTTTGAAAGCGCGCTCGCCTTTATGGCAGGCTACGGTGTGCGGGCGTTTCTGATTGCCCAATCGCTCAACCAAATTGAAAAGGCTTACGGGCCAAACAATGCCATCCTCGACAACTGCCATGTGCGCGTCGCCTTCGCCACGAATGATGAGCGTACAGCCAAGCGCATATCCGAAGCGCTTGGGGCCAAGACCGAATTGCGTTCTCAGAAGAACTATACCGGTCACCGGTTAGCCCCCTGGCTCTCACACATGATGGTCTCGCGTCAGGAAACCCAGCGCCAGTTGCTGACCCCTGGCGAAATCATGCAACTCCCGCCAAGCCAAGAAGTGGTCATGGTGTCCGGCGCAGCGCCGGTTCTTGCCGACAAGCTGCGCTACTTTGAGGACCGAAACTTCACAACGCGCGTGTTGCCACCTGCGATTGGCAAGACTGCCCTTGGAACGACGCGGTCGGATTGGTCAGGTCTCATCGCCGAGCCTGAGCACGTTGGCGAGAGCATTGCGGCAGCGACGCAAGAAGATGCCGGTCGTGAATTGCGGCACCAGTTGGAGCGCGAGGATGTCCCTGAGCGCAGCGTCGAGAAGCCTGATGGTCCGGAGAATCACGATGACCCCGTTGATCCGTTGGAGGTTCAGCATCTCGACGCCGTTCGGCGCGCACTGGCGCTCGACGAAGTCGATCAAGATGTAATTCCGGGGCAGTGACCTATGAAACGTAACAGGATCAACATTCGTGTGTCCGATGAGCTTTGGGAGCGGTTGACAATAGAGGCTGCATCCCACGGCTCGACAATGACGGCTATTGTTGAGACAGCGTTAGAGCAGTATTTTAGTCCAGATCAAGTCCAGCACCGCGACGCACAGCTGCTGTCCCGAATCGACAGGTTTGACGTACGGCAGTATCGCATCGAAACCGATCTGCGTCTTTGCACCGAAACACTCGCGCAATATGTTCTCTACTGGCTGACCCGAATGGAACCCTTGCCTGAGGCCGAGCGGGACGCGGCGCACGCGCTGGGCAAACGGCGCTATGACTACTTTGTGCAGCAAGTCGCAACGCGGATGGCCAAGCCTGACGGGCGGTAAGCAGTTGTCGGAAGCAGAGGGCAATACCCTCTCTGAAACTACCAAAACACTCTACGAGGTCGAGGGCTTCTGGCGGTATTATCCATGGGTATCAACGGATACCGTTTGGGGAGCAGGTCATAGGAGGCGGCCAACGCTGAATGTTCAAAACGAACAGCCTTGCGCATCTGCGGGGCTATTTAGTTTCCTTGCTCAAATAAATCGAAGCAATTTCAAATGTAGACGGGCCTATGAAAAGGGGTTTTCTTCAAACGACAAACAAGCCCTTCAAGATCGTCAATGGTAATATCGATTTGACCATAATTACTTCCCAATGATTTCGAAATTTTTGTTTTTCGAATTCTATCAAATACTAGGTTAACTCGGGCTGCCGAAGGCAGAAACTTGAGTTCGAGAGCAGTTGCAATTTCTAAGGACGCGTTAAACGCTTCTATGTGGTCTTGGCCATGAAGGTCGACAGACGCCCCCAATATTTGCCAAGCTAAAGCCTGCTCTACTTTAAAGGTGAGTATTTTTGGTGATTTAGAGCACGAAAAAGTATTTGGCGCCGAACAGTCTGGGCAAACCCATTCTGCTCCCGAGCTATCTAAATACTTTGGAAAGCCATACTGAATGCGATCGCATGATGTGCATATGGGATAAACAAGCCCAACGCTGCTTTTCTTGTAGTTGCTCAAGATGGAAATAATCAAATCCGATCTGGAGGCGCAATCTCTTATAAGGCTCCGAAATAAATCTTGTTGATATATTTCACTGACTCTTATCAATGAAGGTAGGGGCCATCCGGTTGCCTCGTATAACATGCGTAGCTCTTCTTCCAAGGTTTCAAGTCGATTCGCTGACGCACGCTCTTCAACATGATGTGCTGCAATTTTTCGTCCGTGCGACAGGGGTTCAGAGGTTTGCTTTTCTGGAGCTAAGTCGTTTATTCTAATTACATGTTCGACCGAGATGCCATAAGTGACTCTGGCATGTTCTCGAACTTCCTCGGCGAAAATCAGAAGTCGGAGAGTGCCAGCGTGCAGGCTACCGGTGGGGCTCAACTCCATGCACAATACGTTCGAGCTAGTACGATGGAGAACCTCTGCGACCTGCTCGGGCCTAGGCCAGAATGGTAGCGAATTACGGGAATCGTTTTCCAAAATAGTCATAGCTTTACCCGCTGTGCACAAAAAAGAGTTATCCAGATGTCTGCGAGAAAGCTTCTTTGAAACCAATAAATTCCTGTCGAAGTTCCTCAATGCTGCCGGAGAACCCTATCTTAGTCAGAAATCCGATCAATTCTTCTTCATTAGTTCCAGACGTAAGTGAGATAGAGGGAGACGCTAGTTGCTGGCAATGAGTGATGTCCTTGCGAAAAGTCTGATAAAAAACGCTTCTTTCATTATAGAGGTAAGTGGTGGGATAGTTGGTTCCGATTGCATCAACATATAACGAAACAAAACACTTTTTATCGAAAACCTCGCTGCGGAAAAAAATCGGCCCACGATGCAGCTTAATTGTTATAGGGTGGAGCTTCCGCGCATCAAATAATCCCACCAGGGAGTAATAAATCTGACGCTGTACTTTTTCGATTTCAGTTAGAATTTGTTCTGAGCTCAGGTTATTTGACTCGTCGTGCTTTTCTCGGATGTAAAGTTCTAGGTAATCGTTACAGTTCGGATCCAAAACGAATACAGATACCTGAAGCTCTTTAGTATTAGCTCTCTCGAGCCAGATTGGAACGTGGCGGGCTGTAACGCCTCGAAAATAATATTGCCGACTTTCAGATATTGCATCAATCATCTCTTCCTCGAAAACAACGTTCCTCGTCTTTGTCGCCTCAAAAAAAGTGACGGGTATAAATTTTGGGAATTCTCCAGCGATCAGACTGTATGTTTGTTTTTGAACATTGTTCAGAACGTCTCCGACCTTGTCGGCGACGGTTGTTTCCATTGCGCGCAACGTTGCTGCACCCGAAAACCAAGTATGCAGGGCCGCAGTCAATACGTATGCCAACAAAGATGCTCCAACTGCAAAAAAAAACGCCGCCGGAGAAGGGAGAGTTCTCCTGGATGGAAAACCCCACTACGACACCGACAACACCAAGGAGCGCAATAAAAGCCATCGCCAATATAGAAAGTTTCGCGGCGAAACTGCTAATTTCAAGGCTTGAGGCTTTTCGTCTTCCTGGTAGGCGTTTATCGACGTTAGTCATAACCTAACTCCTCTTGTATCCGACTCATAAGTCCGTTTGTCCTTGAGGTAATTTGTAGAACGAGCGTCTTTCCGTTGCTCGGAATTGAAATTGTTTTATCGAAAGCATTGTCCCTGAAATTCTTGAAGAACAGTCCTTCTCCAATTTGTGCATCATATCCGTGATCGGCTGTTGACTCGCGTATTGAGACTATCGCGTCTATCCGTCCAATAAACAAAGAATACCAATCCAAGGATGGGGCCCAATTGTCGATCATTCTATAAGACTTCAGATACAATTTCGTCCGGACCAACTGAACGCATTTCGAAGAAAACGTTTTACGTGTTGGTATACAGGCAATACGAGCCTCTGAGAGATGGCTAATTTCTCTGAATTGCGATGAAATCTCGCGAGAGTGACGTGTGCTCAAACCGTCACCGAATGTAATCATAGTCTCTGAGATGGGTTTGTAGATTCCTCCGACAAGTATTCTCCCTGACTGTCGCAATCCTATTGCGACACCAAAATGTGTATTTCCCGAAAGAAAATTCTCCGTGCCGTCAAGAGGGTCTATGATCCAGTGCTTTTTGCTGAGGTCGAGCGCAGACTCTGCTTCCAAGTCCTCCTCGCTCACCATGGCGGTCTCTGGATACGCAGAGTGCAACACTTTTCGGATAACGGCGTTCGAATCTAGATCGGCATTGCTAACATAAGTCCCATCGAGCTTTCGCTCGACAGAGATCGTCGAGTGGTACCTCGACGCAACGAGCTCACCCGCTTGTGTCAGCGCCCGTTCGATGCATTGTCGTGCTAGTTCATTGTCGCTCATGCTGCCACTTGACGCTGTTGAAAATTTGCCCGCGTCAGCTTAGAAGTATTGGGTGGCTCAGGCAACGTGCCTGTAGGGCCATACGCACCGATTTCAAATCCGCCAGTCGGGAAAAATTAAAGGAACGTAAGTATTTCAAGTATGAGCGAAATCAGCGCCCTTCGTCCCCTTTATCTCGACTCAGTGGAAAAATTCCGTTTTGGAACCACCTCTTTTGTGCTGCGAAGTATTTCAAATCTAGGGGGCGCAAATCAGGCTTTTATCAATCATCTCGCAAGTATATACGACAACCTGCATATTCTCTGGCAGTCCCCCGAAAAAAGTTTCCAGTCGATCCGGTCATTTAGTCTGCCGGTTTTTGATACCTCGAAAATATCAGAACTTGAGCGGAGACACTTTGAGCAAGACTCAGATAATTTCCTCAGCGCACTATCCCAGATAGAATCAGGGGCTCAGTGGGAAGCGGCGGGTCATTTGCTGAGGAGCTACTACTGTTTGACGAATGGTTCAAACTTGTCGGCAATCATTGAATTTGGAAATGCCATATTGTCCCTTCAGCGAACTGAATTTCCTTTAACGAACGGCGATAGATTTGTAGAGAGCATTCGCGACTGCGGTGTTTCGGTGACCCAATTGAGTGAGACTGACAAAATCAAGGGCCTTAATTTTTCGATATACTATGAGTTTGATCCAATTCGCGGTTGGATCGATGAGAAATTTGGGATCAAGATATACGAACTGCAAAAGCAAATCAGTCCACGTTTTCGGTTTGGATTAGCGAACGATGGATAGTCAGATTTCGCTGAGATATGTCGCCTTTGTGTTCGACAAAGAAACGCAAGTGATCGCAGGGCAGGGCACATTCAATCTACTAGCAGTCGAGGATCTGTTTAGGGCGGTAGCCACTGGAGCACCGGCGGCTCAGTTTGGAATTGCATTTTCAGAAGGCTCAGACAACAGGACCTTGAGAACCACCGGCAATGATCAATCGTTAGCCGCACGAGCGGCTCAGCTAATACGAGAACTCAATGCCGGACATTTTTTTATTGTACTCTTAAGGGGTGCCTATCCAATTCAAGTGCTGAATAACATAAAGGCACTCAGTACTACTGTGAACGTTCAAGTTGCTTCCGGTAATGCTATTAATGCCATTGTTGCGGATTTGTCTGACATCTCATCTGTGCTTGGGTTTACAGATGGTTCGGCTCCTGGCGAGATTGAAGGTACAGGAGATCGGAAAAGTCGGCGGGCTCTTGTGAGACGAATCGGCTACTTAGAGCCTGAAGATTGATTTTGCACCCAATGGGCGGAGGGTGTCATTAAGGAATCGTTAGATCTTGCTCTTGAGCAGCTGTTATGTAGACGGTCTTCGGCTGAACTGTCTGATGATATCCTTGGTTCTGCGGAATTAAGAGACTTTAGGTCTCACCCTCTCGGTTTCTTCCGACTCCTAATCGGTGAGTTCTTAGGTGGTCCGTTGTACTTGCACGTTTGGTTGCCTGGACAAGGGGTCTATCAAGAACCTCGACTGTCTATCCATTCCCACTCTGTAGGTGTGCTAAGCACCTTGATCTGCGGAGAACTTGAGGACGTAAGGTATGTATGGGAGGAGTGTGTTCGCGGAAACTATCGGTTGTTTCATCAGCAAAAAGGGCCTCATTCGTCTGGTCTGATAAAGACAGAAATTATCGGTGATATTACTAGGATCGACCGAAAAATATTCAAAAAGAATGATTCGTACGTCGTGCCTGTTAATGAATTTCACGAAACTAACATGGCAAGGCCAGCCCTCACGGCGACTCTTTGTTGTTTTGTTGGTAAAAGTGATGACCCGCCTCGCGTTGCTGCTCCATTGCGCACAGAAGTGCTGGATGCATACCAACCTCGAGCCCTTTCCGGCGACCTGAAACGCAGTACAATTGAAAGAGTATTGGCGTATCTGTAATGTACTTACTTGAGAAAGTCGGGACACATTCTGATAGTAGATTATTGTTGGCCAAAATGCCCAAACGCGTCACATGAGGAGGCGCAAATTGCAGGTCGACAGGCGGAAACGACGAATATTGGTCGTCAGTAAGTAGAAGAGTGTGAGGAGGGCAACAATTAATACATCTCAACGATACGGTTCAAGTCACACTAAATTGGGCAAAGCGAAGACAATCGGTTAAGGAAAGACATCGTCACCTAAAAGAAGCCTCAAGCAGGTAGCCCAGAATTTAGCAAAGGAGCACGCGCACTACAGTTTGCACTACAAATTGCCGACTTTTTGCACTACAATCGGTATTCAGTGGCGACCCAAGTCATTGATAATAAATGGATTTCAGGTTGGTTTTCAGGCGCGTCACTCGCGCCATTTCTTTCGTTTTCATTACATGCCCCTGAGATCACAACATTCTTGCAAGTTTGTAGGAGGCTTCTGCCTCTTGACCCTCATGCTAAAAGGGCGCAGGCATCCGCTCGATCTTTGACCTTCGTGGAGTAAAGCTTAAGCGATGCGTGTTGCAATGATTGGAACGGGCTATGTCGGCCTGGTAAGTGGTGCCTGTTTTGCCGATTTCGGCCACATCGTCACATGTGTAGATAAAGACGCGGGCAAGATTGATCGCCTCCATGAGGGGATCATGCCGATTTACGAGCCCGGCCTCGATAAACTCGTTGAGACCAACGTCAAAGAAGAACGCCTTTTCTTCACGACGGAAGCCAAAGACGCGATTGCGCAGGCTGATGCGGTTTTCATCGCTGTCGGCACGCCCTCAAGGCGCGGCGACGGTCATGCAGACCTATCTTATGTCTACGCGGCAGCAGAAGAAATCGCAGATCTCATGCAGGATTTTACAGTCGTGGTGACGAAATCGACGGTTCCTGTCGGCACAGGCGACGAAGTTGAAGCGATCATCCGCAAGAAACGTGCGGATGCGGACTTTGCGGTTGTGTCCAACCCTGAATTCCTTCGTGAAGGTGCTGCGATCGGTGATTTCAAACGTCCTGACCGGGTTGTCGTCGGCACCGATGATGAGCAAGCCAAAGATGTTATGCGCGAGCTTTATCGTCCGCTCTACCTTAATGAAACGCCGATTGTTTTCACCAATCGCCGGACGTCAGAACTGATCAAATACGCCGCGAACGCCTTCCTCGCCGTGAAGATCACGTTCATTAATGAAATGGCTGATTTGTGTGAGAAAGTCGGTGCAAACGTGCAAGAAGTTTCCCGCGGCATCGGCCTGGATGGTCGGATCGGACCGAAATTCCTGAATGCGGGTCCCGGCTATGGCGGATCATGCTTTCCGAAAGACACGCTGGCCCTGACCAAGACGGCAGACGACTATGACAGCCCTGTTCGGATCGTAGACACGGTCGTTGAGGTGAATGCTGCGCGTAAAAAGGCGATGGCGGACAAGGTACTGTCAGCTATGGGCGGGGATGTTTCTGGCAAGACGATTGGAGTTCTTGGGCTCGCGTTTAAACCCAACACGGATGATATGCGCGATGCACCTAGCCTAGATATTGTCCCGGCTTTGATTGCGGCAGGGGCGCATGTGAAAGCCTATGACCCGGAAAGTATGGAAGAAGCCAGCCATATGATGGAGGGTATTGATTATGCGACAAATCCATATGAGGCGCTTGATGGGGCCGATGCCGCTGTCATCATCACTGAATGGGACCAGTTTCGCGCCCTCGACCTTGAACGAGTCAAGTCGACCCTGAAAGGCAATGTCGTGGTTGATTTGCGCAATATCTATGACCCTGCGGACATGGCGAAACGAGGCTTCGATTATACCAGCGTCGGGCGGCCTGTTTAGACGATGCATTTAGAGAAACGCATATTGGTCACAGGCGGTGCCGGGTTCATCGGATCTCATCTCTGTGAGAAGCTGCTGAATACGGGCGCAGATGTGCTGTGCGTGGACAATTTCTTCACAGGCGCGCGCATAAATGTGGCCCATCTGCTGGACAATAAGCGGTTCGAGCTCATGCGCCACGATGTGACGATCCCGCTCTTTGTCGAAGTTGATCAGGTCTACAATTTGGCCTGTCCCGCGAGCCCGATCCATTACCAATTTGATCCGGTGCAGACGACGAAGACCAGCGTACATGGCGCAATTAACATGCTGGGTTTGGCCAAGCGCACCAAAGCCCGGATTCTGCAAGCGTCGACGTCGGAAGTTTATGGTGATCCAGATGTCCATCCCCAGCAGGAGGACTATTGGGGCAATGTGAACCCAATCGGTCCGCGTTCTTGCTATGATGAGGGCAAAAGATGTGCGGAGACATTGTTCTTCGACTATTATCGCCAGCATCAGCTCGACATCAAAGTTGCCCGGATTTTCAACACATATGGCCCGCGCATGCACCCAAATGACGGGCGGGTTGTGTCGAACTTTATCATGCAGGCGCTGCGCGGTGAGGACATTACGCTTTACGGCGATGGGGAACAAACGCGCAGCTTCTGCTTTGTCGATGATCTTGTTGCCGGGCTCGTCGCCCTGATGGAGAGCCCTGAAGGGATGACGGGGCCAATCAATCTTGGCAATCCGGGCGAGTTTACGATCCGCGAACTGGCCGATCATGTGATTGATCTGACGGGCTCAAAATCAAAACTGACCCATAAGCCCCTGCCCCAGGACGATCCACAGAAACGTCGCCCTGACATTACACGCGCGAAAAGCCAGCTTGGCTGGGAACCGACGATTGCACTGCGGGATGGGTTGGTGAAGACGATTGCGTATTTTGAAGGACTGATTGCAAGCACTTAGCGCTTGAGGCCGCATCTCCCTGCCAAAACAGCAACGTCTCAACTTTTGATCCGGTTTAAAATGATGCCTGCTCAACCGCCTTTTACGGTTGAACTGCTATCCCTCGCGCATCACATGAGACAAACACCAGAATCATTCAACAATAGGGTGACGGTGTCAGGTCGCCGCTGAGCGGGGCCTGTAAGCAAAAGGAGTCTCGATATGACGACGACAAAAACCCTCCCAGTGCTTCCTTTGCGGGACATTGTGGTTTTCCCAGACATGGTGGCGCCGCTTTTTGTGGGCCGCGATAAGTCTGTGCGCGCACTCGAAATGGTTGAAGAAGGGCGCAATGAAATCATGCTGGTCGCACAAACCGATCCAGCGACCGATGATCCGGCACAGAAAGATGTGCATGAGATCGGGACGACGGCGACCATTCTACAACTCTTGAAATTACCCGATGGTACTGTGAAAGTGCTCGTCGAAGGCTCAAGCCGCGCGAAAATCAAGACATTTATCGACCAAGGCGATCACTACCTCGCTGAAGTTGAAACAATGTCGGTCATTGACGCTGAAGGCGGTGAGATCGAAGCGCTTCTGCGCGCCGTGATTGAGCAATTTGAAAACTATGCGAAACTCAACCGAAAAATTCCACCGGAATCCGTCAGCACCATCGGCGAGTTGACCGATCCGGGTATGTTGGCTGATGCCGTTGCTGCACAGCTGCAAGTTAAACTCGGCGATAAGCAGGCGCTTCTGGAAATGCCTGACGCGAAAGCCCGTCTTGAGAAAATTCTCTCCTTGATGGAGAGCGAGCTCGGCATGATGCAGATGGAGCGGAAGATCAAAAACCGCGTCAAGCGTCAGATGGAGAAGTCTCAACGCGAGTATTATCTAAACGAGCAGATGAAGGCGATCCAGCGCGAGCTTGGCGGTGAAGGCGATGAAGGCGAGCGCGATGAAGTCGCTGAGCTGGAAGCCAAGATTAAGGAAACCGGACTGTCTGAAGAGGCCCGCACAAAGGCCGATGCAGAAGTCAAAAAACTACGTCAGATGAGCCCAATGTCGGCTGAAAGCACAGTCGTTCGCAACTATCTCGACTGGTTGCT
>JBCCDF010000060.1:0-13253 GCA_039030935.1 Pseudomonadota bacterium | reverse complement strand
GCTGCATCTGCGGCCTCCATCACATGAGGGCCGCTATGTGGCAAGGCCGGGGTCCAAAATCAAATGGCAGCGTGCAGGTCAGCTATGCATCGCGGGCACGACCGACCGAAAACTATCTCTCTTACTAAACATACCGCACGCCTCGAAGATAGCTCGCTCGGGTCGGACACGTCTTATCCTGCTCAGGGCCATATCTCCCAAATCGCATACATCTCACTTCCCCTTTCGAAGGCACCCTTGACAAATCCAGTTTGCGAGTGAATAATCACTAATATATAGGATAACCCAATCTATCGAACCAGACATGAAACGAAAACAAACACTGATACGCCTGCTCAACGCGACGCCGCTCTTGCTTATCATTGCGATTGGCCTGGCCGCCTGTAATTCACCCTACCCTGCAAAAATGAAGGGCGATGAACCGTATGCCGTCCTTCACCAGCCGCCCTATGCGAGAGGCGGCGGCGGCCTTTATTTTCACAGGGCTGGTCTTTGCACAATCAACGACGAAGACCCTCATGGCGAGTTCCTGAAATACAATCACAGAGTCGAGCCGGGCCAAGTCTCGCTCAAATTCTGTAATCCAATCGCCGATCCTGAGACCTTTGTCAGACAAGTGATCGGCCAATGCGATGTCAGCTTTCAAGCGATCAGCGGCCAACTCTACATCCTCGACTTTGAGCCTGAGGAGTTCCGTCGCACATGTGTTTATAATTCAGATATGAGACCGATCACCTGCTGCGTGATCGAAATACCAGAGGATGAGACATAAACCAGCGCTGAAACCCGTTCCTAGATATGCAGCGCGCGGCCCTCGGACGACAGCACCGCTTCATGCATCATCTCGCTTAATGTCGGATGCGGGAAGACGGTGTGCATCAGGTCTTCTTCGGTCAGCTCACCCTCACGCGCGATGACATAGCCTTGGATCAGCTCGGTCACTTCCGCACCAACCATGTGCGCCCCTAAGAGCTCACCGGTTTCCGCATCAAAGATCGTTTTCACCATCCCATCACCCGCGCCAAGCGCAATCGCTTTACCGTTCCCGATAAAGGGAAACTTGCCAACCTTGATCTTTTTGCCCGTCTCTTTCGCCGCCGCCTCTGTCAGGCCGACGCTCGCCACCTGAGGATGGCTATAGGTACAGCCCGGCACATTCCAAGCGTCAAACGGATGCGGCAGGTCATTCTTGCCCGCAATCGCCTCAACGCAAATCACGCCTTCATGGCTCGCTTT
This sequence comes from Pseudomonadota bacterium, assembly GCA_039030935.1. GTDB lineage: Bacteria > Pseudomonadota > Alphaproteobacteria > Caulobacterales > Hyphomonadaceae > Henriciella. The sequence continues at coordinate 12,017 of JBCCDF010000060.1, read as the reverse complement.
GTGCGCCAGCCACGGCCCGCCCGTGAGATCGCCAATCGCGTACAGCCCCTGAACGCCTGTGCGCCCAAACCCATCAACAACCACGTGTGTGCGATCCAGCTTCACGCCCAACTCTTCAAGGCTCAAGTCTTCTGAATTCGCCACAATCCCGATAGCGAGGATCACGCGATCCACCTCGATCTTTTCAGTCTTGCCGCCGACTGAGACCTCAGCCGTGACACTATTCGCGCCCTTTTTCAGGCCCTTCACCTGCGCCGCGGTTTTCAGCGTGATGCCCTGCTTCTCAAACGCCTTGTGCGCAAAGGCGGAAATTTCCGCATCCTCCGCCGGCAAGATCCGGTCCACCGCCTCAACCACGGTCACGGCAGAGCCCAGCTCATTATAGAAACTCGCAAACTCAATCCCGATTGCGCCGGATCCAATCACCAAAAGCCGCTTCGGCATCAAATCGGGCACCATCGCTTCCCGATAGGTCCAGATCAGCTTGCCATCCGGTTCCAATCCCGCTTGAGGGATCGCCCGCGCCCGTGCACCCGTCGCGAGCAGGACATGTTTCGCCGTGTAGGTCTTCTCGGCGCCCTTGGCGTCTTTCACAACGACATCCGGTGTGCCCTTGCCCTTTTTTAAGCGGGCTATGCCATCAATCACCGTGATCTTATTCTTCTTCATCAAGTGCTTCACACCGCCCGAAAGCTGCGCTGCAATGCCCCTCGACCGCTTGACGACGGCGTCCAGATCAAAGTCCGCCTTATCGACCTTCAACCCGTAATCCTTCGCCGTCTTTGCCAGATGCAAGACCTCGGCTGAGCGCAGCAGCGCCTTCGTCGGGATACACCCCCAGTTCAGGCACACCCCGCCGAGGTTCTCTTTCTCGACAATCGCGGTCTTCATACCGAGCTGGCTCGCGCGTATCGCCGCCACATACCCGCCCGGCCCGGAGCCAATCACGATGAGGTCAAAGTCAGTCATACTCAAAGTCCTACTCTCAAAATCGACCTCATCCTGAGCGAAGTCGAAGGATGTCTATCCATGACGACCAGAACACGCCGCGCTTCATCCTTCGACTTCGCTCAGGATGAGCGCTGTTCTGGTCTGTTAAAGCAACATACTCTCAGGCGTCTCAACGTAGCGCTTGAACGCCGCGAGCCAGCGCGCGCCTTCGGCCCCGCCGATCACGCGATGGTCACAGGTCAGCGTTACGGTCATCACTTTCCCAACGCTTAGCTCGCCATCCGCGCCCACAACGGGCCGTTTCTCGCCCGCGCCAACGGACATGATCATACCCTCTGGCGGATTGATGATGGAGGCAAACGACTTAATCCCGAACATGCCAAGATTGGAGATCGAGAACGTCCCCCCAGTATATTCCTGCGGCTTCAAGCGCCGCTCCCGCGCCCGCGCCGCGAGGTCTTTCATCTCGCCCGCAATCGTCGCAAGTCCCTTCTCCTCTGCATCAAAAATCACAGGCGTAATCAAGCCACCTTCAACCGCCACGGCGACCGAGACATGCGCGGCCTTATGATAGGCAATGCCCTTATCACTATAGCTCGCATTACAGTCCGGCTCCGCCATCAGCGCCAGCGCTGACGCCTTAATCAGCATGTCATTGACGCTGATCTTCACGCCCTCGGGTGCGGCCTCATTGATGCCCTTGCGCGCACTCAGCAGGCGATCCAGCGCAATATCCACATTCAGCGGGAAGTGCGGCACCTGCATGAAGCTTTGGGTCAGGCGCTTGGCGACGGTCTTGCGCATCCCGTCCAGCGGCTCGAGGCGATAGCTATCCGGGTCATAGACACGGTCATCGAGAATTTGCGGTAGGATCAGCCCATCAGACGACGCTGGTGCAGCCGCACTCGCAGCAGGCGCGGCACTGGCCTGCCCCACCCCATCGCGCGCCGCCGCCTCAACATCCTTCTTCACAATCCGCCCATGCGGGCCCGAGCCTTTGCCTTTCAGCGCCTTAAGATCGATGCCTTCAAGTCCGGCAATCCGCCGAGCCAAAGGAGAGGCCTTGATCCGGTCGCCATCAACTTCGGTGCTGGCCAGTTTCGTCGGAGCTGGTTTTGCCGTCGGCGGCTCAGCAGCCGGAGGTGAAGGCTCCGCTTTCGCCTCTTCTTCAGAAGGCTCCGGCTGACTCTTCGCAGCTGGCGCCGCTGGAGCCGCCTTCACATCATCAACACTCTCCCCCTCTTCGGCCAAGACAGCGATAATCTCATTCACTTTAACGCCTTCAGACCCGGCCTCGATCAGGATTTGCGCCACCACACCCTCATCAACCGCCTCGACCTCCATCGTCGCCTTGTCGGTCTCAATCTCAGCGATCACATCGCCCGCCTCAACCGTATCGCCTGGCCCGACGAGCCACTTCGACAGCGTCCCCTCTTCCATCGTCGGCGAAAGCGCAGGCATTGTGATATTGATCGACATTATGCTGCGTCCTTCTCAAACAGGCCTGCACAAACCTTATTAATACTCAATTTTTCCGCTCGGCTAAGAACCGCGTCAGTAGGGTCGCAACTAAACTTAATTTGGGCGTCATATCGGAACGGCTTCCCGGTCGAGGTGTATGTGTTTGAGGTATAATCTCTCAGGTCGTAATCGCCTCCACAAAGGGTTCCAGCAATCGCTTTTAAACCGCCATCACTCTGAACGAAGGCTTGGTTCGTGGACCCCGAACGCTCAAGCTTACATGATATCTCGAACAGACCTTCATCGGTCCATTTGAAAGCATTCTCAGTCGATCCACCTGCATAAAAACAGGCAGAAAGCGGAAGCAAAAAGGCAAAGCTAACAATGCACTGCCGCATCACATCCCCTCACAAACAGCCTTCGCCGCCGCCACAATATCGCCCGCATTTGGAAGACTCATCGCCTCCAGATTGCCCGCATAAGGCAGCGGCACGTCTTTCTGCGTCACCCGCAGCGGCGGTGCGTCGAGATAATCAAACGCGAGCTCGGTCACGCTTGCTGCAATCTCTCCACCAACGCCCATATGGCGCCAGCCTTCTTCGGCCGTAACGAGGCGGTTTGTCTTCTTCACGCTCGCAACAATCGTATCCATGTCGAGCGGACGGATCGAGCGCAGATCGATCACCTCAGCGCTAATCCCGGCTTCCGCCAAAGTCTCTGCCGCCTCAAGCGCAAACCCGACCATGCGCGAATAGCCCACAATCGTAACATCGCTGCCCTCACGCACGACCGCCGCTTTGCCAATCGGCAGCGTATAATCGTCCAAGTCCGGCACATCGAACTCATGCCCATAGAGCAATTCATGCTCCAGGAAGACGACCGGATTCGGGTCACGGATCGCCGACTTTAAGAGCGCCTTGGCCGAGGCCGCATCATACGGCGCAATCACTTTCAGCCCCGGCACATGGCCATACCATCCGGCATAGTCCTGAGAATGCTGCGCACCCACACGGCTCGCCGCCCCGTTCGGTCCTCGAAACACAATCGGACAGCCCATCTGCCCACCAGACATATAAAGCGTCTTCGCCGCTGAATTGATAATCTGATCAATCGCCTGCATCGCGAAGTTGAAGGTCATGAACTCGACAATCGGCTTCAATCCGCCAAAGGCCGCCCCGACGCCGAGGCCAGCAAACCCGTGCTCCGTAATCGGTGTATCGACCACGCGCTTGCTGCCAAACTCCTGCAGAAGCTCACGGGTGACTTTATAGGCGCCCTGATACTCAGCGACCTCTTCTCCCATCACGAAAACGCTCTCATCGCGGCGCATTTCTTCAGCCATCGCGTCGCGCAAGGCATCGCGAACGGCGGTTTTGATATAGCTCGTGCCTTCGGGCACGTCCGGATTTGTCAACGCATCGGCAGGCGGAGCTTCAATAGGCGCAGCAGCAGGCTCGCTCCCCTCATCATTGCCCGTCACTGGCGCTTCGGTCGTGTCTTGGGACGAGCGCTCCAGTGGAGCGTTCCCAACATCCTCAACAGTTTCGCCATCTTCCGCCAGCACAGCGATCACCTCATTGACCTTTACCCCTTCAGTGCCCTCACCAATCAGGATTTTCGCCAGCACGCCCTCATCGACCGCCTCAACTTCCATCGTCGCCTTATCGGTTTCAATTTCAGCAATGACATCACCAGCCGAAACGGAGTCCCCTTCACCCTTCAGCCATTTCGAGAGCGTCCCCTCTTCCATGGTCGGCGACAGGGCAGGCATGAGAATATCAACGGCCATTAGCCTTCCTCAGCCTGCACAACCATGCCGACAATATTGCCTTGGCCATCCTCAACATAAGCGCAGCGCCCAACGCCCGGAAAATCCGTCGGCGGCAGGGCTTCAGACCCGCCATTTGCCAGAGCCCAAGCATAACGCTCATCGCAATCGCTCACATCAAACGTCACGGTGCCACCACGCACAGCAGACCCCGCAGGATGCGGCGTATCCGGGCGCTGCAGGATGCCGCCCGTTAGGCCATCTCCGAAATGATCACCTTCAATTAGGAAATAATTCGCGGCTTCCCCGCCCTCCATCGGAGAAAACGTCCAGCCAAACAGCCCGCCGTAAAAAGCCTTCCCAGCTTCAACATCAGCCACATAAATCTCAAAATGCGCACCCATACCTTAAGCCTCCACTGGTAATAAAACGTCTGTCCAAAGTTCACTCGGATCAGGCTCCGGACTTTCCAGAGCGAAATCGGCCGACTCTTTCACGATGGCGCGGATCTCTTTATCCATCGCCTTCAGTTCATCCTCACTCGCAACGCCTTGATCGATAATTTGCCCTCTGAGCCCCTCAATCGGGTCTTTATGGCTGCGGATATCGTCGACTTCCTCGCGCTTACGATACTTTGCCGGATCAGACATCGAGTGGCCTCTATAGCGGTATGTCTTCATCTCAAGGATGTACGGCCCTTTGCCAGAGCGCGCATATTCAACCGCCTTCTCGCCCGCTTTCTTAACTGCATAGACGTCCATGCCATCGACTTCCTCACCTTCAATTTCGAAGGAAATCCCGCGCTTGAACAGCTCTGTCTCAGAGGCGTGGCGTTCAACGCTCGTGCCCATCGCATACATATTGTTCTCAATCACATAAACGACCGGAAGGTCCCAAAGCGAGGCCATATTAAACGCCTCATAGACCTGTCCCTGATTGGCGGCCCCATCGCCAAAATAGGCCAGACAGACATTATCATTGCCCTTATATTTGTTCGCAAAAGCAAGTCCTGACCCGATCGGCACCTGCGCCCCAACGATGCCGTGTCCGCCAAAGAAATTCTTCTCTCGCGAAAACATGTGCATTGATCCGCCTTTGCCGCGAGAATAGCCACCCTCGCGTCCGGTCAGTTCTGCCATCACGCCATTTGGGCTCATTCCACAGGCGAGCATATGCCCATGATCGCGATATCCGGTAATCACCTGATCGCCATCCTTCAGGCAGGCCTGCATCCCGGTCACAACCGCTTCCTGCCCGATATAGAGATGACAGAAACCAGCAATATGACCCATGCCATAAAGCTGCCCGGCGCGCTCTTCAAAGCGCCGGATGAGGAGCATCTCACGATAAAACCGCAGCGCTTCTTCTGCATTCAGCTTCGGTTTCGCTGCCTTACGGCTTGTCGACGCTTTTGCCATACCCGATTTCCCTACAGATGTTCCCCTTGGTCACGGTTCTCATTAAGGGAAGAAATAGCGCGACGTCGAGTCCTTTAGATATGCGTAATCGCATATCAGTCGGGCGCATCCATGAGAATAATTTCGTCTGGGTAGACAAAACCCAACTTATCACGGGCGAGATACTCTACCAAATCAGGATCAACCTGCCCTGGCATGAGACGAGCTATGTCTTTTTGCAGTGCAGCATTTTCAGCCAGAAGTGTGTCTAACTCAGCCTTTTTCTCGACGAGTTCCACTTGCCGATCCGTCCATTGGCCAAGCCCCTGCTCACCGGCAAGCGCATGATACGCAAAGTACGCAACGGCCAACGACATCGCTCCAGCAGCCCATTTAGACGTCATCAGTGCGGCTCCTCTCCTCACTGAAGAGAGACCTAATTATAGTGAAAGCTTAGTTAAAACGCTCACTCCAAGCGTCTATCACTCGCCTGAAACTACGTCTTTTTCCTCAGCTTTCCTTCGACGCCCGAAGACAAAGAACCAGAGCATCGTCGCTGCCAAGAGGAGACCGATAATCAGGAGCAGCCACCACGGCAGCCCATCATCGTCATCCGTCAACTCCGTCGGCCATGTAAACATTAGCGGCACCGAGACGCCCACGCCATCCGTCACAAAGACAGAGAAAAAGCGAACAGCCTCATAGTCCTCAATCGTGTTGATCAAAAAGAAAGGGTCGGAGCCGGTGTAGAGAACCTCACCATCTGCCGGGATCAGCGGAGAGCGTGCAGCCCCCTCTGCCAGAATAAAGCTCATGCCCTGTGGTCCGGTCCAGTTCATCCATAGTCCATCTTGGTCTCGGCCTAACTCAGGTGAAGTGGCAGGCTCTATCGAAATCACTGTTACGTCCGGCTCAACTCTCAGCGCAATGTCACTGTCCGCGATCACGGCTGCTTCATAAGCAGTAATGAAGGCCTCGGGCGATATCTCAATCGGCTCCACCTCATAGCCGGGCAGAATTGGCTCTATGATCAGAGACTCCGCATTCTGAGGAATATCAAGCGACAGTCGCCCATCGCGCAATTCGCTTGTCCCGAAATCAACGAGCCGACCATCCGGATAGCGCAGTTCCATGAATACAAAAACCGGATCATCGCCCGCCTCAGGAAGTATAATCTCAAGATCAGAATTCTCCGGCGCCGGTATCTGTTGGCGGATCAAATTGCTCCCGCGCGTATGGTAGAAGTCAGCAACCCCAATCGTTTCACCCGCATCATATTGGCGATTACCATTTGTGTCAGAAAAGAACCGATGCGCCACAAATAAGGCATCAACATCACCCAACGCTGCATTAGAGTCCGTCTTTTGGCGGCCCAATGGTCCTTTCAATTCCTTGTACAGCGTTTGAACATCAAAGACTTGCACACGATTGATCACCGCCCACATCTGTTGGTCAGTCAGATCGATATTATCACCTGCATCGGCGGCACTATCCAGAATATCCCACAGCAGCGCTGCGACTTGAAATTCCTCACGCATAACAGTCTCAAACACCAGCCCGTTCTGCGCATTGCGGACGGGATTGCCGCTGGCATCCTTTTTAACGCGACGGAAGTCCTGCAAATTGTTCTCGAGATCTGAACGGGTGTTATTTCCCCATCTGTAAACAGAACTCCCATTGATCCACAGGGCGTAAAATTCTGCAAACCCCTCAACATAGGAATCAGAGGAACTTAGATTATCAATGCCCCCATGGTTGGCATTCCCTGCGGGGCGGGGCGGCAGCCTGTTCTCACCGCTCATCGCCGCGTCTGTATGCACATGGTGTCCAAACTCGTGATACTCGCGATTGTCCGGCGAATTCCCGCTTGTTCGAAGGCTATGAGTGCCAGTTGCTGCGATCTTTATTTCAGCTGGACCCGAACTATAAAACGCTCCTGTTGCGCGGGTATTCCATAGCTCGCTCTCGACAGGCAATTTGTGGTCCATTCTGAGCTTCAACGTATCACGGGCGAACACCATCGCGTCATGGATGTTTACGTAAAACGCGCCCCCATGCTCGACCGCCAGCTTCCGATCTGGCGTCAGAGATGTCGACAGCCGCTTCTCATTGGCGTCGAACCTGACGCGTTTCATCATCACAGGCTCGTCAATGTCTAAGCGTTTGGTTCTCAATATGACAGGACCACCGCCAAACCCGCGCCGAGACACAACGGCCAACTCGCCCCCCTTCGACTTCAGAGTGATCTCAAAGACGAAAAAGTCCGGCGCTTTGTCATACTCGACTTGGAACATTCCACGCTCGGACGTATGAGCAGTTTCCTCGTGGCCATCAGAAAACAGAACTTTGACTTCTGCATCTTTGAGCGCCGCCCTCTTATTTCCGGTTTTGAAGGCTTCGATACTGCCTCTGACTTTGACCGAGGTAAAATCCAGATTGAGCGTCACTTTCGCGGTTTTGCCTGCCTCAACCGTGACGATCGCTTCCTGACTATCTTTGACGTATTTATCGCCGACGAGAAACACACGATATTGACCAGGTTGCAAAGCCTCGAACGCGGCAAACCCTTTCGAGCTCAGGCCGAGATAGGCACTGCCGACTTCTTGGCTATTGTCTGTACGAACAACTCTCAGGCGTTCCCACACCACAGGGTCTTTCGTCCGCTTGTGCCGAACCGTCACTTCAATCTTGCCAAGCTCATCTGGGATCGGCTCAGCTTCCGCGTCGCGTCCCCTTTTATAGGACGCTCCGAAAGAACTGGTCAGTTCGTTTTTAGAAACGACGGTGAGGCTTGCGGAGATCGTTCTGATCGGGCGCTGGTTCGGTCCATTTGAGACATAAACGACACCATTAATCTGATTACCGACAAGTGATCCCTCAAATGTCCGGTGCCCGGATGGCACGCATCGATCGCCTCGTGTCTTCGTCATGATTATGCGAGAGCCAATCGTCTTGACGACCATTCTCTGCGTCGGTGCCGGCCCATCGCACTGATAGCCGTCAGCGACCCATTCACCCTCAAGGTCTTTGGCTGTGACCGGCTGATCAATCTGGGCGCTCAGTTGATTGAGGACAGACACCCCAAAAACAAACACACATACGGCGACGATAAAGCGAAGCATTCCAACCCTCCCAAGTTTGAATACACCCGCAAATACGCACAATTAGCGCCAAATCTCAAGAAAATTACCTTGATCCACCGCCACGTCCCGCAACGCGACCCCTATGCGTTGGCATCACAAAAGCTAAAGTCGCACCGAAGATAGACAAACCGGAGCCACCCCAATGGACGTTTCAGCCGCCGTCAAACAACGCATCTCAACCCGCGCCTTTAAAGAGACACCTCTTCCCAAGGCCGACGTCGAGCAATGGCTGCAGGACGCCGCCCGCGCGCCATCCGGTGGCAACCTACAGCCGTGGCGCGTCATCGCGCTCGCGGGCGACGAGAAGCAAAAGATCATTGATATGGCAGCCGCGACGCTCGCTCAAAATCCACAGGGCCAGCCCACCGACCGCCCAATCTACCCCGACTACATCACAGACGCCCAAAAAGCACGGCGCTTCCGCGTCGGCGAAATGATGTATGACAAAGTCGGCATCCCGCGCGAAGACAAGATGGCGCGTATGATGTGGTTTTCGCGCAATTTCCGCTTCTTTGAGGCACCCCTCGCCCTCTTCTTCGTTCTGGATGAACGCGTCGGCCACGGCCAGTGGGGCCATACCGGCATGTTGATGCAGACGCTGGCTTTGCTCGCCGAAGAACGCGGCTGGGGCACTTGCATGCAGGAATGTTGGGGCATCCTGCGACCGAGCCTGAAAGACGCTCTAGCGCTCGACGAACACGAAATGGTCTGGTGCGGAATGGCCGTCGGCATCCCCGACAAAGACGACCCCGTCAACGACCTCTACACCGAACGCGCATCGCTAGGTGACTGGGTAGAGATGAAGGGGCTTTAGAGGCGAACCACCCTCTTTGTCACTGAAGTCTTTCGATCCACATGAAACCTCAATTCAGCTTATAAGCACGAGGTCCATCAAACGATATCGCCTCCAACGTGCGTCTCTCCACGAAGACCGTCTCGCATAATTAGTGTCATTGCATCATTCCCCTAAATGGGGGGGATGGCAGTTTAGTTTGGCAAGAGGCGTTGTCTAATCGCCTGAGCGACGGCCATAGCCCGATCCCGCGCGTCGAGCTTGCGCTGAGCGGTGCTCATATACTGCTTCACAGTATCGGGCGAGATTTTCAGACTGCGAGCAATTTCTTTATTCGTCAGACCGTAAGACGCGGCATAAAGGACGTCTCGCTCCCGTGGTGAAAGCCTGATTTCCACTTTGCTCGCTTCTGACGTGAAAAAATCAACCATCCGCGCATAGGCCGTCGACGCGACGACGCTGATCATACCAATGATCCGGGGATCATCCGGAACCTGATCAGCGCCCAGAGATGCAAAACCAGAGGCAAATGCGGGGCTGTGAATAGGGAAGGACAGCCCTTCTGCGTGCGTATTTGCGCAACATTCATCTACAACGCGTCTCCCCTTTTGATCCGCCAGGTCATGAGCGTGTGCCCATGTAAAAGGACGAGCGGTCTGTCGCGCGAGGATCAGACCGGGATCATGCAAGCTGGTATTCTGCGCCTTGCGATATTCGAGATAATCATGCGGCATATTGGAAAACTGACGCTGGTGCCCCGGAATGCCTATACGCGCGTCGATCTCCCCAATATTGACGGTTGGAAATCCCAGTTCGGTGCAATGAGACGTGAAGACGCGAACGACATCATCGGTAGAAGTCGCCTGATTGATCAGACCTATAGCTTCATAGCTTGCCTTGACCATCTCCATGGGATCAAGCCGTCCTCAAATCACTGAGGCTTACAATTCTCAGTTAAACGAAGATCGTCAATGAAACGACAGCAAAAATCGGCTCTCCTGGCTCAGTCTTTTAGACTTTGCCCTCAAAATCGCTTGCATCGTGTCGTTCAAGCAGCTGGTTTTGCTCCTCACCCCACGTCCTGTTGACGATCCGGCCCCGCTTCACCGCTGGCCGTTCAGCAATCTGGTCGGTCCAGCGGATGACGTTCTTATATTCGTGCACCGATAGGAAATCGGCCGCGTCGTAAACAAGGCCTTTCACAAGCGCGCCATACCAGGGCCAGACAGCCATATCCGCAATGCTATACTCATCGCCTGCGAGGTATTCGCCCTCGGCCAAATTGCGGTCCAAGACATCCAGCTGGCGCTTCACTTCCATCGCATAGCGGTTGATTGGATACTCATACTTCTCCGGCGCGTAGGCATAGAAGTGACCAAACCCGCCGCCGAGGATCGGCGCAGACCCCATCTGCCAGAACAGCCAATTCATTGTCTCTGCGCGCCCTGCCCCATCACTCGGCAGGAACTCCCCAAACTTTTCAGCGAGATAGAACAAGATCGAGCCACTCTCAAACACGCGTGTGCCCGGATCCGTTGAATGATCCATCAGAGCCGGAATCTTGGAATTCGGGTTCACATCCACAAAGCCGCTGCCAAACTGGCTGCCATCGCCAATATTGATCAGCCACGCATCATACTCCGCACCTGAGTGGCCTTTCTCCAGCAGCTCTTCAAGCAAGACTGTGACCTTCACCCCATTCGGCGTTCCAAGCGAATAAAGCTGTAGGGGGTGCTTGCCCACAGGCAGCTCTTTTTCAGAGGTCGGCCCAGCGATCGGGCGATTAATATTGGCAAAACGCCCCCCGCTTGACTTATCCCATGTCCAGACTTTTGGCGGTGTATACACATCGTGGCTCATAACCCATCAGCTCCTGTTCAGAAATCAACACGCCCTATTTAGGCACGAATGCCCCAGAACACGAACACAATTCTGTGAAGAACGAAAATTCGCCGCCACGACTTCAGCGTGTGCAGCAAATAAGGCAAGGTAAACCCGGCTTGGCTCGAAATCGCCTTATTGCTCGCAAACCCGTGCCGCAAAGCCTTGATTTGACTAGATTCCAAGACGACGGGGCTTTCAGCGGTCCTCGAACCATGGTTCAAGGACACTTGATGATCGCTCCCGGCACGTCGGGCACGATATGAGGAGGCTGACCCATGACGACACTGGCGCTGGTAGACGACGATGAGAACATCATTGCATCCCTAAAAATCTTTTTCGAGGCTGAAGGCTACGACGTCAAAACCTATCATGACGGCTTGGCCGCGCTGACCGGTCTTACCAATAGCCCGCCTGATCTTGCGATCCTCGATGTCAAAATGCCGAAAATGGACGGTATGGAACTTCTCAAACGTCTGCGCCAATCCTCTGATCTTCCAGTCATTTTCCTCACCTCAAAGGATGAGGAGATTGATGAGGTGATCGGCTTCAACATCGGCGCCGATGATTTCGTGCGCAAACCTTGCTCTAATCGCCTGCTGTCAGAGCGCGTCAAAGCCGTC
>JBCCDF010000059.1:0-13311 GCA_039030935.1 Pseudomonadota bacterium | reverse complement strand
TCGCGTTTTCGTCTGGCTTTGAAATCATCATGATCGCAGGTTGAGCCAGCGTCGATTTGGAAGCCCTCAAGCGGGTCAGGCAGGACTTTGCAATTCGTCTCAGCTCTGGGTGTTGTGCGCTGAGACCCTTCTACACCCCCGGCCGCACAAATACCCTGCGCGACCAGATTTCGTTGCGCCATAGAGATTGAGTCTCTCGTGGTCGAGTTTGACCAGATGATGCAGTTTTCGGCCGCAAGCGTATTTGGTGTCAGCATGCGCACCCCGCGCGCCGTCGTGCTGAGTGTCAGGATACACAGCGGAAAACCGCGAACAGCTTCGGCAACTGCGCGACGGCGAATATCAACATTGGCATTGCGTCCGGTTAGGCCAGCCGCGACGTTACTGGGCTGGAACTCAACCTCAACCGCCATCTTGATGGATTGCTGAAAAGGGTCGTCGAACACAGACAGGACCTCAAAATCCCTCAAATGGTATTCGGAATTATCTTCCGCGGAAGAACGGGCTTGCTCTTCTGCTTCCGCAATCCGTTTTTCGATGTGGAGTTGCGAGCTGTTGATGAAGGCCGTTGCGCCTGTGAGGGCTGACTCGTCGACCGTATACTGAATTTGACGGGCCGCACGCGTATCCATGCTCAGCGTCATCGCAGCCCCAATCATTGCAACGATTGCCGTGAGACAAATCGCAAAGATTGGCGCGACATTGCCACCGTCACGCGCCAAGAATTGTTCCGCCATACTCCGCACAGGACACCTGTTTTCCTACGCCCTGTCCTTAGCAGAGGGAGGTGAAGTACAATTTTGCGGGAAGGAATAAAATTTCGCGTCGTCGTTAAACTTTGAATCTAAAGTCCGAGCACCCGTTTCGCGATGATATTCTTCTGGATTTCGTTCGTGCCGCCATAAATGCTTTGAGCGCGCGTGCCGAGATAGGTGGCGATTCCAGGCGCAGCATAGGCACTATGCTCGGTCCAATCTGCGCTGACGCTATCGGCGAATTTTCGTTGCCCGTGAGCCGCAGCGAGGTCGAGGTACAGCGTTGTGATTTGCTGCGCGGTTTCTGTGGCGAGGATCTTCACGATGGACGCTTCCTTGCCCGGACTACCGCCATCTTTAACAGCGGATAGAACGCGTAGAACGGTCATCTCCAAACCGTCTACTGCGATATCGGCATCGTTCAGCTTTCTTGCGAAAGCCTCATCGTCGATCAAGCGCGTATTGCCGCCCGTCGGTTCAGCGCGGGCGAGATTGCGAATGTGGGCGAGCTGTTTCCGTTTGCCGCCAATTCGCGCGTATGATGTACGTTCATGGCCGAGCAAATATTGGCTATAAGTCCAGCCCTTGCCTTCTTCGCCAATGCGGTAATCGACCGGTACGCGGACATTATCGAACGTCACAGAGTTCAGCGCATGTTTGCCATCGATTGAGATAATCGGGTTTAGCGTGACGCCTTCGCGGTCCATCTCGCAGCAGATGAACGAAATGCCTTGTTGCTTCTTCGGCTCTTTCGAGGTGCGCGCGAGAAGGAAAATCCAGTCGGCGTGCTGGGCGGCGCTCGTCCAGATTTTTGTCCCGTTAAGGATGTAGTCATCGCCCTCGCGAATGGCGGAGAACTGCAGAGAGGCCAGATCAGACCCGCTATCGGGTTCGCTGTAACCCTGCGCCCAGCCTTCACGACCAGACCGTATGCCCTCCAACCATTTATTCTTCTGCGCGTCCGACCCAAACGTGTAGATGATTGGGCCGACATAGATCACGCCCATCGGGGTCACGGTTGGCACACCTGCGCGCTCAAGCTCTTCATCGAAGACGTATTGTTCTTCTAGCGTCCAGCCCGGCCCGCCATGCTCTTTTGGCCAGGCGCTCGCCAGCCAGCCTTTTGCGCCAAGCGCCATTTCAGATGTGCGGACCTCAGGTGTTGTGAGGCTCCCACCGACTGCGGTTTTGGCGAGGATGTCTTTTGGAAAGTCGTTTTGAAAGAAAGCGCGGACATCCGCGCGGAACGGTTCGAGGGCTGGGTTAGGTGTCATATCCATTGAGGTAGACTAACCTCTCTTGCAGAAGACGAAAGGACTGACCGAGCGTCAGTTTGGGTCGCGTTAGGCCGCTTTCTCGGTCTGACGTTTCTTCGCGGGTGCGCGTTTGGGACCGAGTGAGGAGGTCGTTGCGGGATCTGGGGTTTTCTCTTTGAAGCGGCAAAGGTCGGAGATGACGCAATCCCAGCATTTTGGCTTACGCGCGACACAGGTATAGCGTCCATGCAGGATCAACCAGTGGTGAGCCCCGAGTTTGTACCGGTCGGGTGTGGTTCGCTCCAGACTGTCCTCAACCTGATCGGGGTCTTTTCCCGGCGCGAGACCTGTGCGATTGGAGACACGGAAGATATGGGTATCAACGGCGATGGTTGGCTGTCCAAAGGCCTCATTAAGGACCACATTGGCCGTCTTACGTCCAACACCGGGGAGGCGCTGTAGCTCTTCGCGCGTTTGAGGCACTTCGCCACCAAATTCGTCGATAATCATTTGGCTCAGCGCAATGACGTTTTTGGCTTTGTTACGCCAAAGGCCAATCGTTTTGACATGGCGCTCAACTTCTTTCAGACTGAGGGCGAGCATCTTTTCGGGCGTGTCAGCAATCTGAAAGAGTTTTTCGGTCGCCTTGTTCACCCCGACATCGGTTGCCTGCGCCGACAAAGCGACAGCGACGACAAGCGTATAGGGATTTACAAAATTGAGTTCAGTGTGCGGGTTGGGTCGTTCGGTCGACAGGCGCGCAAATAGCTCTCCGGCTTTCTCTTTGCCAAAGGTCCGCGGTGCGCGTTTTCGTTTTTTCTTTGTGCTCGACTCAGTCATTGAGAATTAGAGGATAGAATGACAAAGGTGCGACGCAAGGTCAGCTTTGCTGCATATTCACCATCTGATTTAGGTTTTGTATGACGTCTAGAACAGAAAAAATCTATTTTGACGCAACGCTGACGCCAAATCGGTCGCTTAGCCCAAGGGCTTTTTTGATCGTCATGTGCATTGTTGGCGGTGTGAGTTTTCTGGCCGGGATGATGTTCTTGTCGATGGGAGCGTTTCCTGTCCTAGGGTTTTTCGGGCTGGACGCGCTTCTGATTTATCTCTGCTTTCGCTTTAGCCAGCGCAGCCAACGTCAAGTCACGCGGGTTAAAGTGACGACGGATAAGATTGATCTCGTCCATGAAGAGCCGGGACGGAAAACCAAGAGCGCGCAAATCCCAACCGCCTTTGCGCGAGTCAATCTCGAATTTCCAGAGCGTGCTCCAAGCGAACTTCAGATCGCCTATCGCGGACAAGCTTGGGTCATCGGGCGGTTTTTGACGCCGGGCGAACGTAAGAGCCTGAAAAAGGCACTCGAAGACGCCATTTTCCACGCCCGCAACGAGCGATACCCGGCATAATTGATGATTTCTGAAGAATTTTAAAAAAATGACGCCGGCGTCATGGTTTTTTAAAAGTATGTGTGCTATTCTTCAATCATAGGCAGAAAGCGACACGAGATCGCGTTACTGGAGGCTACGATGGCAGCAGCTGATTCCACCGGCACACTCATTCACAATCTGGAGCGCCCGCACATCACACCGCGGCCCCCTCTGCACGAGCTCTACACATCTTTTGGCGGCCACGTCCCGGATGCGCACGAGGTCAGCATTGATGATCTGAATATTACGGACCCGGAAGTTTGGCGGCAAGGAAAATATTGGGACCGGTTCGAGCGAATGCGTAATGAAGCCCCTCTGCATTGGACTGACGACAGTTTTGCGGGCGGTTTCTGGTCTGTCACACGCTATGAAGACATCATGGCGATCGACATCGACCATAAGCGCTTTTCGTCCAGTTGGGAGCATGGCGGTATCGTCCTTGGACCACCGATAGAAGATTTTGAGCTTCCCATGTTCATTGCGATGGATGAGCCTCGCCATTCAGAGCAACGTAAAACCGTTCAGCCTGCGGTCGGACCAAACATGCTCAAAATTTACGAGCCGATTATTCGCGAGCGCACGCAAAACCTGCTGGATACAGTCCCGGTTAATGAGCCTTTTGACTGGGTCGATACTGTTTCAATTGAGCTGACAACAATGATGCTCGCCACATTGTTCGATTTCCCGTTTGAAGATCGCCGCAAGCTCACGCGCTGGTCGGATGTCTCGACGGGTATGAATGATCCGGACGTCTGCCCAGGCGGTGAGGAACAATGGCGTGCTGAACTGATGGAATGCCTAATGTCGTTTATGGGCCAGTTCCAGGACCGCAAACAACGTGACTTAAAGCCTGATCTGATCAGCCTGCTGGCGCATGGTGAGAAGACAAAAGACATGTCTCCGCAAGAACTTCTGGGGAATGTCATTCTACTGATTGTTGGTGGCAATGACACGACGCGGAACTCAATGACCGCGTCAGTTCTTGGCTTGAACAAGTTCCCGGAAGAATATGATAAGCTACGAGCGGATCAGAGCCTGATCCCGAATATGGTATCAGAGGTCATCCGCTGGCAAACGCCACTGGCGTATATGCGCCGAACCGCTCTTGAAGATGTCGATCTTCATGGGAAGACCATCAAGAAGGGCGATCAAATCGCGATGTGGTACGTGTCAGGCAATCGCGATGAGCGGTTCTGGGATGAAGATCCCAACCAAGTCATCATCGACCGCAAACAGGCCCGCAACCACCTATCCTTCGGGTTTGGGATTCACCGTTGCCTCGGCAACCGTATTGGTGAGATGCAGTTGCGCATTCTTTGGGAAGAGCTGATGAAGCGGTTCTCCCATATTGAAGTGCTGGATGATCCGAGCCTGACATCAGGCTCGTTTGTAAAGGGCTACACGTGGATGCCTGTCATCTGCCACCCAAAATAGACACAAAACCTTCGCGGGCTTTCGCGATGGTGACAAGCTGACTACACTGTCCCGACTGAGAGGTCGGGACTTTGTTTTTAAGGTGGGGTGTTTTCTTTTTATCGGGCTTGCTCGTCGCCTGTGGGCAGACGACACCGCTGCCGGATATGGAACGCGGCGAGATTGGTCGCGTTGTTCGCATTATTGACGGGGACTCCCTCGTCCTCGACACTGGCCAAAGCATCCGGCTCGTCAGCATTGAAGCGCCCGTCCTGCGGGTCCGAAACGGTGACCCAGAGATCTATGCCGAAGAATCCGCTCGCGCGCTCGAAGACCTTGTTATGGGACGCCGTGTTCGCCTGTATTATCCCGGCCTAACCCGTGATCGCTATGACCGCGCTCTTGCTCATCTTGTGACCGAAGATGATGCAGGTCGCACGATTTGGGTGAATAAGGCCCTGGTCGAAAGTGGCGCGGTCAGGGTTCGACTGTATCCCGACACGGATGCAAGAGGGCACGAACTGCTAGGAGCGGAAGAGCAAGCACGCGAGGCGAATATCGGCATTTGGAAGAAACGCGCTTATAAAGTCAGAAAAGCTGATCGGATTGACCCGGAATTTCGCGGGTTCACGGTTTTCACCGCGCAGCTTGAAGGTCGAACACCGCGCGAGACTGGCGGCTGCACATGGTCGCTTAGGCGCTCAACCGCTAGTGTTGAAGTCTACCGCGAAGCCGATAGCGTCTGCGAGTTTGAGAGCGGAACGACGTTACGACTGCGTGGCTATCTCGCTGATAACCGCTTGCGCTTGGAACACGCGCTTCATGCTCAACTGCTAGAAGGATCCACTTAAACGCAACGTCAAAATAGGCCCAAAATTGCGGCTTCTATCCTCAACCTGAGTCAGGTTCCCATTGCGGTCAGGCGAAAAACGTAGCCTGGTAAAATTGTCATCCTGATCAAAAATATTGCCGAGCGTCGCATTGCCTGTCAGGCCGAAAATATCCTTGTGCTCGATGAAGATTCCACCAAAGGGCTGTGCGTTTTCGCCGGCGCCGATGAGGTTCAGACGGAAGACTGGGGATTCGAAGAATTGCTCAATCTCCCATCCGTAGGCCCAATTTGTGCCCGCAATATCCTGACGGAACTCCAGATCAATGAAGCGGAATTTGTCACCACTGATCCGGCGTGTGTCCCCAGTAATAGGGTCGTCCAGCTCTGAGCGACGATAATCAAACTCATAGTCGAGTTGTGCGCCTTTCCAGCCGAGCGCATCAAACAGAAATGTACCCGCAATATCAAAGCCATAGCGGGTGGCGCTGTCGAGATTGCCGCGTGCTTCGCGAATGCTGGTGTTGCCGTCCGCATCGGTGATGATGATTGGAATCCGGTCAACGATATCGTCAATCTGCTCGCCGTACAGCGTCACCGTAACATTGCCCCATTTGGAATAGTCACGCTCAAACTGAACTTCCAAGCGAGTTGTCTGGTCCGGGACAATGTCGATATTGCCTGAGCGATTGTCGCCATCATCGAGATCAACGTCAGGTACAAAATCAAACAGGCTCAACTGGCCAACTTCGCGCGATAGTTCTGTATTGATCGTCAAATTATCCCGGGCTTCCCATGACAGCGCCAACGATCCTTTGGGGCGGGTGAAGCTTCGCGTTTGTGCGTTTGGTCCATCGGACGTGACTTCTGAATACTCAGTGCCGATGGATGCCTGTAGCCGCAGATTTGGGCGAAGCTGGCGACCATGAGTCAAGAACGCTTCAGCTCGGATTTCCTCAACTTCAATGCCGTCGACACTTTCCGGAACCAGTGTTGGTGCGGTGAAGAGATCGCCACTTAAGAGTTCCTCATCGCTTTCCAGAAGATTGTAGACGCCTTCAAGTGATATCTGCCAATCTTGATTATTCTGACCCTGCCAACTGTATTCGCCGCGAAGAATGCTTTCATTCTCGAAGATGGATTGCAGGAAAATCGTGTCACTGGTCAGGCTGCCATCGCTCGCGGCAAATTTGAAATTGTCGGTGAAGGCACTGTCTTCATTGCGCTGTAGCCCGATCAGCTTCAAACGCCCTGGACCGAGATCAAACGCAAAGTCCCCACTGACTTCGGTTTCCCACTCATCCTCTGCAAAAGTAAAGATCGCGCGCGACTCTTCTGTTCGATCTGGCAAGAACCGCGTGCTGAACTCTTCATCATCGATTTCACGGATACCGTAGCTGGCATTCAAGCTCGCCTCGCGGCTGTCGGCAGGGTCCCAAACAAGGCCAACCTCGCCAATGACGCGTGTGCGGTGGGAGGTGAAATCCTCCTCTCTGAACTGAAGCAGGTTTCCGTCACCGTCGGTAATATTCTCACGTCCGGCATTCGCACCACGTCCGGGTTCGGAGTTTAGACTAGCACGCCATTTCACATCGCCGCTTGTTCCGTTCACACTAATGTCGAACCAATCAAAGACAGGCCGCAAATTTTCGCGGTAGCGCTGACGGTAATTCCATGTGCCAGAAATACCCTCAGCGGTTGTGATCACATTCGCGACCTGGCCGGAGAGACCGGGAATGTCGAGATCTGCGCCTTCTACGATCAGGATGCGTACGACATTGTCGGCAGAGAGCTGCTGGAGAACATCAGTCGCACTGGTTGTTTTAGCAGTGATCCGCCGACCATTAATCAGGACGTTTTCCTGAGCCTGTCCAAACCCTCTCTGACCATTGCCACCTCTGATATTGAAGCCGGGAATTTGGACGAGAAGGTCGAGTGCGGTGCGTGGTGCAAACCGCTCAAAGTCTGCGGGCACATAGACTTGGCCCTCTTCGGTTGTCTCTCCGGTGATCGTGGTTTGCGCAGTCGCTGTCAAAGGCAACAACAGGCTAAGGCCTGCCATCAAGGCACGTTTCATAAGTCAGTTCACTCCAGTCGTAAGCCGGACTGAGGCGACCCTGAACAACGCCTCTTTTCAGCAGATACACTTTACAAAAAAGACACTGATTCAGACGCATTCGCGACCAAATCCTGCCTCTTTAACGGCGCATCAACCATGATGCGGTGATGACCACAAGGTGAAATGAAACAAAGAAATATGAAAGTCTTTTCATGAAGCGTGTTGCAGTCGTCTATGGCGGATGGTCGTCTGAACGCCCGGTCTCTCTGGTGTCTGGAAAGGCTATGGCGGAAGCCGCCGAAGAGGCGGGTTATGACGTCGTTCATGTCGATGCAACGAGGGATTTGGCCGCCCAGCTAAAGGACGCAGCACCGGATGTCGTGCTGAATGGACTGCATGGGCCATGGGGCGAAGATGGCTGTGTTCAGGGTATCTTCGAAGTCATGGGCTTGGCCTATTCGCACTCCGGTGTGCTGGCCTCCTCACTGGCGATGGATAAAATCAAATCGAAGGCTGTGTTTGCCGCCCATGGCCTCGATGTCGCCCGCGATGTTTCAGTGACGCGAGAGGAAGTTGCCCGCGCTCACCCTCTGGAGCTGCCTTACGTTGTGAAACCGGTCAATGAAGGCTCGAGTTTCGGCGTGCTTTTTGTGCGTGAAGGGGCAAACGGCCCAGCGCGTGAAGTGATGGGGCCAGACTGGAAGTATGGTGATAATCTGATGGCCGAAGAGTTTATCGCCGGGCGAGAGCTAACCGTAGCTGTTATGGGTGATCGCGCACTGGCTGTCACAGAAATCACAACCTTAAGAGAGTTTTACGATTTTGATGCAAAATACGCCGATGGTGGTTCGGCCCATGTGGTGCCTGCCGATTTGCTGGAGAGCGTTAGAGAGCGTGCAATGCAAGATGCCCTGACAGCTCATAAGGCGCTCGGCTGTCGCGGTGTGTCGCGCTCTGATTTTCGCTTTGACGAGGCAAAGGATAGATTAGTGATCCTTGAGACAAACACGCAACCGGGCATGACGCCAACCTCTCTGGTACCAGAGCAGGCGGCCTATCTCGGCATGTCTTTTCCAGAACTTGTTTCATGGATGATTGAGGATGCATCATGCCAAAGGTAAAGGCCGGAAAATCTGCGCCAGAGCCTGAGGTTTATGGCGAACCCAACCCGATCTCTTCGGTGATTTTTGGCCTCGTTATGGTCGTCGCAATGATTGTTGCGGGGGCCGCAATGCTCGGTGGGTCACTGTCTCAGGCCGGACAACGGTGGGGAAATGCGATGGATGCCACGGCGCAGACCGTGGGCTTATCAGTGGATGTTATCGAGGTTGTCGGTCTTGAGCATGTTCCTGAAACCTCAAGATCTGTGCGTCTTGCAGCGATGATTGACCGCGGCGAGAACATGTTTCGAGCGGACCCTCATCGTATCCGCAAACGGATTGAAGAGACCGGCCTCGTCAAACGCGTGAACGTGTATCGCATGTGGCCAGACACCGTTATTATTCGTGCAGATGCCGCCCAAGCAACCGCTCTCTGGTATAATGGCGAGCGTTGGACCGTGATTGATAGTCTGGGTCGAGAAATGACCCGCAAGAACCCCGGCGACCATCGCTCTCTTATCAAGACAATGGGCGAAGGCGCCCCCGAAGCGATACCGGCTCTTGATCGCGCTTTGGTCGGTCAGGCCGACCTCGTGCGTGAAATCGACATCGCAAAACGGGTTGCGACGAGACGCTGGGACTTACAACTGAAATCTGGAATGGTCGTGCGTCTTCCAAGTGATGAGAGCTTGGCACCTGCAATCACCTATCTTGCCAAAGCGAATCAGCGCGGAGAGATCCTGTCGCGCGCTGTGGCAACGCTTGACCTTCGTGTCGACGGACAAATGGTCATGACGCCCCTTAGTGGGCGCTCATCAGAAGAGGCAGCATAGCAGAATGGCTAGTATGGAAACCCGAGGGACCCTCAAAACAGCTGATAAAGCCGGTTCACTTATCGCAGCTCTGGATATTGGCTGCAGCAAGATTGCCTGTCTGATTGGGCGTATTGAGCCGGGGTCTCGCGCTGGATTTACCCTGATCGGGGGCGGACGTCAGCAAAGCCGCGGCTTCGACGGAGGCAAGATCACAGACATGGACGCGCTGGAGCGGTCTATTCGGCTCGCGGTTGAAGACGCAGAGCGGGAAGCCGGCGAGCGAATTCAGAGTATAATTCTGGGTATTACAGGCCCCAAAGTCGATAGCCGCCTGGCGGAGGCCCAGATTGAGTTTGCCGAGCGCGAGATTCGACAGCGCGATATCGAGCAGGTTTGGGCCGATGCCATGAAAACGGTCGATCTCGAAGAACGCCAGCTGCTCGGGGCCTATCCTGTCATGTATGGTATCGATGATGACGATGATATCCGCCACCCGAGCGGCATTACCGGCTCACGTCTGAGAGTGCTTTTGAATATGGTCACGGCCCCGAAAAGTCTCGTTCAGAACCTCAAAGAGTGTGTGCAACGGGCTCATCTCAGCGTGGATCAGATTGTTCCATCCGCAGTTGCAAGCGGGTCAGGGTGCATGATTGAGGATGAAGTGGATAATGGCGCGATCTGCATTGATGTCGGATCGGGCGTTACGAGTATTGGTGTCTTCCTAAATGGTGCGCCAGCATGGCTCGATCTGATCCGCGTGGGTGGAAATCACATTACGCGCGATATTGCGCAGTGTTTGGGAACGACCTTTGCCGCAGCTGAACGTTTGAAAACGGTTCATGGTAGCGCGGATCCAGCAGGTCCAGGTATGGCTGAACGCATTGAAGCACCTCGACTGGGCGACGATGGTCGCCTTATGGGCAGCAAGATGAGCCGCTCCGAACTATGCGAGATTATCCTCCCACGTATTGAAGAAATCTTCGAGATCATATCAGAGCGCTTGGTCAGCAGTGATTTAAACCCAATCTTACCGAAGCGAACCGTTCTAACCGGGGGCACAAGCCAGCTTTCAGGCGTACGTGACCTCGCCGCCTTCAAGCTAAAACAGCCTGTTCGCCTAGGACGCCCCATCGATGCTGACATTTTAGGTGAGAATTACGCGCATCCGGCCTTTTCCACAGCGGCAGGTCTGATAGGATACAAACTCAAGGGATTTGCTGATACGTCGCGGGCTGGCGGAGCATCAGTGTTGGCCGGTCGACCCGGAGAGCGAGGCGTGTTTACCAAAGTCTTAAAGTGGATACGCGATAATTTCTGACCGCAGTCGCATTCGCTTAACAGTCTTTTAGGTTAACAGATGCATTGTCCTCTTTAACGGTAGACAGGCGCGTAGCGTAAGGCGGTAAGATATGACGACAGAACTCAAACCACGCATTATTGTGATTGGTGTTGGTGGCGCAGGCGGAAACGCCGTCGATAATATGATTGAATCCAACCTGCAGGGCGTAGAGTTTTACGTCGCAAATACAGATGCACAGGCGATGACGCGATCAAAAACGCAAAACCGTGTGCAGCTCGGTCTGGAAACAACACGCGGGCTTGGCGCCGGGGCAAGACCCGAAATCGGCGAAGCATCTGCAGAAGAGTCCTTAGAAGATATCAATGAAGTCCTAGACGGCGCGAATATGGTTTTTGTGGCCGCAGGTATGGGTGGCGGCACAGGCACAGGTGCCGCTCCTGTGATTGCAAAGGCCGCCCATGATCGTGGCATTCTGACGATTGGTGTCCTGACCAAGCCTTTCGGTTTTGAAGGCACGCATCGCATGAAAACCGCCGAAAGCGGACTGAAAAAGATGAAAGAGGCCGTCGACACCCTGATTGTCGTGCCAAACCAGAACCTGTTCCGTGTCGCCAATGAGCGCACAACTTTCTCTGAGGCCTTCAGAATGGCCGATGACGTCCTGTTTTGCGGCGTCAAAGGGATTACCGATCTGATGATCATGCCTGGCCTAATCAATCTGGATTTTGCCGATGTGCGCACGATTATGAAGGGCATGGGCACAGCGATGATGGGCATGGGTGAAGGCGAGGGCGAAGGCCGCGCAATGGAAGCTGCCCGCTGTGCCATCGACAATCCACTGCTCGACGACGTCTCACTCGCCGGTGCGAAAGGCGTTCTGATCAATATTACTGGCGGCTATGATATGACGCTGTTCGAGCTTGATGAAGCCGCAAACGAAATTCGCCGCCAAGTCGATCAAGACGCAAACATCATTATCGGATCGACCTTTGAGGCTGAGCTTGAAGGCCGCATTCGGGTCTCTGTCGTCGCGGCGGGTCTCGAAGACAGGCAGAAAGCAGAGGTTCAGCCCGTTGTTAAGCCGGAGGCCGAGCCAAGCCCAACACCGTCAATCGTCAATCCACTTCTGAAAGCGGTTCTGGAAGAGACACCACCTGCAGAACCGGACCCACGCCCGGATTTTGTTGCCCGTGATCTACCGCCAGCACATATGCCGAGCGTTGAAAGCACGGAGACGGTTGTGGCTGAAGAGGTTCTCGCCAAGCCGGTACATGCGGATAATGAAAATCCCGCCGGGTTCTCTAATCTGTTCGGTTGGCGACGCGATGCGGCTGAACAAGCTGACAATGAGACCAGCGAAAAACCTGTTATTTCGTCTCCAGACGATCATCCAAAGCCAGCCGATTTTGACGATGCTGATCTGGAAATTCCAGCCTTCCTGCGTCGCTCAGCGAATAACTAGGTCCAAAAGCACAGATTATCATGAAAGCCGCTCCAAATGGGGCGGCTTTTTCGTAACAAACCGCAATACACATTGTGTTGAAGCGAGCCCCAATCAGCGTTTCTATTGAAAAGTAGGAGTCATCGCTGTTAAGCCATATTGAGCACCAATCCACACTGCAGGACAGTGTTATCTGCGCGGGTATCGGCGTGCATAGCGGTGCGCGTGCGCGCATGACGATCAAGCCCGCGGCTATAGGCACTGGTATTCAGTTTTTAAGAACAGATTTGACCGGCACTGCCGCGATCCCAGCGCAGGCTGATGTCGTTACGGACTTACAGCTTGGAACGACCCTTTGCGGCGATGACGGAGCCAGTGTGGCAACGGTTGAGCACTTCATGGCCGCTTGTGCTGGACTGGGGCTTGATAATCTCCTGGTCGAGATTGACGGCCCGGAAGTGCCGATCATGGACGGCTCATCAGCCGTTTTCTGCGAACTGATGCTTGGGGTTGGGATAAAGCGACAAAGTGGGCTGCGTCGCCGCATTCGCATCTTGGACACGATTGAAGTCCGTGATGGAGTCAAATTGGCCCGGTTGAGCCCAAGTACAGATAAGATTCTGACCCTCAGTGCTAAAATCGAGTTTGAAACCGAAGCCATCGGCACACAGCAAATGTCGATGCGTATGGCACCAGGCCTGTTCGCGAGAGACATCGCTTTTGCGCGCACATTTGGGTTTGTCCGCGACGTTGAGGCGTTGAAGAAAATCGGCCTGGCCCGCGGCGGGTCGCTTGATAATGCCATCGTCATTGACGGCGACGTCATCATGAATCCAGAAGGTCTGCGCAGTGACGACGAATTTATCCGCCACAAGCTACTCGATGCTGTCGGCGACCTCTACCTCGCAGGCGC
>JBCCDF010000058.1:0-13374 GCA_039030935.1 Pseudomonadota bacterium | reverse complement strand
GAGTAACACATCAGACATCATTATTTTCGACACGACGATGCGTGACGGGGAACAATCCCCCGGCGCTTCGATGACGCACAATGAAAAGCTGGCGCTTGCTGAACTGTTGGAAGGCATGGGCGTAGACGTCATAGAGGCCGGCTTTCCGGCCGCTTCGGCGGGCGACTTTGCAGCTGTTAGTGAGATTGCACGCCGATCTAGAACAGCAACCATTTGCGGTCTCGCGCGCTCGACGCCTAGTGATATCGACCGTTGTGGAGAGGCTGTCCGCTCCGCTGCCAAGCCGCGCATTCATACCTTTATCTCAACCAGCCCTGTGCACATGAAGCACAAGCTTAAAATGGGCGCGAATGCCGTGCTCGAGGCTGTTGGGCGTTCTGTTGCGCAAGCGCGTAATTTGGTGCCGGACGTCGAGTGGAGTCCTGAAGATGCGACGCGCACCGAGTTTGACTTTCTATGCAAGTGTATCGACGCGGCCATCACAAGTGGGGCAACAACGATCAATATTCCGGACACGGTTGGATATTCTCACCCTGAAGAATATGGGCGTTTGATCCGGCAATTGCGCGAAACGATTCCTGATAGTGATAAAGTGATCTGGTCCACCCATTGCCACAACGACCTTGGTCTGGCTGTCGCGAACTCCATTGCGGGTGTCCAGAACGGCGCGCGTCAGGTTGAATGTACGATCAATGGTCTCGGCGAGCGGGCAGGCAATGCCGCACTCGAAGAAGTGGTCATGGCGTTTAATGTCCGGCGTGATGACCTGCCATTCGGCTCTCAAATTGAGACGAGCAAACTCTCAGCAGCCAGCCACATGGTCAGCCGGATTACCGGCTTCCCGGTGCAGTTCAATAAAGCGATTGTCGGGAAAAATGCGTTCGCGCATGAGAGTGGCATCCATCAGGATGGCATGCTGAAAAATGCTGAGACCTATGAAATTATGAGACCTGAGGATGTGGGTGTCTCCAAAACAAGCCTTGTCATGGGCAAACACTCTGGGCGTCACGCGTTTCGCGATAAGCTGGAAAGCCTCGGCTATGAATTAGATGCCGATGCCCTGAATGAGGCGTTCAAGCGGTTTAAAGATCTCGCTGATCGTAAAAAGCATGTCTTCGATGACGATCTCATTGCCCTTGTTGATGATCAGCTCTCGGCCATGGGTGAACGGATAACATTTGAGAGCTTGCGGGTTATGGCTGGTTCTGTTGGTCCCCAAACCGCCGATATTGCTTTAAACGTCGATGGCGAGCAGCACGAAATCGTGCATGAGGGAAATGGCCCGGTCGATGCTGTGTTTAATGCGATCAAAGCCATTGTTCCTCACAATGGAAAGCTAGACCTCTATCAAGTTCATGCCGTGACGGGTGGAACGGATGCTCAAGCGAAAGTCACAGTCCGCTTGAAAGGGCAAGGCATTATGGCGGTGGGCCAATCATCAGACCCGGATACGCTTGTTGCGAGTGCTAAGGCCTACATCCATGCACTGAACAAATTAGAGGCTCGCAGGCTGAAACGAATGGCAGCTTGACGCACTTTTGCTCAGTGTGAACGATGCGTACACTTATCCTCTATGGTTGATATGTGTACGACTCTCTGAATCCCAAGTGCAGCCTGATATTCTGCTAAAAGTGAACGACAAGTTCATAGATGCTGTTTGGAGACTATTGCCTTAAGTCAATGTAAACGCCATTGACATAATCGGGCTGTGAAGAAACCAGCTGCGTCGTCGGCCATTCTGCGGCGCACAGAAATGAAGCGATGCGAAATATGATCGGAAGCCTCCTAGGCGTACTCTCAACAGACATGGCGATTGATCTCGGGACGGCGAACACGCTCGTCTACGTGAAAGGCCAAGGTGTAAAGCTCAATGAGCCTTCAGTCGTCGCCTATATGAGTCAAGGCGGACGCAAAGTCGTTTATGCTGTCGGCGCTGAGGCAAAGCAGATGCTGGGCAAGACCCCTCTGAATATGGAAGCCATCAGACCGATGCGCGACGGGGTGATCGCAGACTTCGAAGTTGCCGAAGAAATGATCAAGCACTTTATTCGGCGCGTGCACAATCGGCGTGCTTTCGTCTCCCCGATGATCATCATATGCGTGCCAAGTTCCGCAACCAATGTTGAACGCCGCGCTATTCATCAGTCCGCACTGGCAGCTGGCGCGCGTGATGTGCATCTGATTGACGAGCCACTGGCTGCAGCGATCGGCGCCGGGCTCCCGATTGAAGAGCCGGCCGGCTCAATGGTTGTTGATATTGGCGGTGGAACAACCGAGGTCGCCGTGTTGTCCCTTGGGGGACAGGTCTATTCGCGATCCGTGCGTGTCGGCGGCGATAGGATGGACGAAGCGATCATGGCTTATCTGCGCAAGCATATGGCCATCCTCGTGGGTGAAATGTCGGCTGAGCGCATCAAGAAAGAAATTGGCACTGCGCTTCCGCCTGAGCATGGCGACGGTATGAGTGTTCAGGTGCGCGGGCGTGGCACGGGTGACGGCGTTCCAAATGAAATTGAAATCAACGAACGCATGATGGCTGAAGCGTTAAAAGACCCAGTCAATGAAATCGTTGATGCTGTTCGGATTGCCCTCGAAGCGATGCCTCCTGAGTTGGCAGCTGATATTGTTGACCGCGGAATTGTTTTAACAGGCGGCGGTGCGCTTCTGCGTAATCTCGACCAAGTGATCCAAAAACAAGCGCGACTTCCTGTCATGATTGCGGAAAACCCCTTGGAATGTGTTGCGAATGGGTGTGGATTTGTGTTGGAAAACTACAGCCGCATGAAAAACGTCCTTTCACCAGAGGTGTAATCGACTCAAAATCTAAATCTGGAGAGTGATCCATGCCCCAGTTCGCTGGCAAGGGATCAAGGCAAACGTCTATTCGCCGCTACGTGTATTTTGCAGCGGTCATAGGACTTATCGGCTTACTCTTCCTTCAAACATCGCCACAATTACGCGACCGCATCGAACCGGCGCGTACCGCTGCCTCTGATCAAATGTTCTTGCTGTCTCGTGCAGGATTGGGGGATGAACTGTCCGCAGCGTCTGGAAAGGACCGCCAAATTCTTGAGCTTGAGGCACGCATTCGAGATCTTGCACAGTATGAGGCGATGGCCTTGTCCATGGCCGAACGACTTGCCGTCTACGAAGACATTTTGAACCTGCAGGGCGAACCAAACGTCAATGAGGTGACGGCGCGGGCAATGGCCGAAACCGACGGTCCCTTCGCCGAGGGGCTGCTTGTGAATGCAGGAGCCCAGAATGGCATCGAAAATGGATATTATGCCGAAAATGATCGCGGCCTTGTGGGGCGTGTTGTCTCTGTCGGCCAACGGTCCGCGAGAATCCTGAAGGTCACCGACTTCAATAGCCGTGTCCCCGTGATGGGCGAGACGAGCGGTCTTCGCGCAATTCTCTATGGTGGACGCGATGAACTGGGCCGCTTGTTAGATCGGCCCGAAACAGCCTCGTTTATTGAGGGCGAGCGAATACTCACCTCAGGAGAAGGTGGATTATTCCCCAGAGGAATCGTCGTCGGCTGGGTCCTTGATATCAGCAGAGATCAACCATCTGTTCGTCTCGCAATGCAGGACGGGCAATTAAATTACGTGCGGCTCAAACCGTCTATTGTGATCCCAACGCCCGAGACGTTTCCTATAGAGACGCCGCTCGCCGCAGAGCGTGATTTAGAGGGAACCGGATGAACCAACTCATGGCTCTGTTTGTCCCTGTTCAGAGATTCTGGGCCAATGCAGGTCCAGATATGCGCTTGGCGATTGGCACAGCTTTTGTTCTGTTCGTGGGCATATCGGGTTTGACCCCGACCTATTTCGGGCTGTCGCTGAGCTGGCCTTTTGCAGCACTCATCGCTGCTACGGGGTGGGGCGGTGGTGGTATCGCAATGCGCCCGATGCTGCTTCTCGTAGTGTTTGGCTTTGCACAGGATGTGTCGATGATTTTTGCGCCTCTAGGGGTGTTTGCGTTTCTCAACCTTCTCGTTTTTGGCTTAAGCGCGGGCCTACACCAACTCTTTGACACCGACCGTTCTGCTGGCGCAGCCCTCATCATACCGCTTGGCTGTGTCCTGTCGGGTTTTGTGGCTTTATGGATCATCGCGAGCCTGACAAATGGGTTTGCTGTTCGATTGCTGCCGATCATCTTGTCGATGATCTCGACGCTCGCGCTCTACGTTCTTGTCGCCCCGATTTTTGATCTTGGTCGTCGCCCTGATCAACGGGGGACGCTCTCATGACGGCGCAGCGTCCAATAGATGGCCTGTTTACGCGCCGTGCCATGGTCGCGGCTGGGATCGGTGGAGGGCTTTTCTCAGGTCTGATCGGCCGCCTCTATCAGTTGCAGATTGCAGACCATAAAAAATACGCAGTGCTCGCCGATGAGAATGGCGTAAAGCTCGAACTGGCGCCTCCAAAACGGGGACGTATTCTCGATCGATTTGGCCGGGCTTTAGCCGCCCACAGACAAGCAGGCCGGGTATCGATCATTCCCGAACAGGCCGGAAATGTGGAGGAGCGCCTAAGAGAAGTCGCTCGCCTGATCGATCTGCCTGAGGCACGTCAGCGCCGCATTCTTGAAACTGTGCGCCGTGAAGCGCGCTTTCGAACGGTGACGGTTGCAGATGAGCTGCCCTACGAGGATTTCGCAAAGATGTCCTTGCGTGCGCCCGATCTGCCCGGAATTATTGTCGAGATGGGTGCTACGCGATCTTATCCTCGCGGTCGCGATTTCGCACATGTTCTGGGCTATGTTGCCCGGGCGAGCCAGACAGACCTTGAACGCCTCACGGAGGGGGCAACTGCAGATGAGCGGTCCGCAATTCGGAGGCTATTCAAACACCCTGATATGCGCACGGGACGCTTGGGCGTGGAGCGCCAAGCGGAAGACTGGCTGCGGGGTCAGGCCGGTTTTCGAAAGCTCGAAACCAATGCGGCTGGCCGGATTATACGCGAGTTTGACGCCCCGGATCTCGCGCCAAAAGCTGGACAGGATTTGCATCTAACCGTCGATGCCCAACTTCAACGCTCAGCGATTGAACGGTTTGAAGGCGAGAGTGGTGCCGCCGTGGTGCTTGATATCCGAACCGGTGACATTCTTGCTCTCGTATCGACCCCGGCCTTCGATCCGAATGACTTTGTGAACGGAATTAGCCAAGCCGATTATGATCAATTGCGGTTCAATGATCGCTCACCACTTTATCACAAAGCTTATGATGGCACATACCCGCCGGGTTCAACCTATAAGATGGTTGTCGCGACCGCGGCTTTAGAAGCTGGCGTGATTGACCCAAGCGAAAAAATCTATTGCCCAGGGCATTACAGATTTGGACGCAATACATGGCATTGTTGGAAGCGCGGCGGCCATGGCCCAGTGGATATGCATGAGGCCATCAAGCAATCCTGCGATGTCTATTTTTATGAAGTCGCTCGGCGCATGGGCATCGAACACCTTGCGGAAATTGGCAAAAAGTTTGGTTTCGGCCAGCGTTGGGAACTTGGCTTGACGGGTGGACGTCCAGGCATTGTACCAAATGATGAGTGGAAACGCGCAGCCCGCGGCGAGCCGTGGTTTGAGGGCGAGACCTTGAACATCGGGATAGGGCAAGGCCAGCTTTCAACCTCACCGCTACAACTGGCGGTCATGTCCGCCCGGATCGCTGCAGAAGGGCGTATTATTACCCCGAATATTATCGGTAAAGGCCCTCGCCCGGAGGCCGATATTCCCCTCGATGAACCTCTAAATACAGAGCATATGCAGCGCATGAAAGCAGCGATGTTTGGCGTCACGTCCGAGGATGGAGGGACAGCCTTGCGGTCCGGGGATCTTGGTCTCGGCGGTCCACGCCAAGCGGGTAAGACCGGGACAGCGCAAGTTCGTCGTATCACAGCAGCTGAGCGCGCAAGCGGCAATATTCGAGGCGGTGAAGACATTGCACGCAACCTGCGCGATCACGCCTTGTTTGTGGGATATGCGCCTCATGATGATCCGCAATACGCGGTTTCAGTGATTGTTGAGCATGGCGAAGGCGGGTCGGGTATGGCGGCTCCAATAGCCCGTGATATCATGGCGGATGCGATCCGTTTGCAATCTGCCGCCACAGCCACTTACACTCAAACAGCGTCTCTCAGCACAAATGCCGGTCTAAGGAGCATAGACTAATGGCGCTTGCTGGGTCTGCTGGAGGTCTCGATTTTACCCGAAGGACGATGATCGGGCAGGTCACTGGCCTTCCTTGGGCGCTTATTCTGCTCTTGGTTTTGATGGGATTGATCGGGCTCGCAACGCTTTATTCTGCGACCTACACAAACCCGGAAGAGGCCGGATTACCAGCTAAACAGGCTGTAAGACTGGCGGCCGCTTTCGTGCTTCTGATTATTGCCGGACTTGTCCCGCTTAAGTGGTGGCTGACCCTTGCCTGGCCTGCCTATGGTGTAACCCTTATCATGCTGGTCGGTGTGGAAGCGTTTGGTTTGGTCAGGGGTGGCGCGCAACGCTGGCTCCAGGTCGGACCCGTTGGTGTGCAGCCCTCTGAATTTATGAAGGTCGCGGCGACGCTTGCCCTCGCTGCGTACTATCACAAACGCTTAAATGACGAGTCCGGGGGCTTTTTGATTCATCTTCCTGCCGTCTTAATCATCGCAGTTCCAGCAGCGTTCATCTTCCGTCAACCTGACTTCGGGACGACGCTCGCTCTATTGGCATCAGGGGGGATATTGATCTTTTTGGCCGGCCTCTGGTGGCGCGTCATCATCGCTCTGGCGGCTGTGGCCATTGTAAGTGTGCCCTTTGTCTACACCTTCGTTCTGCAGGATTACCAACGTGAACGCGTTGATACCTATGTTGCCCAACTCACTGGTGACAGCGTGAATGTGATGGATGACGGCTATCAGATACATAACGCTAAAATCGCAATCGGCTCGGGCGGACTGACTGGAAAAGGTTATATGGAGGGCACCCAAGCCCAGCTTGATTACATCCCGGAGCAGCACACGGATTTCATCCTGACGGTCATCGCTGAAGAGAATGGATTTCTGGCGACATCCGGCCTGCTCATGCTGTGGATGATCATCCTCGGAATGGGCTTGATGATCTCGACACGCGCGAAAAGTCTCTTCGGTCAGTTCGCAGCTGCAGGCGCTACGGCGACGGTTGCGTTCTACATTCTGTTCAATGTCGCAATGGTTCTTGGGCTCGTCCCGGTTGTCGGCGTCCCCCTACCGCTTCTGTCTTATGGTGGAACCGTCATGTTGACGATGGCGGCCTGCTTTGGCGTGATCTGTGCTGTTCACCTTGGTAAAGATGAAGCTCTGTCGAGCTGATTAAGCGCCAGCTTGTAACCGTTAAAGGTGCGTTGAT
The DNA here is from genome assembly GCA_039030935.1 of Pseudomonadota bacterium. Lineage (GTDB taxonomy): Bacteria > Pseudomonadota > Alphaproteobacteria > Caulobacterales > Hyphomonadaceae > Henriciella. The sequence continues at coordinate 6,000 of JBCCDF010000058.1, read as the reverse complement.
TTTTGCTTAGCCGCGTCTAGTCTCGCACGAAATAAGCTCTGGGAGGCAAGCATATGGCAGCCATCGGCCGCAAGACAGATACGTGGGGATCACGCTTTGGATTTATAATGGCCGCTGTTGGCTCTTCCGTTGGGCTCGGGAATTTCTGGCGCTTTCCATACACAGCCGGTGAGAATGGGGGCGGCGCTTTCATTATCATTTATCTGGCGTGCGTCTTAGTTCTGGGCTTGGCTGTCCTGATGGCCGAATATGCACTTGGCCGAAAGTCAGGTCGCTCCGCAATCGGTAGCTTCGAAGCGCTCTCGGAGGAGCAGGGAAAAAGCTCGAATTGGGTCTCGGTCGGCTGGATCGGCTCTTTTGCCGCCTTTTTCATTCTCACCTTCTACGTCGTGATTTCCGCTTGGATTGTTGCTTATATCCCGCAAGCGTTCAGCGGTGTGTTCGGCAATTTTTCGAGCGATGTTGAGCTTCTGAATGCGTCCATCGGCGCGCCTGTTGAAAGTATAAAACAGTCAATATCTTCAATTGACCTCGCTCAATGCTCGTTTGCTCAAAGCGGCGCAATTGAGCAGCTTACCAAAGATAAAATCGACGCAGCTGGAGAGGTCGTTCTTAATTCCCTGGGCCAGGCGGTTCAGGAACCGCGCGATTATCTGAAAGGCGATGTGTCAGCTTGTAAGTTTGGCGCGACAATCGGGAATCGCGGCTGGGTCGGCTTAATGCTAACGCTGTTCCTTGCCGCAAATGTCTTCATCGTCGCGCGCGGTGTGAAGGGCGGGATTGAGCGAGCCGCGACAATTCTTATGCCAGCCTTTTTTGTGCTGTTGCTTGGTATTGTCGCGTTTGGTCTGATTGCTGGAGACGCAGCCGCTGCTGCGAGCTTCCTTTTGACCCCTGACTTTTCCCAAGTCGGCTTCGGAACGTTCTTAGCGGCTGTCGGCCAAGCCTTCTTCTCCATAGGCGTCGGGTCATGCCTTATGATCACCTATGGCGCGTATCTCTCACGCGATACCGATATCCCGCAAGCGTCAGGAATTGTGGCATCGGCTGATACGGCCGTCGCCCTTATTGCAGGCTTTGCGATTTTCCCGATCGTCTTCGCCTTCGGCGCTGATCCGGCGGGCGGTCCTGGTCTCTTCTTTGTCTCTCTACCGATTGCATTCGGTGCCATGGGGGACATCGGTGTCGTCGTTGGCGGTGCTTTCTTTGTGTTGGCACTCTTCGCGGCCTTCACATCGTCTATATCCCTTATGGAAGTTGGGGTGTCGTGGTTGGAAGAACGTCAGGGCGTTACGCGACCCGGTGCGGCCATCGGCGTTGGGTTTGTCCTATTCATGATTGGCATGGGGTATGTGTTCTCAGGCACATTTATCGACTTTGTCGACTTCTTGACGGGCAACATCATGCTCCCGCTCTGTGCGCTCTTAGTCGCTGTCTACTGCGGATGGATTCTGAGCCGCGAGTCTCTCGTCAGCGAGGTTGGAGATGGTTGGGTTATGGACGTTTGGCGGTTCGCGCTTCGCTGGGTTGTCCCGCCCGCGCTGGCCTTCATTTTGGTCTTCGGGACGCTCGATTCCTTGCAGAATTTCGGTCTTATGAACCTGCCTGAATTCATGACCGGATTGCTCGGCCCTAATCAGAGTTAGGGCCGAACACGCGTTGATTTAGTGGTGTCCTGAACTCCGCGCGCTGCTCGGTGCAACATAGACCCGATGCTGCGGCTTTGTGTGCGTATAGGTCCGTGTATAAGTCTGAGTGTGAACAGGAATATGCGTGTGGCCATAGGTCACCGTCGTTCCACACTTTGGCGGATGGGGGTTATGCACAACGGTTTTGGACGTTGAGCAGTGGCATGTCTGCACTTTCACACAGCATGTGCCGACCATCTTATAGACTGTGATATCGTGCTTGTGCGTCACGCCATTAATCGTGTGTGTGAACGTCTGCGCCGCTATCGGCAGTGTCAGAGCGGCAACGACACCGATGCTGGCTAAAAGTTTATGGATCATAGATTTCTCCCCTCGTTTAAGGCCGTCCTTCTGACAGCTGGGATTAACGTTAACACACATGCTCCGACCTTGTCATTGTAAGCGGGTTCGCCCGCCTTAAACGGAATCAAGAGTGGCCCATCCAGCAAAGCGGCGTATAAGGCGCAAATGACAGAGACACTCAAAATCGCGGTCGCGGGCGCGGCTGGTCGGATGGGGCAACAGCTTATTGCTGCAGCCCTTGATGCTGATCACAAGCTCGCAGGTGGAAGCGAAGCACCCGGCTCGGTCCATATTGGCAAAGACCTCGCTCAGATGATTGGGCGCGAGCCTGTCGGAGTCTCTATTCAGGCGGGGATCACAGAAGTGGCAAAAGACGCTGATGTCTGGATCGATTTTACACGTCCTCAAACGACACTTACCGCGCTCGCGCTTGCACCAAATTCAGGTGTGAAAGCGTTTGTCATCGGCACGACGGGCTTCAATCAACAGCAAGAGGCAGAGATTGCTCAAGCGGCTGAGCGCGTCGCGATTATCAAAGCGGGCAACTTCTCGCTCGGTGTAAATTTGCTGGAAGCGCTGGTCAAACAGGCGGCCTCAAAGCTCGGGCCTGATTGGGACATTGAAATCCTCGAAACCCATCACCGCCGCAAAGTGGACGCGCCGTCTGGCACGGCTTTGATGCTCGGTGAAGCCGCAGCGCTCGGGCGTACTGCTGATTTAGAGACGCTTCGTGCGAACCCTTATGATGGACCTGATGTTGAACGCGAGGCGGGTCAGATCGGGTTCTCCGTGCGCAGAACAGGCGGTGTTATCGGTGAACATGAGGTCACGTTTGGGACTGACATGGAAGTTCTGACCTTGGCTCACACAGCACTTGATCGGGCCGTTTTTGCTCATGGTGCGATCAAAGCCGCAGAATGGGTCGCGCGCCAAGGCCCTGGGCTTTACAGCATGGACGATGTCTTAGGCCTCACCTGATTAGACCCGCTTTCAATTCATTAACGCGCTCGCTATATGCGCTCTCAAGAACTCATATAAAGGATTGTTGATATGTCTCAGGACTTCGCGGTGAAGGATCTGTCCCAAGCTGATTTCGGCGAGATGGAAATTACCATTGCCGAAACTGAAATGCCCGGCCTTATGGCGGCGCGCGATGAGTATGGAACCAGCCAACCTCTAAAAGGGGCGCGGATTGCTGGCTCTCTGCATATGACCATCCAGACAGCTGTTTTGATCCAAACGCTGGAAGCTCTTGGCGCCGAAGTCCGCTGGGCGAGCTGTAATATCTACTCCACGCAGGACCACGCCGCCGCTGCGATTGCAAAAAATGGAACGCCTGTTTTTGCTCACAAAGGGGAAACCCTGGATGAGTATTGGCAGTTTGCCGATCGCATCTTTGAGTGGCCGGATGGCCGGGCTGTTAATCTCATCCTCGATGATGGCGGCGACGCGACGATGTATCTGATCCTTGGCGAAAAAGCTGAGCAGGACCCTTCCGTTCTCGATAACCCAACCTCCGAAGAGGAAGAGGCACTCTTCCGTCAGATCAAAAAACGTATCGCCGAGAGTCCGGGCTGGTTTGCGCGCATCAAGGCGGGCATCAAAGGCGTCTCGGAAGAGACTACGACCGGTGTAAACCGTCTGTATCAGTTGGAAAAGAAAGGCGAGCTGCCTTTTCCGGCCATCAACGTGAATGACAGTGTCACCAAGTCAAAATTCGACAATAAGTATGGCTGCAAAGAGAGCCTCGTCGATGCGATCCGTCGTGGGACGGATGTTATGATGGCGGGCAAGACGGCTTTTGTCGCTGGCTATGGCGACGTTGGCAAAGGCTCTGCGGCGTCGCTCTCAGGAGCAGGGGCTCGGGTAACAGTCTCTGAGGTCGATCCGATCTGTGCGTTGCAAGCATCTATGGATGGCTATGATGTCCAGACTATCGATTCGATGGCACCGAAAGCCGATATCTTCGTCACCGCGACAGGCAATAAGGACATCCTGACTGTCGATCACATGCGCGATATGAAAGACATGGCGATCGTCTGTAATATTGGACACTTCGACAATGAAATTCAGGTCGAAGCGCTGCGCAATTTCAAGTGGACCAATATCAAGCCGCAGGTTGATATGATTGAGTTCCCGGATGGCAAACGTATTATCCTTCTCTCAGAGGGACGTCTCGTGAACCTTGGCAATGCGACAGGCCACCCATCCTTCGTGATGTCAGCAAGCTTTACCAATCAGGTTCTTGCTCAGATCGCCCTGCACGAGAATACCGGTGAGTATACAAACAGCGTTTACACTTTGCCGAAGGAACTCGATGAAAAAGTCGCGACGCTCCATCTTGCGAAACTGGGCGTGGAACTGACCGAACTGTCCGGTGATCAGGCTGAGTATATCGGTGTTACGCCGCAAGGGCCATTCAAGCCGGAGCACTACCGCTACTAATCTGTAAAATTGAACAGACCAGACTGAATTGATTTCAACCCCTTTGTGCTTTGCTTTGCGCAGACCACGAAGGGGTTTCTTATGCGGGTGACACATTTTTTCTTTGGTACAGCAGCTCTGCTTTTGGCATCATGCAGTGGAGCGAGCGGGACCGCTAAGACTGCCATCACGGATCCCGCAGTAAAGCCGAACTTCGTCGAAGTCGCGATCAGTCCCCGCTGTGTTATGCCCCGCGCAAGCAGTAATGATCACATCGCCTACATCTATACTTATGGCGGTGGTCATAAGACCCCAATGGCCCATGCCTACAAAGCCGAACACCAAACGGGACAAGAATTCCATGTCCGCTCCGACGTCGTCGTTACCCGTACTGATAAGCCGGTCTATCTGATCCTCGACAGTTATAACGCGCTGATGTGGAATATCGTTGTCGCTCCGGGCGCTGAGGTTTCTGGGATCAGCGTCATGTCCTATGAAGGGTCATCTGTGACAGGCGTGCCCGAAGGTGTCGATGTAGGTTTCCTCGCCTTTCGTGGCGTTGCAAATAAAAAGTGCTTCAATCGCGATAGAGGTAGCATAGTCCCCGTTGAAGAACGTGTTAAGCGTGCCGCGGAAAACGGCTACACGGCTAAGGACAGCGATCGCCGAGAATGGGCGCAAGACCTGAAAGATGGTGCAGAGTGGCGTAATCGTTGGGTCCCGCGGACATTTGGTGGCACCATTGATGAGAACTTCTATCCGCGTGTCGAAAGCGGACATCTCAGCTATGTTGGACCTAGACCAGAGACACCTGTTCAGCTCACCCCGATCACCACAGTGTATGTCCCCGACAGTGTTTATCCAGCATGGGGAACGCGAAAAGAAGTCCTCGCCGCGTTCGACGCGATTGCCAGAGCCGAGCTTGATGCATTGCTCAATTAGAGACCTGAAAGGTTAATTCGCAAAGGCGATTTATTAACCTCGACTTAACGAAGCACAGGCATTCCATTAACCAGTCGACTATGCGATTCTGCCGGGACGGTTGTTTCGCTACTGGAGTGCGCCATGCCTTTGACCGCTGAACAGGTCCCTCTGATTATTGCTGCAGGCGCTTTAGCGCTTGGGCTGGCCTTTATTTTGTGGGCGGTGCGAACCTCTGATGGCGCGCGCGGTGCTGCAAAACACTTCAAAGCAAAAGTGAGCGAAGCTGAAGCATCATTGGCAGAAATGAAATCTCTACTGGGCGCGCATCCAGGGATCATCATGGTCTGGCAAGGCGACGAGGTTGACGTCGACGGTGCCGAAATTACGCCGCCATCCATTCATGGATCGCCGGTGGCTCTGGCGAGCCTGCTCCGCTTTACCGACGATGCTGTCTCGATTGACCCATCTGTGCGGATTATTGAAGGACTAGCCGATCTCGAAGCGCGGAATGCCAGTGGCGGAGATACGACCCTGCGTATCGCTTTGCGCGAACTGGCCAATGAGGGCCAGCCTTTCTCGCTCACTCTGATCGGTGCGAATGGCCGCTTTCTCGAAGCCGATGGCCGCACAGCCGGTGCGCGCGTCGTCGTCTGGGTCACGG
>JBCCDF010000057.1:0-13433 GCA_039030935.1 Pseudomonadota bacterium | reverse complement strand
GCCTATAACGCCATCAATGATTTTGCGAATTATCTGGCCAATCTCGAAATGGTGCGTAATCCGAGTTTTGGGGATCAGGGTGTTGCTGTGACGCGCCTGTTTATCAATGAGGCAACCATTTTCGGTGTCGTCTGCACCCTGATCGCGCGCGCGGTGGTCGAAGTGTTATTCTTTACACTCGGTGTCATGTGGCGCGTGGCGAATGGAAAACCGATCGACCCTATGGAAGCCGCCCTGCAAGAGCGCCTCGCCACTGAGGAAAAAGCGCACTGATCGGTTTTCAAATCAACCCGCGCGCATTAGGTCTGCGGCGAAGCCATAGGCGTGATAAAGGAGCAGATCATGGACCGCGAAGAAGTTCTACGCGTTGAGGCGTATCTAAAAGAAAAACTGAACCCGGGCCTGCGCCTGATTGCGCGCAAGGAAACCGATGACTCTGTCGAGGTTTATCTCGGTGCCGAATTCCTCGCCGTTGTCTATAAAGACGTCGATGACGGCGAAACATCCTACGCGCTGAATATGACCGTCCTGAAAGAGGATTTGGAAGGCTAGAGCACGTCCAGCATATCTGCGACGAGCGGGTGGCGGACGACATCCTGCCCCTCGAGTCGCACAACTGCCGCGCCGTCCAGCTGATCAATGCGCTCCGCAGCTTGGGCGAGACCAGACAGTTCAGGCAACAAATCCGATTGCGCAGGATCCCCCGTCACGACCATGGTTGAGTGCCAACCGAGCCGCGTCAGAAGCATCTTGATCTGCGTGTAGGTACAATTCTGCGCCTCGTCGATGACGACATAGGCATTGTTCAGTGTGCGGCCACGCATGAAGCCGATCGGCGCAATCTCAATCAGGCCCTCCGCCATCATGTGCTTGAGCTGCTGCGGCGAAAGTCGATCTGACAAAGCATCATAAAGCGGGCGCAGATAAGGCGCGAGTTTGTCTTCCATCGCTCCTGGCAAAAACCCAATCTGCTCGCCAGCTTCTACAGCGGGTCGCGAGAGTATGATCCGGGCAACATCCCCTCTTTGAAGCGCTTCGACCGCTTTACAGATAGCGAGATAGGTCTTGCCTGTTCCGGCTGGTCCAATCGCGAAGACCAGCGACTTTTCATCAAGCGCTTCCATCAATCGTGCTTGGTTTTCTGAACGCGGTTTGACGGTCTTCTGATAGCGTTGATTTCGTGATCCATGCGCGGGCTCAACCCGTTTCGGTTTCCCATCAGCCTCAGCCGGATTCCATCCACCGCCCGGAATGGCGTAAAGTTGGGTTTCGCGAGCAGCGCCGTCGTCGAAGAAATTGGAAGCGTCAAAAGCAGCTTGAGCTTTCTGGCGTTTCGTTGCGGCGCGTTTACCCATGATGGTCTCCTTTAGGGATTAAAAGTGGGGCACAAAAAAGCCGCTGGGCGTGTGGCGCAGCGGCTAGCGAAATTGAGCGGGAGGCTTCCTTTTCCGAGGTCTCTTTGAACCCCGGCGGTGATGTGTCTGTGTATGGTCTTGGGACCATCGCCACGAACTCCCGAATCTCTATCTTGAATTAGAGCCTAACAGGGTTAACCGAATGTGACAGAATAATCCGCAAGCAAAACAGAATAAAATTGGAGGACAAATTATGGCACTTTACGAACTGGACGGGATCAGACCGAGCGTTCCCGAGAGTGGCAATTATTGGGTTGCAGAAAACGCAACCGTCTTGGGCAACGTCCATCTGAAAGAAAACGCCAGCGTCTGGTTCAATGCCGTACTTCGCGGTGACAATGATCCAATTACAATTGGTGAAAACTCAAATGTTCAAGATGGCAGCGTCCTGCATACCGATCCGGGCTGCCCGCTCACTATCGGTGCGGATGTTACAGTTGGTCATATGGTCATGTTGCACGGTTGCACGATTGGCGAGCAAAGCCTGATCGGCATCGGCTCGACCATCCTCAACCGAACCGTGATCGGCAAGAACTGCATCATTGGCGCACACACCCTCATCGCCGAGGGCAAGACGATCCCGGATAATTCTCTTGTCATGGGCGCACCGGGTAAAGTGGTGAAAGAGCTCAAACCGGAACAGATTGCCTTCCTGAAGGCATCCGCCATGGGCTATGTCGCAAACTCGCAGCGTTTTAAAGCAGGATTGAAACGGGTAGACTAAAATAAATTACGGTTCGATTGAAAGCCTTATTCAGAGAGAAGCTGGTCGAGAAACACATCCGGGTTGTTCAAAAACTGGCGTGTGAGATCAACGTGTTCGAGCGCATCCCAGGGCAGTCGCTCCGGTCCTGTCTCGGTCATTTGATAGATCCAAGCATTGGGATAGGCGAGAATGATGGGTGAGTGCGTCGCGATGATAAACTGGCTATCGTCTTCGACCAGATCATGCAGGCGAGCCAGGAAAGAGAGTTGTCGATTTGGTGACAAAGCGGCTTCAGGCTCATCTAAGATATAGAGACCCTTCCCTTCGAACCGGTGCCAGAAAACAGACATGAAACTCTCACCATGAGACTGTCTGTGCAATTCCCGTCCACCATATCGATTGAGGCTCGCCACGTCATCCAGATAAGAGCTTTGGGTATAGAAGCTTTCCGCTCTTATAAAATAGGAGTCTTTTGGGCGAATGGGACTTCTAACGAGTCTTAAGTACTCGTTCAAAATTGAATGCGTGTCGCGCGACGTGAAAGAATGATCACGACTGCCACCCTCTGGATTAAACCCGGAAGCAATCGCAATCGCTTCAATTAACGTCGATTTACCGGAACCGTTCTCGCCAACAAGAAATGTCACTTTCTCATGAAGCTGTAGTGTTTCCCAGCTTCGAACCGCCGGGAGATTGAAAGGATAGGCTTCAGCATCCCAACCATCATCGCGGTTTTGAACGACGTCCATTACATAGCCGTCAAACTCAATCGCGAAACGCTCGCTCATATATCCCCCTATCTTGTTAAGCTAACTCCTAGGCGTTGGCCCGACCATTTTGCTTGGGTCGACAATCGCGTCGAAGTCTTCTTCTGAGATGTCGAGTTTCAGCGCTTCTTCTTTCAAAGTGGTGCCATTCGCATGAGCATTCTTCGCGACTTTGGCAGCCAGGTCGTAACCATACTTTTCCTTTAATGGTGTCACCAGCATCAGCGAGTTTTCCAATCCGCGTTGAATATTCTCATGGCGTGGCTCAATGCCGACGACGCAATTCTCAGTGAAGGACACCGCTGCATCAGATAGCAACCGGATCGACTGCAGCAGGTTGTAACTCATCATGGGATTAAAGACGTTGAGTTCAAAATGCCCCTGAGACCCGGCAAAGCTCATCGCGGCATTGTTGCCATGAATATGGGCGGCGACCTGTGTAATCGCCTCACACTGAGTCGGGTTGACTTTGCCCGGCATTATGGAGCTGCCCGGCTCATTTTCCGGTAAGGCAAGCTCACCAAGGCCAGAGCGCGGGCCGGAGCCGAGGAAGCGGATATCATTCGCGATCTTAAAGCAAGACATCGCTGCGCCCGTAATCGCGCCGTGGGCAAAGACCATCGCGTCATGAGCTGATAGCGCTTCAAACTTGTTTGGCGCGGTCACGAAATTGAGGCCTGTGATCTGCGCGATTTTCTCCGCCACCATGACGTCAAAGCCTTCAGGTGAGGCGAGGCCCGTCCCAACCGCGGTGCCGCCCTGCGCCAATTCCAAGAGACCGGGCAAACTGGTTTCGATGCGCGCGATGCCGTTCTCGATCATCTTGGCATATCCGGAAAATTCCTGCCCAAGTGTGACAGGCGTTGCGTCCTGAGTATGCGTGCGCCCGATCTTGATGATCTCTTTCCACGCCTGAGCCTTATCATTGAGGGCATTGTACAAAACCGTCAGCGCGGGAAGTAGGCGGTGCGTGACTTCTTCGGCACAGGCAATGTGCATCGCTGTCGGGAACGTATCGTTTGAGCTTTGGCTCATATTGCAGTGATCGTTTGGATGAACAGGCGACTTCGTTCCGATCTTCCCGCCCAGAATCTCAATCGCCCGGTTTGCGATCACCTCATTGGCATTCATGTTGGACTGCGTGCCAGAGCCTGTCTGCCAGACGACCAGCGGGAAATGCTCATTCAGCTTGCCTTCGATGACCTCATCAGCCGCGCGCACGATCGCCTCACCGAGGTTTGTGTCCAGCTTGCCAATGGCCATATTTGCTTCAGCGGCGGCGCGTTTCACGATGCCCAGACCACGGACAATTGGTTCAGGCTGTTTCTCCCAACCAATCTTGAAATTTCCGAGTGAACGCTGTGCCTGCGCGCCCCAATACTTATCGCCGGGAACCTCGACCTCGCCCATCGTATCGGACTCAATGCGTGGCTTGCTATCTTTGCTTCCAAAAATACCCATGGGGGGCTCCTGCTCTCGTCTAAGTCAGTCTTTGAAAGCGCCTTTAACACGGCTGAGCCCCCCGGCAACTCCCCTTAAGTGTGAGCGGGCTAAGCCTGCAAAAAAGCAGCTGAGCAAATCGCCACGTTTTTATTTTGTCGACAGCGCTCTATTTAATGTTTCAGGAGAGTTTAAAGCATGCCCGATACGCTGACATCACATCAGGTCCAGCCAGCACCCTTAAGTGCGGCCCCTATGCGCTTGCCAGATGGCCACCCAGAGGTGAGACAGGGCAAAGTCGGCGTGCTGTTGGTCAATCTCGGTACGCCGGATGGCACAGACTATTGGTCTATGAGACGCTATCTATCGGAGTTTCTCTCGGATCGCCGCGTCATCGAGGTCAATCCTCTTCTCTGGCAGATGATCCTACAGGGTCCAATCCTCGCGACACGCCCGTTCAAATCAGGTGCGGCGTATAAAAAGGTTTGGATGGAAGACGGCTCACCGCTGCTGCTCTACACCCGCTCGCAGGCTGAAAAGCTGAATGAGCGCATCGGCAGCGAGCGTTTGATCATCGATTTCGCGATGAATTACGGCAATCCCAGCATTGCGAGCAAGATCGACCACCTGAAAGAGCAAGGATGTGACCGCCTGCTCATCGTGCCGCTTTATCCGCAATACGCCGCCGCGACGACAGCGAGTGTCAATGATCGCACGTTCAACAAGCTCAAGAAAATGCGCTGGCAGCCCGCCGTGCGTACCGCCGCGAGTTTCCACGATCAGCCAAGCTATGTTCGCGCCTTAGCAGGCTCAATCAGCGAGCATATTGAAACGCTCGATTGGGCGCCGGAGAAGGTCATTATGTCCTATCATGGCATTCCGAAATCCTACTTCGACAAAGGTGACCCGTATCATTGCCATTGTCATAAGACGACGCGCTTGGTCAGCGAAGCCCTTGGCTGGGACAAAGACTATGCGATGACGACCTTTCAGTCCCGTTTCGGTCCAACTGAATGGCTGAAGCCTTACACCGACAAGACTTTGGAAGAGCTGCCAGAGCAGGGCTACAAAAAAGTGCTGATGGTCTCCCCGGCCTTTATCTCCGATTGTTTGGAAACCATCGAAGAGTTGGGCATGGAAGGCGAAGAAGAGTTCATGGAAGCGGGCGGCACGCATTACAGCCTCGTGCCTTGCCTGAACGACACGGAGCCAGGCATCGACGTGATCGAAGATGTTGTCCGTCGCGAGCTGGGCGGCTGGTGCCTCTAAGAGCTACGCTTAAGCGCGTTTAGCGCCTCATCTAAAGAAGACAAATATCGAGACCTATCCGTCTTGCTAAACGGCGCGGATCCACCAACTTGATCGCCGCCCGCGCGCAAGTCCGCCATGATCGCCCGCGTCGCAATAACGCTGCCGATTGAGTTCTCGGTGAAGGGTTTGCCGGTATGATTAAGCACCCGCGCACCGGCTTTCAGGGCGCGTTCGGCGAGAAGGATGTCTGCCGTAACGACGACACTTTGCGGTGTGGTAGCCTCAGCGATATAATCATCGGCAGCATCGAAGCTGTCGCTGACCATTACTAACTTGAGCAAGGGATGCGAAGGCACGCGCAGGAAACTATTCGCGACAAGGATGACTGGCACCTGATGGCGCACCGCGACTTTATAGGTTTCGTCTTTAACCGGACAGGCATCCGCATCGATCAGGATTTTCAGGCTCACGTCTGTAGACACCAGCGCAAAATGGCTTTTTGAGCGTGCAAGCGGTTTTCCGCCTCGTCCCAGACTAAGGATTGTGGCCCATCAATCACGCTTGCATCGACCTCTTCACCGCGATGAGCTGGCAGACAATGCAGGAATTTCGCACCGCCTGGTGCACCGCTCATCAGATCATCCGTGACGGCATATGGGCTTAGCGTGGCTAGGCGCGCGTCTGCATCCTTGTCTCCCATAGAGACGAAGGTGTCAGCAATCACGATATCAGCGCCAGCGACCGCTTCCTTGGCGGTTTCATAGAGATCGATGCGCCCCTGCAATGCGCGAGCGCGTGAAACATCTTCAGAGTTTGGGGCAAACTCGTCTGGCGTCCCGATGGCGAGGCTGAAGCCAAACTTCGGTGCCGCGTGGATGAAGCTAGAGCAGACATTGTTGCCATCTCCCACCCAAGCCAGTCGCGCGCCTTCAAGGGTGAGGCCATGCTCTTCTAATGTCTGCAAATCCGCCATGATCTGACAGGGGTGAGAGCGATCGGTCAGGCCATTGATCACCGGAACGCTCGCCGCTTCCGCGAAGCTTCTAACGTCATCATGGTCATTCGCGCGGATCATGACGGCATCAACATAGCGGCTTAGTACGCGCGCTGTGTCTTCAATGGTCTCGCCACGCCCAAGCTGCATATCGCTTGACGTCGCCGTAATCGAGCTGCCGCCGAGCTGGCGCATCGCCATATCGAAAGAAAAGCGTGTCCGGGTCGAAGACTTTTCGAAGATCATCGCGAGCGTATGGCCTTCCAAAGGCGCATCCGCATCGACTTTACCTTTAGGCCATCCGATACGCGCGCGCTTCATCTCATGGGCTTGATCTAAGATGGCGCGTAACTCGCCTGCTTCCAGCTGCGAGAGATCGATGAAATGACGAATGGGCATGGTCTTGGTCCCGAAAAGCAAAGCGCGTATCTATACAATTCCGTTCGGCTTGCAAAGATGATCCAGTCGAACATCAATCTGAGAGGCATATTCGATTGGCATCATCGACGCTTTCAGTCATATCGAGCATGAAGTTTAATCCTGAGGATTTTGCGATGAGCGAAAGAAAAATGGACAGCGTCTTGATCATCGGCGCGGGCGCAGCAGGCTCTGTTGTCGCGCAGAAATGCGCCATGGATCGCGACACTTTCAGGCACATAACACTGGCAAGCCGTCGCCTCGTCTCTTGTGAAAACGTCGCCAAGCTTTGCAAGACGCCGATAGAGGTCGCTCAAGTCGATGCCGACAATGTTGAAGAAACCGTCGCGCTGATCGAGCGGGTCAAGCCAGACCTCGTCATCAATATGGCCCTACCCTATCAGGATCTCCCCATCATGGATGCCTGTCTCGCGACCACGACCCACTACATGGACACCGCGAATTATGAGCCGCGAGATGTCGCCAAGTTCGAGTATCACTGGCAGTGGGCCTATCAGGACCGCTTTAAAGAGGCGGGCATTACCGCCATTCTCGGCTGCGGTTTTGATCCGGGCGTCACCAACATCATGTGCGCCTATGCTCAGCAGGAAGGTCTGCTCGACGAGATTGAGTATATCGACATTGTCGATTGCAACGCCGGCGATCACGGCAAGACCTTCGCCACCAACTTCAACCCGGAAATCAATTTGCGCGAAGTGACGCAGGATGGGCGCTACTGGAAAGACGGCGAGTGGATCGAAATCCCTGCCCTGTCGATCAAAACGATGATCGACTACCCGGAAGTTGGCCCAAAGATGTCCTACCTCATCTACCATGAGGAAGAAGAAAGCCTTGTGAAGCATATCAAAGGGCTCAAACAAATCCGCTTCTGGATGACCTTTGGCGAGGAATACATCAAGCATCTCGACGTGTTCAAATCCATCGGGCTGATCGGGCTGGAGCCGATCAAGCATAAGGGCATGGACATTATTCCGATGGAATTTCTGAAAGACCTGCTTCCGGTGCCGAGCACGCTAGCCGAGGGCTATACTGGAAAGACGTCGATTGGCGTGATCCTACGCGGCCAGAAAGACGGGCGCGACTTTGCCAAATTTATCTATCAAGTCTCCGACCATGCGAAGACGAATGAAGAAGTCAGCGCGCAGGCCGTGAGCTATACAACCGGTGTTCCCCCTGTTTCAGGCGCGAAAATGTTCTTTGAAGGCATCTGGTCCGGTGCTGGTGTTTTCAATGTCGAACAATTCCCGGCCAAGCCCTTCTTGGAGGACGTCGCCAAACGCGGTCTGCCTTGGCATGTGAAAGATATAAGCATCGCAGACCAGGCAGAATTGTTTGAAGTAAAAACCTAAAAGCTTCCCATAAGCCAACTCAGGCCCGCAAAAATCACGATTGCGCCGAGGAATGCGCCGCCATTTCTGAGCTTTGTCTGATACTGATTTTCTGACACCTTTCCAGCCTCGCCCGGCATAGGGTGAATGGCATGCTGTTCGCGAAAATGGTCATCGCGCTTGGCATCTTGGCGCGCGAGTTCAGCGAGCGTGTCCTGTGGTCGCGCTGTTTTATTGACCGCCGAGATCACTTGCGCCTTAATGACCACTGACAGAAGGCCTACGGCCATAAAGGACGCAATCCAGATCGAAAAACCGGCGAGCAATGTCGCACCAATGCCAGCGCCACTATTCTCTCCCCACATAGCAAGCAAAGATGTGGATTCTGTCATGCCGTTATTGCGGATCGCGAAGCTAAAAATGACTGTGGCGATGAGGCCAGTCACGATCATCGCGAAGATACCACCGACATAGTGCAGGCCCGTGCGTAAGTCGTCGATGGGTTTGACGTCGACTTCGGGCGCAAGATGGGCCCCGGAACTCAATGCTGCAGATCGCGCGGGTGTTTGGGTCACGTCTTCAGCAGGCGTCGCTGTACTCAGCGCACTCACAATTTCATCAAATTCTGCCTTGGTAATTTCGCCTCTTGCAAAGCGTTCCTCGGCAATCTCTCGTGCTTTTGACATGGTGTGCCCCTACCACTGTTTTCAATATGAACAGCGTAGCTGTTCAATATGAATACACGATGACATCGTGTTTTAGTCTATATTCTAAATTAAGCGGATAAGAGCGGAAGGCGGTATCTCATCCGCAACAGCCTCTCGCCTCAATGCTTCGTCCCCCACCGGGCTGCGCATCCAGCGGCGCTTGCGTGACTATCTCATCATCGTGCCCGATATCATGGCCATAGGTCGGAATTGCATTCATGGAGTGAAACATCTCCCAGACAACACCTTGTGGATCACGCGCCCAATGCTTGTTGGAATGCGCGTAACAGCATTTTGCGCCGGGCTCAGCAAGCGTGGACTGCTCGGCCGCTTGGAGGGCTAAATTCAACTCTTCTAAGCCTTCGTCACTGTCGACCTGAATGCCAACATGGTCGACTCCATGACTGCTTCTGTCCCTCTGACTGATCGCAATATTGACCAGCGGATCATCAAGCATCCATTTCATATAGTCAGGCTTGTCGACCGTCGGGGCCTGTCCGAAAAGCGCCGTGTAAAACGTCTTCGTGGTGGCCATATCCGCGGTCGTGATGTGAAGGTGCAGGCGTTTCATGAGGTTTCCAATTCTTTGGTTTGAGGGAGAGGATGATCAAAAGCGCCTTTGCAGCAATCCTCCATAAGGAAGGCCGTCAGGCGCTGGACAGCGCAACAATCTGCGCACGAAATCAGCTCGCGCCCTCTTTTCTCTTGGCGCGCTAACCCCGCATCGACGAGAGCCTTTAGGTGATGTCCAAATGTTGTTGGCGGCAGGCGTAACATCTCTCGAATTTGTGAGACGTTTAAGCCGCCCGGCCCGGCTTGGACGAGGTGGCGAAGAATCGAAACCCGACTCGGATGCCCCAAAGCAGAAAACGCAGAAGCAGCGAGGTAATCATTCATAATATCTATATATCTAGTTTTATAGATATATACAAGTGCTTTTTTCTTAAGATCCTAGTCTTACACTATCTCAGATCATTCGAGGCTGTAGCCAATCCTCGCGCTCGCGAAGGCATTATGGCAGGGTCGACAGCCAAATTGGAATAAAGGCGAACAAATAGATGCTTCGCGCAGTGCTAATCTCTGTTGTATTGTCTATCGCAGCGCATGCTGACGCGACAGACACGGAGCCGCTATTTGAGCTTGCTGTCGATTATTCAGAGCTTGAGCGTAATCCTCTGTGCCAAAGAGATGCAGAAGGTGCTCTCTATAAACGCTGCTATGATTCAACTGAGATATATCAGGCTGCTTTCAAGCGCGCTCAAACTGAAAACAAACCCCTTATGACGATTTGGGGTTTTGATGAGTGCTCGGCTTGCCAATTCTTGGAAACACGCGAGTTTAATCCTGACGATCCGTGGACAACCGGTCGCTTCGCGCAATGGGCGTTGTCCCCGAAGCAAAAATCGAGTCTCTCTAATCAAGGACGTGATCTGGAAATCCTGCTTGTTCGGATCAATTCGCGCTCGCCTTCCGGTCAAAAGCTGGCTGAAGATTTGGGCGTTCTCGACATGGCTCGTGAGCGCGGCGGTCGACGGGTGTGGAGCCCGTTTATAACGATGAGCGACCCAATGAGCGACCAAATCGTCTCGCAAGCCAGCATGCGAGGTGGCGAGCAACCGTGTCACCGCTGGGATGAGTTCGCCCTGAACCTTGAAGCTCTCGGCTTTATTCCAGTGGACACAAGCTATGAGCGCTCAATTTGCTAAAGTCCAAGTCGGCGCTTAAGTGGCGCAGATGACTTCCCAGACGGCTCCTCCAACACCATGCTTTATCCTCGATGAGGCGAGATTGCGCGCCAATCTCGAAACCGCTAAACGTATCCGTGAACAAGCCGGATGCAAAATTCTGCTCGCGACAAAAGCCTTCGCTCTGCCTGCCGTTTTCCCGCTGATGCGCGACTATCTTGATGGCACAACAGCAAGTGGCGAATTCGAAGCGCGCATGGGGGCCGATGCCTTTGGCAAAGAAGTTCACATCTACTCACCGGCTTACTCTGAGGCTGAACTTCATCAGGTCAGCCAGATCGCCCAGCACGTCTATTTCAACAGTGCACAACAGGTTGAAGAATGGGGTGCTGTCGCGCGCAGTGCCGGCTGTCAGATCGGCTTGCGCGTCAATCCCGGCTACTCGAATGCGACGATCGGCGGTGAATTGTACGACCCCTGTGCCCCCGGCAGCCGATTTGGGGAAGTCGCTTCAAAGCTAAATCAGGTTGACTGGTCGCAGATCGACATTTTTCATGTTCACAGTCTTTGCGAAAGTCTGAGCGAGGGCTCTGTCGGGCTGATTGAGCACGTTGCGGAACATTTCGCGCCCTATTTGAAACAGGTCAAAGCCGTGAATTTCGGCGGTGGGCATTTCATCAACGCGCCCGACTACGATGTCGATGCCTTAATCCAAGCGATCCGAACTGTGCGCGAAACCTTTGGCGTGGATGTTATTCTCGAGCCAGGCTCCGGCCTTGTTGTCAATACAGGCGAACTTCATACCAGCGTTCTTGCCCTACATTGGAATGAGCGCGACCTCGCCATTCTTGATGCCAGCGCGTCGACCCACATGCCCGATATTCTTGAAGTGCCTTACCGCCCTGCGATTGTTGGCGCGGGGGCCCCTGATGAGAAGACCTATACATACACGCTTGGGGGCAAGACCTGCATGACCGGTGATGTCATCGGCACTTATAGTTTCGACACGCCGCTCCAGCCTGGCGACCGCCTGATCATCGCCGACCAGATGCACTACACATTCGTGAAGTCCAATACTTTTAATGGATCGCCCCTCGCGAACATTGCTTTGCGCCGCGAGGATGGTTCAATCGAACTGTTAAGCGACTTTGGATACTCAGACTTCAGAAATAGGCTCGGTTCAGTGTGACATACGATGCGCCGTCATTGCGATCCGGCACTCAGGACACATCGCGCGTCGATCACATTCTTGCCCAGATTTTACCACCGCTAGAGCGCCGGCTGGAAACAGTTGTTCCGCAATGGCTCTCTCGTGGCCTCATTGAATTTCTTGTCTTTGGACTGAAGCAAGCATGGGCGTGCCTCTTCGGCGGACTGCTTCTCGCAGGCATCATCGTCAGCGCTTTAATATATCCACAATCTGCCATTATCTCGCGCTATGACGCGCTCGTTGTATACGCTGTACTTATACAGTTCGTCTTTCTCATCACTCGTCTGGAACGTCCGAGTGAAGTGATTGTCATTCTGATTTTTCACCTCGTTGGCACAGCGATGGAGGTCTTCAAGACCGAGGTTGGCTCTTGGACTTATCCGGAGGACAGCTTTCTTAGAATTGGTAATGTCCCCCTCTTCTCTGGGTTCATGTACGCCGCTGTCGGGTCTTATCTCGCGCGCGTGTCACGCGTCTTTGATTTCAGATGGACCCATTATCCACCCCTCTTCTGGACGCTCATTCTGGCCAGCGCGATTTATCTGAACTTTTTCACCCATCACTATTTCTACGATATCCGCTACGTGCTATTTGTCGGGTGTGCGTTGTGTTTTTGGCGTACGACAGTCCACTACCGTGTTTGGCGGTGGCGTCACAGAATGCCTCTCCTGCTCGGATTTTTGTTGGTCAGCTTATTCATATGGATCGCCGAGAACATCGGCACCCTTACGCGCACATGGCTTTATCCGGGCCAGGAAGACGGGTGGACGCTGGTTTCATTTGGAAAGCTCGGCAGCTGGTATCTTTTGATGATCATCTCATGGGTGCTCGTCACGCTTATCCATCGACCAAAATCCTACAAACAGTAACCCGTTAGCCCGGATCAACACCACCCGGTTCCCAGAGCTGAATGGCATGGCCTTCAGGGTCATAGAGCTTTGCAAACCGCCCATTTGGAAACGGTTCTCCATCACCTTCATAGTCGACCTGATGTCCACTAGCACGAAGACGCTCAACAAGTGCATCGAGATCATCAACGCGAAAATTGATCATCCAACCCACACTTGGGTCACCAAAATACCGTGTGTCCTCCGAAAAAGGGTGAAAGATGGTTGTCCCAGCTTCAGTGCGCCAAGGCGGGTCTTCATAGGTTTTGGGTGTGATTTGGACGCCCAACATATCCTGATACCACATCGCCAAGGATTCCGGTGATTTCGCGCGGAAGAAGAAACCCCCTATTCCGACGACACGGCCAACCGTATTTGCCATAACCTCCCCTTTTCGATATGCGCGCAATACATCACGAAGGCTGAATTATGCAAAGGTTAGACAACAAGACTGCCCTGATCACTGGGGGTGCAAGAGGCATTGGTGCCGCTATTGCAAAGGCTTTTGTTAATGAAGGCGCAAAAGTCATTCTCAGCGATATCAACGATATTGAAGGGGCTGCGACAGCCTCAGAAGTCGGCGCACTTTATCACCATCTCGACGT
>JBCCDF010000056.1:0-13489 GCA_039030935.1 Pseudomonadota bacterium | reverse complement strand
TGTCTCCACGCCAATCTGCAACAGCGCGCGCATCTCATCCCAAAGGGCTCTGAGGTCTGCCTCATCCATATCAACGCCGCGTGTCATGGGATCGATCTTGCGCAGCCACAGGATTTCTGCGCGATAGATGTTGCCGATCCCCGAAATCACTTTCTGATCCATAAGAAGCCGTGCGATGGGGGCTCGGCTTTTCTTAATTGCGGCAATGGCGCGCTCCGGTTCAGGGGTGTCTGCCAGAAGGTCTGCGCCATAGCGCAGTCTAAAGGCTTCCATGTCTAAACTCGGCATGAGCTCGCACGTGTTTGGGCCAATGATATCGACGCAATGGCTTTGGCTCGCAAGCCGTACGCGCGTCACGTCTTTGGGCGAAGCAGCAGGCTGTGGCTGAGTGATGAAATATCCACCGAGGCCGAGATGGACATGCAGCGTCTGGTCATTGCTAAAATGGTAGAGGAGATGTTTGCCAACCGCCTCGGTGCTTTTGCAGAGTGTTCCGTTAAGTCTATCTGCGCCGTCTGCAAAGCGCCCTTGCGGTGAAGTCGCGGCAACAACCTGCCCACCAATCATCTCCGCATGATCCCTCGCGGCCCGGTGAATCGTGTGCCCCTCTGGCATAGACGCTCCTCGTTCAGCTTTTGGAGGCCAGAGCTCTTGCCAGAGCCTCGGCATGATCGCGCATATATTGCTTGGATACGCCGGCATCAGCGGCCCATTGAAAACCGTGGCAGGTTCCGGGATAGACGATCAGCTCTGTCGCAACACCGGATTTTAATAGGCGTTGAGCGTACTCGATATTCTCGTCGCGAAACAGGTCGAGCGCGGCGGTGCTCAGCCATGTTGGTGGAAGCCCCTCTAAATTCGATGCTCTGGTCGGGACAAAAGGGGACTGCGGTTCAGTGTCCCCAAGATAATATGACCACGCCGTTTGATTACGCTCGCGTGTCCAGACAAATTCACCCGTGAGGGGGTCACCGGGATGACTTGCACTGCCGGTCCGGTCATCAATCATGGGGTAGGTGAGGAGTTGGAAACAAATTGGATACTCGCCTTTATCATGGGCATAGAGGGCAAGAGATGCGGCGAGGCCGCCTCCCGCACTCTCTCCACCAATCGCGATGCGATTGGGATCAATGCTCAATGTACCTGCGGTTTCATGCATCCATGCGAGCACAGCGTAACTGTCTTCGATGGCTGCGGGCACGGGGTGTTCCGGCGCCAGGCGATAATCGACCGAGACGATGACAATTCCAAGCTGCTGAGCGAGCTGAATATTGTGGGCATCTGACGCTTCAGGCAAACCCAGAAGGTAACCCCCGCCGTGCAAGTGAAGGTAAGCCCCGACTTGCCCGGTTACGGTCATTGGTCGGTATAGGAGGCACCGGACATCTGGATCGTTCGGGTTCAGCGCAGAAATGTAAATTTCTTCCCGGATAACATCGTGTTGTTCAGCGTCAGCAAGTTGAAACATCTGAGCTGCGGCTTCCCGCATGAGCGGCAGTCCCTCCTTTTCGAGCGGGATTTCTGGAAAAGCCTCTAAAGCGGGCAGAATTTCGGGGTCGAGGAGGTGTTTTGTGGACATTATGTTTCCACCACTGCTGCGATCTGATCTTCTTCGACGACGTCACCTTCTGACAGGTGCATTTCGGTAAGCGTCCCATCACTTGGCGCGGTGTAGGGGACTTCCATCTTCATGACTTCAAGAATGAAGAGCTCTTGCCCTTCGCTGACTTTATCACCGACCTGGGTAAGCACTTTCCAAACCGTGCCACCCGTTTCCAGCTCTATTTTATGGTTTGCCATGTGTCGTCTCGATCTGATCTAGGGAATAAAAGGCATCGCACTTGGGCCTAAAAGATGCTGCAGGCCCGGTTGAATGTTATCGATCCATCGGCAGAGCATTGGTCGTGTCTCACGAGGATCGATGAGTTCGTGAACGGCGAGCGCTTCCCCGCGCGGGAAAGGCGATTGTCGGGCGGCAAGCTGCTCTTCGAGTTCTCTGCGCCTTGCATCGGGATCTTCGGCGGCAGCGATGTCTCTATGAAACGCCACTGCAACGCCGCCTTCCACTGGAAGCGGCCCGCTTTCCGCCGAAGGCCAAGCGAGCGTGTAGGCTTGCGGTCCGTAATGGGCGGCCTGTGCCACACCAAAGCTGCGTCTCACCATGATTGAGGCCCACGGGATACTGGTCAGAGCTGTCGTCAGCACCGTTCTTGCACCATGACGGATGGTCGCTTCCTTTTCGGCTTTCGACCCGATCATAAAGCCGGGCTCATCGACGAAAGCGACCATCGGTAAATGGAACGTCTCGCACAAGCGGATAAAGCGTTCTGCTTTGCGCGCTCCATCGGCCGTCATTGAGCCTGCCAAGTGACGTCCATCATTTGCCCAAATGCCAACAGGCTGCCCGTTCAGCCTTGCCAAGCCTGTAATCTGGCTTCGTCCATACCCTTTTCCGATTTCGAAGAAGCTACCTTGATCAACAATGAGTTTAACAGCTCTGCGCATGTCGAACGCTCGTCGTCTTTCGCGCGGGACGATATCCAGAAGCGCTTCTTCCATTCGATCGACTGGATCATCGCATGATGACACAGGCGCCAGTCCCCAGACATTGTCGGGTAGGTAGGACAGAAAGCTCTTTATATCCGAGAGTGCTGCTCTCTCGTCCTCTGCCCCGTTATCGACTGTGCCATTCTTGGTGTGCACTTGAGGACCGCCAAGCTGATCCTTGGTCAGCTTTTCGCCCATTGCACGTTCAACAACGGCAGGTCCGGCAACAAGGATTTGCGCCGTTGATTTCGACATTACGGAGAAGTGGGAGGAGACCAATCGTCCGGCAGGAAGCCCGGCCACCGCGCCAAGCGCCGCACTCGCAACCGGCGCATTTAACAGCGTTTGTGCAACAGACTTAAAGCGAGACGGTGCGAAGACAGGCCCTGGAAGACTTGGTCCACCCCCGCCACCGACACTGCCACCTGCGCCTTCATGCAATCGAACGAGCGGCAGTTTGTATTGGAGCGCGAGGTCTTCAGTATAAACAGACTTACGAAGCCCAGCAGGCGAGGGCGATCCACCTTTAATCGTGAAATCTTCGCCCCCGACGATCACTTTGCGATCATTGATTTTGGCAAAGCCCAAGACAAAATTTGCTGGCGTGAAGTCTAAAAGCTCGCCGTTTGATCCGAGTTCAGCACCGCCAGCGCCCACGCCTATTTCATCAAAGCTATCGGGGTCAACCAACTCAGCAATCCGCTCGCGGATGGTGAGCCGACCTTTCGAATGTTGCTTCGCAATACCTATCTCGCCGCCCTGTTGGCGGCCAAGCGCTCGGCGTTTGCTAATCTCATCAACTTCCGGCTTCCAGCTCATGAGGTCTTTTCGCTGGTCGAAGCCAGCGTGTCAAAACCTGTGAGGGTCATAAAATTGCGAAACACTGAACAATTCAAGAATGATATAATCTAATTCCTGTTAGAAACGTACAGATTACAGCACCGAAGGTAAGAGGATATAGGATGGCAAAACCTCTTTGGGTTTTTTGTGTGCTCGCGATTTTGGCTTTAACGGCATGTGGTGGCGAAGATGCTCCTCCAGAGACCGGCCAAGCTACACTAGCAGCCGCTCCGGTCAGCCGGGGGGATGTGACGCGAGTGGTCAATGCATCGGGCACAGTCGTGCCCCGAGATGAAGTCATGGTCGGCTCAGAGGTGTCCGGAAGGATCCTAGAGGTGGCTGTGGACTTCAATAGCCGCGTTTCGGCGGGCGATGTCCTAGCGGTCATTGACCCGCAGAGCTTTCAAAACCGCGTGCGCCAATTGCAGAGCCGTCTTGAGGCGGCTGTTGCTGATACACGTGTTCGCGAAGCGTCGATCAATCGTGCCGAGGTTAATCTGTCTCAAGCGGAAACGGTTTTGGCCCGTCAGGAAGATCTCTTCTCCCAGAACGCAGTGTCTCAAGCCCGCTTGGATGAGGCCCTGAGGGCGGTCGGGGTGGCGCGCGCTGACCTTGAACTCGCGCGCGCCCAACTCGAAAGT
Organism: Pseudomonadota bacterium; assembly: GCA_039030935.1. Classification (GTDB taxonomy): domain Bacteria; phylum Pseudomonadota; class Alphaproteobacteria; order Caulobacterales; family Hyphomonadaceae; genus Henriciella. The sequence goes on along the minus strand of JBCCDF010000056.1, from coordinate 9,461 downwards.
ACGCTCGCCCAGACGAACCAAATCCGCGCTGAATTGGCGACGGCGAAACTCGATCTGGAGCGAACCGTGATTACGAGCCCGATTGATGGGGTCATCATTGATCGCAAAGTCGACCCCGGACAGACAGTTCAGGCCAGCTTCTCTGCACCAGAGCTCTTCGCGCTCGCCGCTGACCTCTCCAATATCCGTGTTGAGGCTCAGATTGTTGAAAGCGATGTCGCAGGTCTCAATGCAGGCGATGAGGTTAAGTTTTCCGTCGATGCGTACCCAAATCTTGCCCTCAAAGGCACCGTCGAGCAACTGCGGCTGAAATCGCAGGAAGCCAACAATATTGTGACCTATGTCGCCGTTGTGGCTGCTCAGAATGAAGAGGGCAAACTTATGCCCGGCATGACAGCGAATCTGGAAATCACAACCGATATCAAAGCCGGTGTGACCCGTATCCCTGCACAGGCCGACCGCTTTCGTCCGACACCGGCACAGATCGCGCTCTGGCAAGAAGAGGGTGCTGAGGTCGATAGCGGACCGCAGGACCCGAACGCGCCTGTTTTCTCACGCTTAGAACGCATAGGTATGACGGGACCGGGTCTCGATGCTATCAGAGACACTCTGGAGCGTGCCACAGCACCTTTGGTGGAGATCATCAATGATCCGCAACGCACATTCCTGCACACCCCCACCCGCATTCAACTCTCAGAACTGACCGATAGCATTCTATCGACGCAGTTAAATCCAGGGAATTATTCAGCCTATCGTGCCCTTCTTGCCGCCGAGCGTGATATTCGAGACGTCAATTTATGGGTGCGCACGCCAGACAATAAAATGCGCCAGACCCCTGCGAAACTCGGATTATCCGATGGCGCTTTTATCGAAGTTGTGTCGGGTCTGGACCCTGGAACCCAAGTGGTTGTCGGTATCCGCCAAGCTGGTCAGGGCGGGCGACCGGGAGGCCGTCCCGGTGGTCGCCCGGGACCACGGGGTTAGTCTAAGATGGTGCCTCTCATTGAAGCCAAGGGCCTGACCAAACTCTATGGCGGAGGCGCCTCGGTTATTCGCGCTTTGGACGGTGTTGACCTGACCATCACTGAGGGTGAATTCGTCGCTGTCATAGGGGCATCAGGATCGGGAAAGTCGACCTTCATGAATATGCTCGGCGGTTTGGATAAGCCTGATGAGGGCAGTATCGCCATCGCGGGTCGATCTCTTGCAGGGATGGGCAAACGTGCTCTTGCGCATTTCAGGAATGAGACGATCGGATTCGTTTTCCAACAGTTTCAACTGCTGCCTAAAAAGTCCGCGCTGACAAATGTCCGGCTACCGATGCAGTATCGCAGACCACGTGTCGGCGATGAGGCTGAACGGGCGCGAAAAGCTCTGGAGCGGGTTGGTCTGGGTGACCGGATCAGCCATAAACCAACAGAGCTTTCCGGTGGGCAGCAACAGCGTGTTGCGATTGCGCGAGCGCTGGTCGGTGAACCAGATTTGCTCCTCGCCGATGAACCAACCGGCGCGCTCGACTCGCGCACCTCAGACGACGTCATGGATCTGCTTGTCGAGCTTAATCGTCAGGGCATTACAATTATTGTGATTACCCACGATAAAGAAGTGGCTGATTATGCCGGGCGGGTTATCACGATGCGCGATGGCAAAATAGTAGAGGATCGACTGCAATGAGAGTTCCAGGGCTAACGACCTTCAATCTCGCTATGGGCTCCCTGTTAGAGCGGCCTTTCCGAACGGCGCTGACCATGCTGGGTATTATTATCGGTGTCGCAGCGGTCTACATCATGCTGTCTGTCGTTGAAGGGACACGCCAAAGCATCCTCGAAAACATTGATAGCGTGGAAGGCCGATCCTTTAGCGTACACCCGAATTGGGGGAACCGACGCGCCAGCCAAAGACGCCCATGGCGCCCGTTCAATGAGCAGGATGTCACGGATATCCAAGCGATTCCCGGTGTCTATGCCGCAACAGGTGATCTCTCAAATGAGTATAGCATCGTGTCCGAGATGAGCGATTGGCGCGCGAATGTGATCGGCGCGGATGATCAATATTTGAAAGCGAAGGACTTAAAGATTCTTCGTGGTCGTCCGATCACGGCCACAGAAATCGAACGCAGGGACACGGTCGCGGTCATCGGCCAATCTGTCGTCCTGTCACTCTTTCGAGGTCAGGACCCGCTTGGTGAACGCATCAAAATTCAGAACATCCCCTTCGAAGTGATTGGCATCGTCGATGAAACAGAAGGCACCAATTGGCGTGGACAAGACGTCAATAATTTTGTTCTGATCCCCCGTCCGACGGCGCGAGCCCGGCTGTTTGGCGATCATCGCTTGGTTCGTAATCAGGTCCGCTCGCTTGAGATTGTTGGAGAAAGCCAGGAGGCCATCGCCAGCGTTGAACGAGAGGTTGAGTTTATCTTAAGGCGCTCGCGCGGGCTAACGGCAGATGAAGCTCCGGACTTCCGAATTTTCAATTTCGCAGCCAATCGACAGGCCTTTGCCGAAACCCAGACGACGCTCACGCTTCTGATGCTTGTCGTTGGTGTTGTTATTTTAGTCGTTGGCGGTGTCGGGATCATGAATATCATGCTCGTCTCAGTGACGGAGCGAACAAGGGAAATCGGTCTGCGAATGGCGATTGGCGCGCGCGGCTCAGATATCATGGCGCAGTTTATTATTGAGGCGATTTTGCTGACCAGTATCGCTGGATTGCTTGGTCTAGGGCTCGGGTATGCTGGCTCGCAAGTCTCGCTCGAACGCGCTGGAATCGAGATGGCTTTTGCTCCGAGTGTCGCGATACTCTCTTTTGGCTCAGCCGCCTTAACCGGGATTATCTTCGGGTTTTTGCCAGCCCAACGCGCATCCCGGCTCAACCCGATTGAGGCCCTTCGAAATGAATAGAGGGAGTTTTGGGGTTGGAGTGTTCGCTGCACTCGCGCTGACTGCTTGCCAGACAAGCGGGTCCGCCCGTGTTGAGACCGCGCTTGCTGAACAGTTCGCTCAGCTGCCGGAAGAGTGGCAAACCGTTTCATCCCAGGCGACACAGCCCCAGAATTGGCAAACTCTTTTTGATGATGGTCAGCTCAGCGATTATCTTTCACGCGCCGAGGCTTCTAATCTCGATTTCAAGGAAGCCCAAGCGCGCTTACGCCAATCGGAAGCATCCCTTCGTCAGACCCGCGCGCTTTTGGGCCCAAGCGTGAGTGCAGATCTTGGCATAACAGGCTTTGCAGAGCTTGCTGATCTTGGAAACACGAGCGACAGTGCAAGCAGTACTTTGAGCAGCAGTTTCGACCCCGACATTTTTGGGGTTAATCGCGCCCGTGTCCGTGCTGCGGAGGCACAATTTCAGTTGCAGAAGGCCAATACTGAAAGGCTCCGCCGTGTGATCCTTGCGCAGACATCACGGGCCTACATTCAGATCATTGAAGCTGATCTGCAGCTCCTCTTGGCACAGGAAAACCTCTCCTTCCTCGAGGAAACAAAACGTGTTTCGGAAGCACGCTTTGATGCAGGTGATATCGCCCGCAGTGATCTGGCGCTTGCTGAACTCGAATTTGAGAATGCTGTTGCAGGACTTCGCAATCAGGAATTCGCTGCCCGCGCAGCTAGACGCGCGCTTTCAGTCGTGATCGGGGATTTCGGAGACGACGATCTTCGTGTCGCCATGACCTTACCTGCCCCAGCAATCCTCGGTCTGTCTCCAGTTCCAGCCGACCTTCTGCAAGCTCGCAACGATATTCTATCAGCGCGCGTCGCACTGGCTCTTGAGATTGCTAATCTTGAAGTGGCTGAGAAGGCCAATTGGCCTAGCCTCCGTCTAACAGGCCGCATTAGCAGCACTGGCGCTCAACTCACCGACCTGTTCGATCCTGACTTCTATCTCGCGAGTCTTGGAGCAAGCCTGGGTGGAGTTTTGTTCGATAGTGGTCGAAACGCGGCTGAAATAGACGCCGCTAATGCACGATTGGATGCCGCGCTTCTGGTTTACAGCGACGTCCTGCGAACCGCAGTGTTTGAGGTTAATAACAGCTTTGATGAGATTGAAACGCTCACGAGAGCCTTGGCCGCATTAGAGCGAGGACGTGTATCAGCCGAAGAGGCTTTGGCGCTCGAGCAGATCAAGTTTGATCTTGGAGAGACAATTCTCTTGGACGTTTTGACGGTACAGCGTCGCGTAAACGCTATTAGAGGCTCTCGTATCGCGACTGAGCGGCGTTTATTGGATGCTCAAATTAGTGCTTATCTCGCACTTGGCGGGTAAGTGTTTCACTTATCAGCGTCGCTTGTCATACTTTAAGCTGAGGCTATGACTTCCCGTTCTATCATCCAGCAATCGAACCTTGCTCAAAATCGCGGAGTTCAACGCATCGTTTTGGTTGGTGGGGGGCATACACACGCCCTTGTTTTGCATGCGCTCTCGAAGGATCCGATTGCGAACGCTGATATCACGCTCATCAATCCGTATCCGCTCGCGCCTTACTCTGGTATGATGCCTGGATATGTTGCTGGGCACTACCCGCGTGAGGCCCTCAATATTGATTTGGTTCAGACCGCCCAACGTGCCAGCGCGAGATTGATCCAAGCACGCGCCATCGGATTTGATTTGGTGGATCGCTCTATCATCTTGGAGGCTGGCGAACGCATATCCTATGATCTGGCGAGCCTTGATGTCGGCGTTACAAGTGAACTTAGAAAGTTGAAAGGGTTTGAAGACCACGCCGTGGCTGCAAAACCCTTCGCCAAGTTTACAGATCGATGGGAGGCCTATCGCGTCTCTAAGGGGGTGAAGCGCATCGCCATCATTGGGGGTGGCGTTGCAGGTGTTGAGCTTGCTCTCGCGATGCGCTTCGCCTTGAAAACACAGGTAGACATCACGATCATTGATAGAGGCCAAATTCTCTCAAGTAGTCGTAGCATCGTTCAACGCCGTCTGAGACGCGTCTTGGACAGATCAGACATCTCACTTCTTGAGAATGAGAGCATTGAGGAGATTGCCCATGACGGCGTCCTTCTAAGCTCCAGCCACAAGGTCGCGGCGAATTTCGTCCTAAGTGCTGCCGGTGCGACCCCTCACACTTGGCTTGAGCAAACGGGCCTTCGCGTTCAAGACGGGTTTGTTGTCACAGACCAATACCTTCAAACGAGTGATCCCAGAGTCTTTGCCGTCGGCGATTGTGCTCAGTCCAAAAGTGATCCGCGACCTAAGGCAGGCGTTTACGCCGTTCGCCAAGCGCCAGTCCTCCTGAATAATGTCAGACGCTTGCTCTCCGGTCGGCCCTTAATGCCTTTCCGCCCCCAGTCTGATTATCTGAAGCTCATATCCATGGGGGGACAGACCGCCCTTGGAGAAAAGTATGGGATTGGGCTATCCGGTCGATGGGTCTGGCATCTGAAAGACCGGATAGACCAACGGTTCATGCAGCAGTTTTCGAAGACGTGAGCGCCCAAGCTGATACACCTAGAAGCGTTTGCGTAGCTCTATGCGCCACCCTAAACCAACAGGATCGAGAACGTCCTTCTGATACGCGAGTGGTGTTTGCCCTGCGCCGTTCGTCACGCTGACAACATCATTCAGAGCATTTGCAACGCCAATAGTGAGCCTTGTTTCGGACAGGATGGGAAGCCGGTCCAAGATCGCATCAGAATAATTGAATTCGTATGATCCGCTCAGAATGATCCGTAGCGTTTCGGAAAACTCTAGAGTGTCATTGGCGGTATCGAGCGTGCCGCTTCCACGGTACTGTGCGCTGCCATAGAATCCCCATCCATTATTCCACTGATAGTAAGTCAGATCGACCGCGTGTTTTGGGATCGCCAAATTGGAACTAATGGTATCGCCGCCCAACAAATCGAGGACAATATCGCTATCGGTCAGGGTGACATCGTTCTCCAACTCCCAACGATGCACAATAGACAGGCGGCGCGTGCCCGGACGCCCACTTCGGCGACGTTTTGGAGGCGCTTTGGCCGCTTTTGGCTTAATCGGGATCGACCAGCTCAGCGTGTTGCGCAGAGATTTTGAATTGGCCTCAGAAAGATTGACCGGTGTGCGATCAAAAAGCGTAATCTCGCCAAGGTCGTCGCGGGTGACAAGATTTAGACCTGTCTCTTCCAAACGCGTGGTCGGAAGTGTGAAACTGCGGATATCGTTCTTGCTCTCTGAGACGATGTAATTGGTTCCAATGGTTAGATTTCTTTCCTCCCAAGGCTTCCAAGAGAGACCTAGTTTTGAGATCGTCCTTGATATCTTCTCAAGATCAGTATTCCCGCCATCAACCACTGTCGTTGTCACGGTCTCGCCGCGCGCAAGATCAAACAGAACCTGATTTGGCGAAAAGGAGCGTGGCAGGCCGAGTTCAAATAAGGTCGGTGCAATATCCTCAGAGGCCCATGAGTAGGTCATGTTGAGACCCTCAATGGGGGTCCAACTGGCTGTGATCCCATAATCGCTAAGCGTCCCGAAATCAGAAAGTTCGCTCACTTGGCCGTCAATGGAAAGCGTCCCTCGGCCAAAGCGTGCCTCGGGCAAGGGCAGTGGATAGCTGACAGCGGCTTGAATATAGGCGCCGTCACGAGAGAGGTCTGTGTCGCTTGTGCTGGCTTCATAGCGTTCCGCTCTGACACCAACAGCTCCGCTGAGTGTTGTTGGTCCGTCGTCTGTTTGAAACAGAGAGAAATTCCCATTCAGGTCAGCTTTCGCGAGCCGGGTGCTTGTCTCGACCGGGGCAAAGACAGCTCCTAAATTGCCCTCATTGCGAAATGAGCGATCCGTTTGCTCATAGGTCGCGACGGCCGACCATGTATTTGTGGCGAGCTTGCTATTTATGGTGAGACCAAGATCAAACGTCTGCGTCCCAATAGCTTGGCTCAGTTGTGAAGCGTCGATTGGTGAAAGACCTGTCAGCACCGTTGTATCGGTATCTTCGTAACGGATCGAGACCGTACCAAGCGCCTGATCTGGTAGCGCAAACGCTTTCAAAGCACTGAGCTCATAGGTCTCGGTTTCCGGAAAGAGCGACCGAGATGATTGCGGTTGGCCGGGGGTGAGCGGTTCAAAAGATCGCTCAGACTCAAGCAGAGGCGAGCTTGCACTATACTGCCCCCGAAGCGTGAAGCGGTCCGAGCCGTCGATATGAACACGTGAGGCCGTCAATGTGTTTGAGAGCGTCCCGCCGCTCTTGGGCGCTTGGGTGCGCGTATTGATCGGAATGATCTGCAGATTGGCTTTCAGAACGAAATTGATGACCCGCTGATTGGCCGTAAACCCATAGGCTAGGGAGGCTTCCTCCGGCAGGACTTCGACACGGGCCAACGCTTCGACAGGATAGTTATCAAGCTCACGAAAGCCGGAAACGCGGCGTCCGTTAATTAAGACAACGGGTGGCTCGTTTCGGCGTCGCTTTCCGCTCGATGTCTCGACTTCAATAATCTCCAAAAGCTCGGCAATCGAAGAGACGCCATAGGCAGCAATATCGCTTTCAGTGAGAACCAATTCAGGTTCATACTCAGACAAAGAACTGCCTTTTAGGTAGGAGCCATCGACGACGATTTCATCAAGCTCTAATTCATCATCCGCCCCATCAGCGCCCCCGCCTGATTGCACGTCGATTGGGCCATCATTGGCAAAGACGCTGGGGGTCATGCAAATGATCGTGCTGCCGAGGAGTGCGTATTTTACGCTTTGTGAAACCAAGGACAGGCAGGGGTTCTGGGAGGTTGTCATGTTTATCCCCAGCTCGTCATTTTGATCGTGATCGTTTTGGGCGCATCCTCACCGGGTCCGCTTAGACGAAACTTCATCTGATTGAACGTAGGAGGACCGAAAAATCCGCGGGCATTGCCGCTATTGCCGGTCGGTTCGAACGGAATACCGCGTGTGTCGAAATCGAGAGCCTGGTTCTCGTTCGCGTCATGGTAGGCGCTGATCGCGTAGATGCCTGAAGGCACATTCTCAAAGGTTAGCGATGCCCCTTCAGAAGCATCAATACGTGCATTCATCTCACAGGGTTCCTGACCGAGCTTGGCGTGCTGTTCTTCGGTACACAGGCTTGCCCAGATCATTCCGGTTTCACTTTCGATATTCGTAAATGAAACCTCGACTTGGTGTGTACCTGGTTCGACATCTTCGGGCACTGCGAAGGAACAAGCGGAGCTTAGACCGACGGCTGCCGCGACAATCACAGCGAAGCGTGACAGAGACGGGATCGAATTAATGGTGTTCATGACTTCATCCTATAGTTGCGTTGACAAGACGGCTGCCTTGCCCGGTTGATGAAGCCAATCAGGGCTGGCGTTTAAAGCGCTTAAGGATGAAAGGACTCGTAAAAGTGTTTAGTGGTCTGTTGTGACCACTCGACAATTACGAACGGTCGGCGTTTTATAAGGGCTCATGCCTATTACGTTGAATAGACGCTTCTATATGCTGGGTTTGCCTTTGGTCCTCGGGCTAGGCGCCGGCATCACGGGTCCTTTTGGGACCTATCTTTATGCGCCAACGGTCCCCCGAACTTTGTATTGGATGTTTGCGATCAGTGGGGGATGCGCCATTTGGTGGTCGATTGGTGCCCTGGGAAAGAAGTACATTCCAGCTTGGCCCTATGAATGGGGTGAAGTCTTGGTGGCAATCCCTTTCGCGCTTCTGAATCCAGTCTTTTTAGTTGTCCTGCATCTCGGGCTCAATTCAGCCTTTGGCGGACGGTTTCCAACTGTTTGGTCTGACTTTGTCATCTCACATTTGATCCTGTCAGTGTTCGTCATCCTTCCTGCAATTTATATGGCGCGCCAGATCGTGTTGGAGGCCGAGACAACGGTCGGGCGTCAAGCCATTGACCTCCTATTTGAGAAGCTGCCGATCAAACTGCGCGGCGCGACGCCTTTCGCCCTCTCCGCAGAAGGCAACTATGTTCGCGTCTATACCGAGCGTGGTGATGATCTTGTCACGTCGACGTTTGAAGATGCTGTCAGAGCCGTTTCCGGCATTCCAGGCATTAGAACGCATCGCTCATGGTGGGTCGCTGAAAATGCGGTTCGAAAAGTTGAGAAGTCTGGGTCGAGTTTTGTCGTTATTCTGGCATCCGGCCTTGAGGCACCATTGGGTCGGCGCAGACGCAATGCACTCGACGCAATCGCCTCTCGAGTTCAGGCAAAGTCTTAGGCTTCAGCCGGATGTAATTCTCAAAATCTGTCGCTTTTCAAGTAGCGCCTAATGGCGGCATAAAATGAAGAATTGTCGGATGCGGAGGAATACTATATTCGCCGTGCAAGGATAAAATCTGATCCCAAGCAACGAACGGAGCATAGCGTGCTGATACGAGTACTGAGCTTTCTGACTTTAAGCCTCGCAATAGTGTTTTCAGCATCGGCTCAGGAGCGTTATGAGCCCCGCCCCCTCGAAGAATTACTCGCAACGAATGTTGCTTACAGCTCTGATATTCCAAAGCCAGAGGAGGCTGTTGG
>JBCCDF010000055.1:0-13795 GCA_039030935.1 Pseudomonadota bacterium | reverse complement strand
TGTCAAAATCTCTGATGAGCCAGAAGGCAGTCGGACAAATGATGCCGGGATTGCCCCCGATGGCAGCCTATGGTTTGGGACAATGGACGACAGTGAGCGCGACCCTGTTGGCCAATATTATCGCCTGACGCCGCCGGCAAAGCTGGAGCCGATGAGGTTTGATCCTGTGCTTGTCACAAACACATTTCAGTTCTCACCCGATGGAACAATTTTCTATACCTGCGACAGTGCCGGGCAGGAAATTCTCGCCTTTGATCATGATCCTGCAACGGGCGTCCTGACGGAACGACGAGTGTTTGCCGACACGATGAGAGCCGGATGCTACCCCGATGGTTCAGCGATAGATGCAGAGGGCTTTCTCTGGAATGCGCAGTGGGCGGGCTCTCGCCTTGTGCGCTATGCTCCAACTGGCGCTATTGATCGGATTGTAGAGATGCCGATCTCGCGCCCAACGAGCTTGGCATTTGGCGGCCCGGACCTGAGGACGCTGTATGTCACCAGCGCCCGGACGGGTCTTTCAAACGCTGCAATAGATCGACAACCGCTTGCAGGGTGCTTATTTGCGCTGGAGGTCGAGACGCCGGGCTTGCCTGTGCCGGAATGGGGACAGCCACGGGCTTAAACTGACTTGTACAGAAGCTGGATTACACCCACCTGTCTGTACAAACCTCATAAGCCGGAGTAAGCGTCGCCTTCAACGGATCGCCGTTATCTCCCACACAGTCAGGATCGTCGAAAATGGCCGCCTCGGACAAAAAGAAAAGCGTAGACCCGATCACATTCGCGCGCCAAGTGCGAGCGGAAGGTGAGAAAGTCACCTGGACCTCAACGCAAGAGACACTTCAAGCGTCGATTATGGTGATCATCATGTCAATTATTGTCGCGCTGTTCCTGTTCACATCAGACTTTTTCATCGGCATCATTGTCAGGTTCATTACCGGCCTCGGAAATTAGGAATTCAACTATGGCAAAAGCCAGATGGTACATCGTTCACGCCTATTCGAACTTCGAAAAAAAGGTGGCTCAGGCGATCCGCGATCAAGCGTCTATGAAGGGGCTTGAGGATCTGATCGAGGAAATGGAAGTCCCTACTCGTGAGGAAGTGGAAATTGTCCGTGGCAAGAAGAAGACCGTCGAAAAGCGTGACTTTCCGGGCTACGTCTTGATGAAAGCCGCGCTCACCGACGATGTCTATCACCTCGTCAAAGGCACACCCAAGGTCACGGGTTTCCTCGGTGCGGACGGTGGCAAGAAGCCGCTCCCTGTCCCACAACGCGAAATCGACCGCATTCTGGGAACTGCAGAGGCACCACGCGAAGAGTTCGTTAAACCAACGATCAGCTTCGAGATTGGTGAGGAAGTCCGCGTCAATGAAGGCGCATTCCAAGGGTTTGAAGGAAGCGTGGATGAGTGGGACGCCGAAACAGGTCGCTTGAAAGTCAACGTCTCCATCTTCGGCCGCGCAACACCCGTTGATCTGGAATACACTCAGGTCGACAAGCTGAACTAGACAAGCTTCTGTTATCTTGAGTGTTTGTCGGTGGCGCAGAACCCTGACACGTCTAAAGGCCACTGAGTTAAGTTTCACCGAAGTGGGGTCTTTTGCTGACCTTTGCTACGCCTTGCCCGACACTGCGGGCTTCTATTGATGAGCGACATTCACAATGTTGCGCATGGGCGACTAACCGCACGCGCGAGCCGAAATAGCGCATGGTTGAATTTGGGCGCTGCTCTATACCTTGGCGTAAAAATAAAAGGAGCCTCCCAAATGATCCGGATACTTGCAGTCGCAACCGCACTCTCTCTTTGCGCAGCGTGTAGCCCCTCCGAAACACCGTCGGTCGAAACCTCAGAAACCGCGGTCGTTTTATCCTATACAGACGCCTTCGTGATGGAGCCGATTGGCGGTCGCGATATGACGATGGGTGGGGTCAGTCTCTCAGTTGAGGGCGGCAATGTAACCCTTTTGAGCGCTGAATCGGATGCGTTTGGCGCGATGGAACTGCACACGATGGCGATGGTAGATGACCGGATGCAGATGCGCAAAGTCGACAGTTTCGAAATCTCAGCCGGCGAAACTTTAGAGTTGAAGCGCGGCGGCAATCACCTGATGATGTTTGATGTCTCTGAGGATGTCGTTAGCGGTGAGAGTGTCGATATTACTCTGACCTTTGACGCCTCTGGAACAGAGCAGACGCTGGTCATTGAGGCAGACGTTCGCGCCGTTGGTGAGTAGGTGAGGATGGACGCCAGTCTTTTTGCTCAGAAGGTCGGACCCACACTTCTGCATTTTACACTGGCTGAGAACCTGCCAAGTATCGAGCGGAATGGGCTATTGCGGCCAATCACGCTGGCGCGGATATGCGACGTTCCAATCGAGCACTTAATGCTGCGCACAGAAGCGCTACAGTTGCATAGCGCAGAGGTTTCTGCCCGCTTGAACAGTCAGGCGTGGTTGGTCGCGGGGCGCCGTCAAGCAGATCACTTTCTGGACGGCCACAGCTTGGAGGGTTGGTCGCGCCAACTTGATGAACGCCTCTTCTTCTGGCCCTATCGTAAGGGGGCGGCCTTCGCGAAGAGCCTGACGGATCGTGGGGACTTCGCAATGTTGGAAATGGATAGCCGCCGATTCTATGAAGCGTTGCGCGATCAGATTGATCTCTCGCCGATCAATTCTGGAAGCGCTATGCGCAAGCCAGCCCGGCGGGGCAATTGGATATATGTCTCTGCTAAGGCAGATTGGGTTGAGTTCGCAGAGAACCGGATCAGGCGCGGTCTCACAGCCTCGCGTGATACAGTTGTGGAGGTATCACTCAAGTCTGATATTTCGCCAGTGCTGCTGAAAGACCTGCGTATCGAAAACGCCCGCTAGTATAGAATGGAGACGACTGTCTTACGGTTCATCGGGACAATTTCACCGTCTTCGTTGATGGCGTCGCGCTCGCCGAATGGAACAAGGACAATTCGGTCAAAGTCGATATCTGTCTCGACCAGCGCTTGTCTTACGGTTTGCGCCCGCTCAAGCGAGACTTGTTCATTAATTTCAGCACTGCCCTGCGCATCAGCGTGGCCTTGTATTTCGATCGCGCTGAAGTCGCAGCCAACATAGCGTTCTGCATAGGCATTCAAAGCTGCACGAGACAGATCATTGAGACCTGTTTCACCAACCCCGAAATAGATATCAAGCGTCTCGGGCGTACAGTTATCCTGCGCTTCGGTCATCGTAACAGCGCCTTCCGAAGGCGGTGGTGGTGGAAGCTCGGATGTGGTTTCGCAAGCTGTGAGTCCCAGCATCGCAGCTGCGCCTATAAGTGCATATCTCATTCTCGTGAGCCCCTGCATGTTTCGCCCCGACATAAGCCTGTGGGCTCGCAAAAGTCCAATCTGAATTACGATATTTGTCTACAGACCAGCAATCTTGTCCTGAAACGCATTAATGCGCGGCACAATCTCTTCGCTAAAGCGGCGACCATTGAATACGCCATAATGGCCAACACCGGGCTGTATGTAGTCCTGTTGCATCTTGGATGGGATATTGCTGCAGAGGTCATGGGCGGCTTGCGTTTGGCCGATGCCGGAAATATCATCTTTTTCACCTTCGACCGTCATAAGGCCGACGGTTCTGATGAGTTTCGGATCAACGAGGCGCTCTCCACGATATCTGAAAATACCGCGTGCGAGACGATGCTCACGGAAGACGCGACGGATCGTTTGAAGATAGAATTCTTGTGTGAGATCAAGGACGGCAAGGTACTCGTCATAGAAGGCGCGATGTTTCTCTGCGCTGTCTTCGTCGCCTTCGATCAAGTGATCAAAAAACTGGCTTTGAGCATCAACGTGGCGATCCCAATTCATGTTCATGAATGAGGTCAGCTGTACAAAACCCGGGTAAACTCGGCGCATCATACCCGGCCATGGGGCGGGCACCGTATAAATCATTTTATCGCGGAACCAGTCGAAAGAGCGTTCTTCAGCGAGCAGGTTTGGAACGGTTGGTGATTTCCGCGCGTCAATCGGGCTGCCCATATAAGTCATTGTTGCGGGTAGCGCTGGATCACCATCCTCAGCCATCATCGAAATGGTTGCAAGAACAGGTGGGCCGGGTTGGCAGACAGCCACGACGTGTGCACCGCCGCCAATATGCTGTAGTGCCCACCGAACATGATCAATGTAATCATCAAGGTCAAAGCGACCGAGCCAGACCGGAGCCATTTTCGCGTCCGTCCAATCGGTGATGTAAACTTCATGTGTTGGCAAGAAGGCTTCGACTGTCCCGCGTAAAAGGGTTGCAAAGTGACCTGAAAGTGGCGCGCAGATCAGAAGGCGAGGACGGCCTGCAGGAGCGCCTTCCGTTTGAAAATGCATGAGCCGGCACCATGGGGAAGACCAGCTGACTTTTGGGGTAACAGCCAGCGTTTGCCCATTGATTTCGGTCGTCGGAATTTGCCACTCGGGTTTGCCATAATAGCGCGTTGCGCGTTCAAAAACGCTGCTTGCAGCATGCACAGATCGCCCGATTGTAGTTTCCCCTATGGGATTCATTGGCGCTTCAAGCATCGCTTTTGTGGTTTTCGCGGCCAAACGCATTGGCGCCATAGCCGCGCGATTCATTTCCACTAAAGTGTACAGCATACCCAAAGGCCTTCCTATGCTGCGGTGCAACATAGTGGAAGCGTGTCAAAAAGCAAAGGTCTTCGGTTCAGTCGCTAGGACTGATAAGCAAGGATGACGTCTAGCTCATATGTTCTGCAAGGCAGGCCGCCATACTGTCTGGATCACTATCGGCGTCTGAAAAGAAGGTTTTCAATTCCCAGTTTTCATCCATCAAATAACTGAGCGATGTGTGATCCATCGTATAGTCGGCAAGACTGTCCGGCTGTTCGACGCGGCTATAGTCTGCGATGAATTCGTCGGCGACAGCTCGGATTTGTTCAGGTGTTCCAGTAAGCCCGACGACGTTGTCGGGGAAAGCGTCAAGCGACAAATAACGCGCAAGAACGTCCGGCGTATCCCGCTCATGATCGACAGAGATAAACGCGGTTTGGGGTGGGGCGATGTTTTCAGGGAGTCGATCATAAGCATTTTTGATCTTTACGAGTGTCGCGGGACAAATATCAGGGCAGTAGGTGAAACCGAAAAAGACAAGCGTCGGTTTCCCTTTAAAATCCGCCTCGGTCACTGTTTTGCCGGTCATATCAACGAGTTCGAAGGGGCCACCGATTTCAGCATAGGCGCGCGTCGAGCATCCAGCGCTCGCACCTCCTGCCGTTGGTCCGCTAGAGCCGTTTCCACAGGCGCTTAAAGTGAGAGCGCTTGCTGCGATCAAAAACAAATTTATGGCTTTCATATCCGAAATATGTGCACATTGATGCGATTGAGAAGAGGCGGCGCAGTGCCGCATCATGGAGTTTTCGTTGGCAGACATCAACACAGTCGCGACCAATAAGGGAGAGCCGCTCTGGAGCCTCCTCCCGGAAGGCTTGTCGACAGTGAACGCAGCGCGGGGTCGGACGCGTCTGGCAACCATCATGACCTTGAGATGGATGGCTGTTGCTGGCCAGAGCCTCGCTGTTTTGTTTGTTTACTTCGGCTTGGGCTTCAATCTACCGCTTGGGCTTTGTCTAACGGTTATCGCCGCCAGCGCTTGGCTGAACGTCTTTCTGTCATTTGTCTCCCCGGCCCCCCGATTGCTCGAGAATTGGGAATCTCTGTTCCAGCACATCTTCGACGTGGTCCAACTGGCCCTGCTTATTACCCTTACAGGGGGCTTATCTAACCCTTTTCTTCTCTTCTTAATCGCCCCTGTTACCATAGCAGCGTCATCCCTTAGGACGCGCGATACGGCCATTATAGCGGGTCTCGCAATTGCTGGGGCTGCGATTATGCCCTTGATATCGCTTGATTTACCTTGGCGCGCCGATGAGCAGATTTCATTTCCCCCGCTCTTCGAAGCAGGCCATTTCGCAGCACTGGTCATTGGTATTGTCTTTTTCGCCCTGTCCGCCTTGCGGGTTAATGAGGATGAAGCGCGTATGGTTCAAGCGCTTGATGCTGCGAGTGTGGTTATGGCCCGTGAACAAAGGCTGTCAGCGCTTGGGGCCATGTCGGCGATGACGGCCCACGAGCTCGGAACACCCCTGGCAACGATCCATCTAGTCTCAAGAGAGCTCCTAGCGATCTTGCCCGAAGACAGCGCTCATCGAGAAGACGTCGCTCTCATTGCCGATCAAGCTGACCGGTGCCGCATTATCCTTCGCAAGTTGGGCGAGGCGAGGGAGGCCAGCGATATGGTTCACGCGCAGATGCCACTAAGTGCCATGGTTGAGGAGGCAGCTGCGCCTCACAAGGGGCTCGGTGTCCAAGTCCGTGTGACCTATGAGCCCGGAGACGGTGGAGAGTCTAAAGTCCCAACGATCAGAAGAAGCCCAGAAATCCTCCATGCCCTTGGCGCTTTTATCGAAAATGCCGTGAGTTTTGCGGAGACTGAGGTTCGCGTTGTTGCGACATGGACAGACGAGCAATACGCGGTTCTCATCCGAGATGATGGTCCGGGATTTGCTGCAGAAGTCATGCCTAAACTTGGCGAACCCTATGTTTCCGAGCGGACTGAAGCCAATATCGGGGGTGGCGATATGGGGCTCGGCTTCTTTATTGCGAAAACTCTCATTGAGCGCTCAGGCGGTCGAATTGCTACTCGAAACCGGATTGCGCCCAGCCATGGCGCAATTGTGCAGGTCATCTGGCCGCGCTCTGCCTTAGAGACATTGGAAACTGACAGAGACCCCCTACGTCTGAATGTGTAAGGAGACCGTTATGGATGGACCTGTCACCGTAAAAATGCATGAAGGCCTGCAAGGCGTTGAAGATAGAACTTGTCTTGTCCTCGACGATGATGGGCCTTTCCTGCAACGTTTATCGCGAGCGTTGACCCAGCGCGGATTTATCGTGTCCTCTGTTTCAAAAGCCTCTGAGGCACGCGATATTGCACGGCTTAATCCGCCGGCATTCGGTGTTTTTGACCTTCGTCTAGAGGACGGGTCTGGCCTTGATGTCGTCGAGGTTTTGCATCGCTATAGACCTGAAGCGCGCGCTGTCATTCTGACGGGCTATGGTGCGATTGCGACGGCGGTTGCTGCCGTTAAAGCGGGTGCAGTTGATTATCTCGCTAAACCCGCTGACGTCGAAGACATCGTTCGGGCCCTCGTGAATAAAGGTGAAGGGATGCCCGAACCACCGGATAATCCAATGTCCGCCGATCGCGTTCGTTGGGAACATATCCAGCGCGTTTATGAGCTTTGCAATCACAATGTGAGTGAGACCGCTCGTCGTCTGAATATGCACCGTAGAACCCTGCAGCGCATTCTGGCGAAACGGGCCCCTCGCTAGGGTCCGTACTCAACGCTCTCTAAAAACAAGCCATCAGGTGGAGCGACAGGACCGCACGCCTTTCGGTCGCGCGCTTCTAGGATATTTTTTATCCAAGTCTCGGATTGGGCGCCCCTACCAATTTCGACAAGGCTGCCGACGATGGACCTGACCTGTCGATGAAGAAAGCTAATCGCACCGACTGTGACCTCAATGGTCTCACCGTATCGGCTGACGCTAATCCGGTCGAGACTTTTTACGGGACTTTTGGCTTGGCACTCAGCGTCACGAAACGTCGAGAAATCATGCTCGCCGATAAGGTGCTGTGCTGCGCGTTGCATAGCGTCGTGATCGAGTTTTGAAGGGATGCGCCAAGCTTGGCCTCGGTCTATGGTGAGGTCTGCACGGCGATTGATAATGATGTAGCGATAACGACGATAAATCGCATCGAAGCGGGCGTTGAAATTGTCGCTGACGCCTTCCGCCTTCAAAACGGCAATGTGGTGGGGCCGCAAATGAAAATTCAGGGCATCGGCTACCTTTTCTATGGGACGGGGGGTGACCAAGTCCATATGTGCGACCTGCCCGGTCGCGTGAACACCTCTGTCCGTGCGACCTGCGCCCTGAACAAGAACAGGTGCCCCATCCAGTTTTGCCGCAGCATTTTCGAGTGCTTCCTGCACGGTCGGCAACTCCTCTTGGCGTTGCCAGCCAAAATAGTCACGGCCATCATATTCGATGGTCAGTTTATAGCGCTTTGTCATGAGACTCGCGCACCTTTTGGAATGGGCAACCCGCGCAATAAATCGGCTGCGTTCATAGCTTTTGAACCCGGCTTTTGGGCTCGTAGAAGGCGTACGGCGCGCCCGTCACCACACTGAACCAATAGGTTTCCATCTAGCACGGTCCCAGCTTCTGAAGTACCGTCTCCGTCCTCTAGTCTGGAAAGCAGGGCCTTCATACGAATAGGGTCAGGCTCATCTGATGAATGATAGAAAAAGTGCGCACCCGGAAAGGGCGACAGTCCACGGATTTGACAATCGACCTCGTGGGCTGGTCGTGTCCAGTCGATGCGCTGATCTGCGCCCTCGATCTTTCGGGCATAGGTCATTCCGTCTTCTGATTGCGCTATAGGCGTTAGCGATCCATCGGCGAGACCCGCAATCGCGGTGACAGCAAGATCAGCAGCAAGTGCGGCAAGCCGATCATGCACATCGCCTGTCGTATCTACATCACTGATATCGGTTTCAGCAGTGGCCAGAACTGGACCCGTATCGAGGCCTGCTTCCATGATCATCGCCTGAACGCCGGTCTTCGTATCACCAGCCATAATCGCGCGATGAATGGGGGCTGCGCCACGCCAACGCGGAAGCAGAGAGGCATGCATATTCATGCACCCGAGCCTTGGTGCGTCCAAGATGGCTTGGGGCAGAATCAGGCCATAGGCGACAACGACTGCAGCATCGAGATTCAGGGCTGAAAACTCAGCTTGTTCTGCTTGTTTTTTAAGAGATTTGGGCGTGCGAACCTCAATATCCGCGGTTTCGGCCCAACGCTGGACCGGGGTTAGGCGAAGTTTTTTACCACGACCTGCTGGGCGGGGTGGCTGAGAATAGACACACACCACATCGTGGCCCGCTTCAACTAGAGCGGCGAGGACAGGGACAGCGAAGTCGGGGCTGCCCATGAAAGCAAGGCGAAGCGGTTTAGTCATGGATCATAATTAGGGACCTGTAGCAGCGCTCTCAACCCGCATTTGCAAGCCGGTCAATCGCAGTTTGCAATATTATCGCGGCTGCTGAAGCATCAATAAGTTCAGCCCGGCGCGCGCGAGACAGATCAGCATCCAGCATGACGCGCTCGGCTTGAGCGCTCGTCATGCGTTCATCCTGCCAGGCGATGGGAATGTCGCGAAGCTGCGAGATATTATACGCGAGCGCTTTGGCAGCTTGAGTTCGGGGTCCAGCGCTCCCGTCCATATTGAGAGGTAGGCCGATAACGACACCAACCGCCTTGTATTCATCATATATCTCATAAAAGCGACGCAGAGCAGGGGCGAGTTTCTTTCCGCGAGGGATCGTTTCCACAGGACTTGCAATCAGGCGCATGGTATCGCACGCGGCGACACCTAGCGTTTTTGCACCTGGGTCGAGGCCGAGCAGTGGGCCTCGCTTGTGTAACTCGAGGAGGTTAATTTGGGGCAGGGGCGCGCTCCGGTCTGTTCTGTAGTCTTGATCGCGCCTTCACTCGCGCCTATTCGTAATAACGTCAAATGGAGACCACATCGATGAGTGTAACCAAAGAAGATGTTCGCAAAGTTGCACGCCTCTCCCGCATTGCTGTGCCAGAGGATCGGTTGGAGTCTCTGGCAGCCGAGCTGACGGGTATTATGGGCTGGATCGATCAGCTGAATGAGGTCGATGTTGAAAATGTCGAGCCTATGACATCTGTTGTCGCGACTACGCTTCCAATGCGCGAAGACGAGGTGACAGACGGCGACAAACAAGAGGATGTTCTCGCGAACGCTCCGAAAGCCGATGAAGGCTTTTTCGTCGTCCCACGCTCTGTGGAGTAGGCTTAGGCGTCTTCGCTGCTCTCGGTCGTTTCAGGATTGTCTGCTTTTGGGTCCCACTCATAAATTTTATCGACTCGACACGATAAAGACGGTCTGCCGTCAAAGTTGTCCCCAAAAACGCTATCTTTCCCGATCAGCCTGTCCCCACGGGTCAAACAGGATGAGAAACTGCTTATGCCTAGCGAGAACGCATCTTCGAGATCATTGCATCTCGAACGCGTTGTGACGAGGTAATCCCGTGTGCCATCTCTCAAGACGACCGCTCTCTCAGTATTTTGGGAAAAACCATCAATTGTTGATGTGAAACAAATTCGTTTCACTTCATCGCCTCGACGAGCGTCATTCGCATAAGTGAGCTTTGCCTCACGTTCGAGGCGTTTGGCATCGTTTTCGGGCGATGAGGTCGTTGAGCATCCAGCGAGCGTTAGAACGGCGGCAACCAAGGCTAATCTGTACATTTGGCGATCTCCTTTCAATAAAATGTAACAAGGTGACCTCTCTTGGCGAATGAAATTCTTGTGAGGCAAGCCTGTTCCGCCATTTTGTCTTGCGCATTCGACGGCGCGCGGACTAACAAGGCAGCGATATTGGACTAGCGGGATATCTCTCCATGAGCGATTTGACAGCCCTGACCTTAACAGGTGCATTGAACGGCCTTGAGACCAAGGTCTTTTCGGCACGCGAACTGACTCAAGCATTCGTCGATGCAATCGAGGCTTCGAACGACATCCTTAACGCATATGTCGTTCAAACACCTGAGCGTGCACTGGAGATGGCGGATGCCTCGGACGCCCGTCGCGCTAAGGGTGACGCTGGCTTGCTCGATGGTGCTCCGCTGGGGATCAAAGACCTGTACTGCACGAAGGGTGTGCGCACGACGGCTTGTTCGGAGATTCTGGGAGAGTTCACGCCCACTTATGAGAGTACGGTCACACAGAATCTCTGGGACGAAGGTGCAGTTATGCTTGGTAAACTCAACATGGATGAGTTTGCGATGGGAAGTTCTAATGAGACCTCACGCTTTGGCCCGCCAGCCAATCCGTGGCGTCGGTCTAACACTAACGCTAAACTGACCTCTGGTGGGTCCTCAGGGGGATCCGCAACGGCAGTCGCTGCAAACCTATGTCTGGCCGCAACTGCATCTGATACAGGTGGTTCAATTCGCCAGCCCGCCGCATTTACCGGAACGGTTGGCATAAAGCCGACCTACGGCCGTGCCAGCCGTTATGGTATGGTGGCGTTCGCGAGTTCGCTAGACCAAGCGGGCCCCATCGCACACACCGTCGAGGACGCTGCTTTACTTAGTCGCGTTATGTGCTCGCATGACCGCAAGGATTCAACATCTCTCGCGA
Organism: Pseudomonadota bacterium; assembly: GCA_039030935.1. Taxonomy (GTDB): domain Bacteria; phylum Pseudomonadota; class Alphaproteobacteria; order Caulobacterales; family Hyphomonadaceae; genus Henriciella. Next base: position 2,503 of record JBCCDF010000055.1, on the reverse strand, counting down.
TTGAAACACCAGACTGGACAGGGGATGTCCGCAAAGGGGTGAAGGGTATGAAAATCGGTATTCCCAAAGAATACCGAATGGATGGCATGCCTCAGGATATTGAGGACCTCTGGCAAAAAGGTGTGGATTGGCTGAAAGCCCAAGGGGCTGAAATTGTCGACGTCTCGCTGCCTCACACCAAGTATGCATTGCCTGCTTATTATATCGTCGCACCAGCCGAAGCCTCCTCAAATCTCGCACGCTACGACGGTATGCGATACGGAGCCCGGATTTCTGGGGATAGTTTAACCGGCACATATGAGGGAACGCGCGCTGAGGGCTTTGGCGGCGAAGTCCAACGTCGTCTCATGATCGGAACCTATGTCCTCTCAAGTGGATATTACGACGCTTATTATCTGCGCGCTCAGAAGGTTCGAACGCGCATCTTGCAAGATTTTGAGACGGTGTTCGCCGATGTTGATGCGCTGCTAACGCCAACCTGTCCAAACGCTGCATTCGCTTATGGGGAAACGTCTGATGACCCTGTTCAAATGTATCTGAATGATATCTTCACAGTCACGGCAAACTTGGCTGGACTGCCCGGAATTTCTGTGCCCGCAGGCTTGGATGCCGATGGTCTACCGCTTGGTCTGCAGGTGATTGGTAGGGCCCTCGACGAAGCAACCTGTTTCAAGGTGGCTGGCGCTATCGAAGAGGCCGCTGGCTTCGTGGCGAAACCAGAAAAATGGTGGTAGTTTTTTAGGATGACGCGCCGCAGTCGGACCCTCCTTATTTCCACTATTGTTTTTTTGGTCGCCTTAGCGCTGATCTTTATTCTAAATGCATTGAATGGTGGGAACCTATTTGCACAGGATCAACGCCGGATCCTGATCCTAGCGATTGTCTGTGGCCTTTATGTTGCCTTGCGTGGTGGGATCTTGATGGAGCGTTTCTTCTTTCGTCGAGCACAGGGGGCTGACAAAGCGAAGACGGGTTTGCCTAATCGGATGTTTTGGAAAGGTAATCACGCCATAAACCATCGTATGGCGGAGCGTCGAAAGCGGGTTGCAGACGCCAAAGCCCGCCAAAAGTCTGGGAACACCGACTAGGTCCTCTCAAATTCAATATATTTCTTTCGATACAGGTTAATCGGGCTGAATTACTGTTACAGCATGAAGCAACATTTCCTCTTTGGATTGATCGCGGCTCTGTTTGTCGGTGGCTTAGCCCTGTTTCAGACGCTCAATCCGCCCCCACCTGCGGATTATCGAATTGTCTATCTCGGTTCGCCGAATTGCGGGTCCTGCAAAGTCTGGAAGTCACAGGACTTGCGCGCTTGGAAGAAAGATCCTGCATCGAAGACCGCTAATCTAGAACTGGCCACGCTGAGTGGAAGCCCTTTCTCGGGTGGGTATGGGCGTCATGACGACGTGTTTCGCGAAGCAACTGCTGGTCGAAACAAAATCATTTGGCCAAGTTTTGCTGTCTATAATCACGGCGAATTCGAGAAGCTGTATGTTGGCCGAAACAGCTGGAAAAAGATTGAAAGCAAAGTTCGCAAAGAAGCGGAGCGCGCGGAAAAGTTACGGTTGAAAGAAGCATCCGCTTAGTTTCTGCTTTTGCGCGCCTCGGCAACTGGTCGCTCTCTTAAAACTGTGCTTAAGCGAAGCAGAGTTTTAAGAGAGTCTGAGATGAGCGACCGTCCTATTTTTACCCTGACTGGCGACACTGGAGCTTGGGAAATTGTTCTCGGGCTGGAAATTCACGCTCAGGTGGCTTCGAAAGCCAAATTGTTCTCTGGGGCGTCCACGCAGTATGGCGCTGAGCCGAATAGTAATGTTTCCCTCGTTGATGCAGCGATGCCCGGTATGTTGCCAGTTATCAATGAATTCTGCGTCGAGCAGGCTGTGCGGACCGGTCTTGGATTGAATGCTCAAATCAACAAAGTCTCACGGTTTGACCGAAAAAATTACTTCTATCCGGATTTACCGCAAGGCTATCAGATTAGCCAATTTGCGATGCCAATCGTCGGTGAGGGTGTCATCGACGTCGATGTTGAACCCGCCCACGGGGATGCGGCGTATACCTTCCCGGTGCGCATCGAACGGCTACACCTTGAGCAGGATGCCGGCAAATCTATCCACGATATGAGCCCGACTGAGACTTATGTTGATCTCAATCGCTCTGGCGTCGCACTCATGGAAATTGTGTCTAAGCCGGATATCCGCTCGCCATTGGAAGCAGCGGCTTACGTGAAAAAACTGAAGTCAATCGTGGTCGCACTTGGGACATGCGACGGTGATATGGAGAAGGGCAATTTGCGCGCTGACGTCAATGTCTCAATTTGCAAACCCGGCGCTTACGAAAAGTTCCGTGAGACAGGGGATTTCGGTCATTTGGGGACACGCTGCGAAATCAAGAATATGAATTCTTTCCGGTTTATACAGGCCGCGATCGAATACGAAGCGCGCCGCCAAATTGAGATTATCGAAGGCGGCGGCAGCGTTGATCAAGAGACCCGTCT
>JBCCDF010000054.1:0-13813 GCA_039030935.1 Pseudomonadota bacterium | reverse complement strand
TGGCGGGGACATCGGCCGGTCGCTCTAGCCCCATCAACTTCAAAACAAGGCTGATATCAGCGGAACTTTTCCAAACGCGCGCCCAATGCTGGAGGTGTTTGCGAGGCGTTTCATGAGCCTTCAGGCCGTTTGTATGCCCGATCCAGTGGTGTGGTTTAGAACGCTCAATCCGACCGGACTGCGGCTGTGTGAGACCTGCAAGTTGCCTCAAAAGTGTCGTCTTCCCGGCACCGTTTTTACCGCGAAGAAAAACAACGTCTGTCGGCTTCAGGGTCACACTGAGCGAGGCAAATAGGATTCGCTCTCCGCGAACTGCAGCAAGGTTGTCCCCACGGATAAAATTGGTTTCGGTCAAGGAAGGTGGCTACTCGAAATTATCAGTTCGGTGACGCGTATTTAAAGTGGGGTGGCAGCAGGCTCAACTCCAAGACTGATTTCACTTAGCAGTCGCCTCTTCAATAATAACGCAGTCGTGACTGTAGCGTCACGAATTTGGCGTTATATAGCGAATATGAATTATTTGCGTGCCTTCCTGTTTTTGACTCTGTTTGGATCGTCCTCACCGATTTGGGCGGATACTATGGGCTCTGCGGAAGCAAAGACTCAACCCGTCCTCGTTGAGCTTTTTGCCAATCAAAATTGCTCCGCATGCCCCCAGGCCCATAAGACGATGCGTGATGTGTCTGCAGAGCGCGATGACGTTCTCGTCCTGACTTGGGTTGTTGATTATTGGGATTATCTAGGCGAGCCAGACCCAATGGCTATGCCAATCGCAAAAACAAGGCAGGCAGAATACGCAGAAAAACTTGGCCTACGTGCTCCGTATACGCCACAAAGCGTTTATAATGGCGTCAAAGAATGCCCAGGGCCGCGTAAACGCCAAGTCGCTAAAAATATAAAGTCGCTATCAAAAGCGCCCCGAAGCGAACGTTATCTGATAGAAGATAACGGACTGGTCTCAACCTTTGGATCGCTGTCTGGCGATGAAGCACTGTTTGTCGTTCGGTTTATGGCGAGCGATGAACACGAGACGAAAATGGTCAATCCAGTGAAGTCTATTGAGGAACTGAAAGGGATGCAAAACGTCGCTCATGGATGTGAGCGCAATTGCGTGGTCCTTCTACAATCAAAAGAGACAGGCGAAGTCCTATCATTTTGGGCTGCCAGCTAAAGGCACCGGACCCTCAAAGTCACTCTGGAGTATCTTCATCAATCCTGTTCGGTTCGGGCGGACTGACGCTGTCAGGTGCAAAACTAATCAAAGTACTGCCGTCACCGCCCCGCGCATCGCGATTCGGGCCGATCAGCAAAAATGTCCCGTCTGGCCTGATTTCAGCGATGATGTCTGCATTAGGCCTTTCAGCAATAAACTGATCGAGCGTGTACTTGTCCGTCAAACCGGTTCTAGAAAAGGACCATCCGCTATATTGGTCACGAACAAGACTATCATAATTGCGCCCGCGCCGAATAAGAGTTCGCCCGCGTGCATTTAGCCCTGCAACCTTATCATCGCTTTCTTCTGCTTCGCTGAGAGAAAGCTGATGGACCATGTGCCGGCCGAGTTCCGGCGCGAAATGACTGCAAACGAGGGAGTTGTAACTGTCATTCGTTGATAGTGCCGCTACGGTCGAGAACCGCGCATGATCTAGCTTGATTTCGGCATCTTCGGACAGAACTTCACCTAGGAAGACATCTAGCCCCGCCTCGCGTGCGGGGCGCAAACGACGGTATGAGCTGTCCGCTATAATCACATCAGTTTTTGAATCCTGAATGGCCTTCGCAAGTCCGAGGCTCCACGTATTTGCCCCAACCACCAGAATGCCTGGCCGCTCTTTTCGGGCCAATCCAAGCGCGCGGGCAAATGGGCCAATCGTGAAACCGTGAAGGACAACCGTTGCAAACACCATGGCAAAGGCCAGCGGAGCAATCTGCTCGGCACCGTCAAAATCAAAACGACCACTGCGATCAAGCTCAATCAGAAGGGAGCCAAATAGCCCAGAGACCGCCACGGCAACGATACCGCGAGGGGCGATCCAGCCGAGGAGAATAGCCTCATTCCGAGGCAGTGTGCCATATGTCGAAATCCAGACGGAAAGCGGCCGAACGACGAACAACATACACATCAAGAAGAGGAGCGTATTCACATTAATCGCAGACCCAATGATCTCGGGTGTCAGATCTGCCGTCAGCATGACGAAAACGCCTGAGACCAACAGAACAGCGATATCTTCTTTGAACTTCCGCAGTTCCGTCAAACCTGCAATCTTGGAATTTCCAAGCATCATACCGTAAGCTGTCACGGCAACGAGGCCAATCTCACGCTCCACTAGCTCTGCCAGTGCATAGCAGAGGACGATTGAACCTAAAATGAGCGGCGCTTTAAGGTATTCGGGCGCCCATCCATTCCGGAAGGCTCGAATCATGATCCAGCCAAAGAGAACACCAAGGATTATCCCTTCTATAGCGGCCATTACGATCCATGCGGCAGCCCCCACTGTATTTTCGCCGACTGAAGCGACGCGAACAATCTCAAAAGCCGCTACAGCAAATAAAGCGCCGATGGGATCGTTGACGATACCTTCCCATTTCAGAAACTGGGCGGGGCGGCCGCCCAATTTGGACTGACGAAGAAGCGGCATGATAACTGTCGGGCCGGTCACAACCATGACGCCCGCAAAAACCACGGCACTCGCCCAATCAAGACCTGCTGCATAGTAAGCTGCGAGGGTGCCGAAAACCCAAGCCAAAGGCCCGCCGATGAAAATCATGCGCCGCACGGGTTTACCCGCTTCGCGCAGGTTTTCGAACTTCAGAACAAGCCCCCCCTCAAAGAGGATCACAGCGACAGCTAACGAAACAATGGGGCGGAAAATATCTCCGAAAGCCTCAGATGGATTCAGGAGGGGGTCTCCAAAGAGCACAGACCAGAGAGGTCCAACGGCCAGCCCCGCCAGTGACATCAAGACAATTGCCGGGGCCTGAAGGCGCCATGCGAGCCATTGCGCCCCCAAGCCAAGAGCACCAATCAGGGCACACGCGACGATGACATCTGAGCCAGCACCGCCTGCGAGGAGAATCGCAAAGTCCATATAGTCTCGCGTCTAGGTGTTCACTGGCCCCTCTATGCCAGCAATTCATCTCGCGCATCATCTCGGGAAAAGTCAAAGCCTATTTCCCGTTGGCCATAATCGCCCGCCTCATAGCGCTCAATCTGGACGCCAAACCAATTCATCACATGGTCGTAAATATGATCATAGAAGGGCTCGGGATCATTATCTTTGAGCGGTATGGACAATCGGTACTCTTCACCACCCGTAATGCGCGTAATGAAAGAATCGCCGATTTTCTGACACTCCATCGTCACCCGCATCCAGTCAGTGCCCTTAGATACCCGTACGGCTAGGCCAAAGAGAATAGGCCCAAGGGGACGGAATCCCTGCGGCGGGATCGAGAACGCTTTTTCATTATAGTCCTTCGGTTCGAATGGACCCGCAGGCGGGACAAGACGAACGCAAACACCGTCTTCTGAGCCGATATGAGCGCAAAGCCCGGCGCGCAGCTCATCAGCCAGCCCGCGAACGCGGGCATAGTTTTCAGCCGCAAGCGTCTGATAATAATCGACTCTAGAAATGAGCTCATCAAAACGGGACATGGCCAACCCTCCTGCTTTATCTGCCTTCTATCTTTAAGGCAGAGCAGCGACGGAGGCCAGAAGCGAAATTCGATTCAAGCCGCTTTGGTCTGGGTAAAGCGCGCCTTGCTCAAACCATTGTCTATATCAATGAGTGCAGGCCTCAGATTTTGTGGCAAACGGTTGCGGGCCAACTCGATATTCGTGCGCGGAGCCAGACCTTCAGCGTGACCGGATACTAGCATCTGGATTGTATCCAAATAAAGCGCTTCCTCATCGATAATCTGTGTCAATCGCGCGGCCACCGGTCCGACAATTCCGTAAGAGAGGAAGACGCCTAAAAATGTCCCTAAAAGGGCCGCGGCAATCATTTCACCAAGGATAGCCGGTTCGGAGTCGATAAAACCCATGGTTTTAATAATTCCGAGGACCGCAGCAACGATGCCTAGGGCGGGTAGCGCGTCAGCGAGCGTGTGCAAAGCAGCGCTTGCGCGTTGCCGCTCTTCAACAACGGCTCCCACTTGCTCCTCAAGCTGAGGACGAAGCCTGGTCGTTGCGGCAGGATCCATAGCTAACAGGCGTAGACCGTCACACAGGAACCCAGTTGCTTGTTGATCGCTCAATAATGATGGGTTCTTTTTCAAAATTTCAGACGTGTGAGGGTTCTCAATATCGTGTTCGATCGCGACCAAACCGCCTCGCCGAGCTTTTCTCATGAGTTCGTGAAGAGTGACCAAAAGCTCAGCGTAATCCTGCCTGCGCCATCGCGGGCCGCGAATAGCAATTAGAAAGCCCCGAAATGCACCGATAGCGGCTGACCTTGAGTTTCCGATCAGAACGGTCGCAGCCCCTGCCCCGAGGATGAGCGTTAGCTCAAACGGCAGCGCCGACAAAATAGCTGGACCTCCACTGAGGACCATGCCCCCAATGATCAGAACTAGAATCAGGACAAGGCCCGCAATCTGTATCATTTCAAAACAAACTCTTCGTTTTATGCATGCTGCTGATGCAGCAACGCTACGATTGTGATGGCAGGTGGCGGATTAGAAATCCTTAATTCTGCTCATTTTGCTTTAGAAATGTGGTATCAAGCCTCATTTGGCGCCCAATTGGCTATAGCGAATTAAGTCTCGCCTGTCTGATCAGGCAACAGGTATCCTGATTGCAAGTTTTTTCTGAAGATTTGCGATCTGAGATATAAGGCGATGTTAAGTCGCTTTTGATATAGCACAGTCTGAGTTTCAAGACTTTGGTAGAGAGGAGCTTATGATGAGAACATTTTTCGCTTCGATGATATTTGGCTGCACCCTAATTGGCGGGGCAAACGCCCAAGTTATGGCATCTGCCGACGGCTACCGTGTTTGCTCACAAGATGCGACCCAGACCGGCATTAAGGTCTCAGCGGAAGTGTGCGGAACGATTAAAGCCCCTGACTTTTCGAATCTGACAATTCAGTCACGTTCAGAACTCCAATCCTTAGCGTTACAGCGAGATACGTTCCGTCGTGATGTCGCCACTTATGGGCAGTGCATTACCCAACTCATCAACTCGTATCGCCGTCCTGGCGCACCCGCTGATAGCCTCGTGCCTGATCAGGCTGCCTGCGCGCATTCCTGGGCACAAGATCAGGCAACTCAGGTGGTGCGCGCCTATGGCAAAGCCTGCATCGATTACTCCAACCGTTCGATGATCGATGCGGATCTAGAAATCTACGATGGCTCCTGCCACCCAACAGCAAGCGCCAATCAACGCGGTTAGAAAACCTCTTGATTTTTCACGAACTGAAGCCGATTGACGGTGGATGAGTGAAGATCAGCAGACCCTAAATGATGCGCCCCAACCAGATCGGCGGGGCGCTTTTTTTATTCTGTTCTTCTCGCTGTTAGCAATCGGCGCAGGCAATACAATGCTGATCGCCGCGGTGATCCCTCCGCTTACAAGAGAGCTGGGTTTGCCAGATTGGATGGCAGGTGCGATTTTTTCGCTATCAGCCTTATGCTGGTCTTTAAGCTCGCCTTTCTGGGGCAAACGCTCAAACAGCTGGGGACGCAGACGCATCGCGGCCTTAGGCTTGGCGGGATACTCAGTCTCCATGGCCTTACTCTTCGTTGCGTCATTAGCCGCGCTTTCGCAATGGATAACCGCGCCATTTGCAATTTTTAGCTGCCTCGCCTTATCGAGAACCGTATTCGGCCTGATCGGCTCTGGCGCAAGTCCGGCCGCGCAAGCCTATGTTGCTGACCGAACAAGTCCGCAAGAGCGTCAATCGGAAATCGCATTCGTGACGTCAGGGTTCAGCCTTGGGACAGTCATTGGGCCAGCTTTTGCCGCTGCTTTAGTGGCGACGTTCGGGCTTTTAAGCCCGCTCATCATCACATGCATACTCGCTGCGTTGATGTCGGTCACGATTTACATGTTTCTTCCAGAGCAGCGAAAACCCATACAAGACGCCTCTGAAATGGAGGTTATTCCGGGCTCTGAGGGCTTGTGGCGATCAAGATCTGTCGCGCCCTTTCTGGCCTATGCGGTGTGCTTATCGCTCGTCAGTGGAATTCTGACACAAGTCTTTGTCTTTGCGGTGATGGACAAGCTCGGTGTCGCAAATGAAGAGGCCGCCCAATTTACCGGGCCTGCTTTTGCAATGGGCGCGATGGCGGTCATGATCTCACAATTGGTCTTAATTCCGCGCCTGAAGCTACGAAATCGAACACTTATGATAACGGGCTGCTTTCCGCTCCTCATTGGAGCACTCTTATTGATACCAGCGCAGGACTTTGCCACGCTTGTTCTCGCACAGTTCTTTATTGGGATAGGCCAGGGTCTGACGAGGCCCGGATTTTCCAGCGGTGCGTCACTGGCCGTCGTGCCGCAACTTCAAGGAAATGTCGCGGGTCTGGTCATTTCTGCAAATGGCGCAGGATTTATCATTACACCCCTGTTCGGGCTGTTTCTCTATGAATTTGTGGACCCGAGCCTGCCCTTCTGGATTTGCATTGGGCTTTTGATCTTCATGGCCGCCTTTGCGTATTTCGCGATCAAGCCCGGCCTTGGAGAAGCCGACTAACCTGCGGCGGATAAGAGTTGAGCAAGCGCCTGTTGCGTCGGGAAGCCATCTGCTGGGCGGATATTATTTGCTGCTTGAAACCGCCTAAGCGCCCCCTTAGTGCCCCGCCCTGCAATTCCGTCGATTGGACCCGCATCAAAACCAAGGCGATTTAGGTTTGTCTGCAGCAGCTTGATGTCTTGTTTGCTCAAGAGTTTTAATTCGGTTGGCCACGGCATCACCGGACCGGCTTGACCACCAACGCCATCTGTTAACAGACCGACTGAAAACGCATAACTGTCCGAGCGATTATAAGTTTTAAAGACGTCGAAGTTTTGAAAAAGAAGATATTTTGGACCTGTGGCACCTGCCGGCAGCCAGAGTTCTGCTGGTGTTATATCGCTCACAGATACGCTATTTCCCCTCACCGGCGATAGACCGCGCGCCAGCCATGTTGCAATTTGTCTGCTGCGACCATCAGCCAGAGACCAATCAAAATCAGCCGGGGCGAGAACCTCCAATCCCCATGGGACATTCTTTTGATAGCCCGAGACTTTCAGATAGTTTGCGGCTGACGCCAAAGCATCAGCTTCGCTATTCCAAAGGTCTTTGCGCCCATCCCCATCGCCATCGACAGCATAAGCTAGGAATGTCGTTGGCATGAACTGTGTTTGGCCCATGGCACCGGCCCAGCCGGAAACGAGCTGGTCACGAGTGACAATACCGCGTTCCTGAAGCGTGATCAGGGCGTTCAATTCTCGCTCGGCAAAAGACTTCCGACGACCTTCAACAGCCATGTTTGAAAGCGTATTGGCCGCATCAAATTCACCGATATAAGATCCAAGATTCGTCTCCATCGCCCAAATTGCGGTCAAAGCGTTCCGATCGACACCGTGTTGAGCCTCAATTTGATCAAAAGTCGTTTGAAGCTCTGCCAGTTTTTGAGCGCCGCGTGTCATGCGCGATGATGTAACGGCGGCCTCAACATAGTCCCATATCGGTTTGGCAAACTCAGCCTGATCACTGACATCAGTCCCCTTGGTGCTGTCGTCGGCGCTGAGATAGAGAGCGAGCGGCCGGATATCAGCGAGTGTTTCATAGACAATGATCGGGTCGCGACCATCTGAGAGCGCCCTGGCCGCATAGTCATCACGCCAGCGGTCCATATCAGCGTTGCCACTTGAAGAGAAAGGCGGAATACTCGGCACCGTGGTTGGAGGTGTAGGCGCAGGTTGACTTGAAGGCGGCTGAATAGAGGACGCGCTTTGTTCAGGCGTAGCTGCGCACGAGGTGACAATCGCAGCAATACTGACAATGCCGAGAAAGAAACGCGCCGCATTTAGCGATGTAAAAGTCATATTCATGTTCCTCTGCAGCATCCTGCGGCGATTTCATTGACTCTCAAACATGTCGTCTGTATGTGCCGCACTCTTGGAATTAAGTTTTAACGTCTAGGCCAATGCTATGAAAGTGAAATCCTCGATAAAAGCACTCAAGTCACGTCACCGTGATTGCAAGGTCGTTCGTCGCCGTGGTCGGACTTATGTCATCAATAAGACTGACCCTCGCTTTAAAGCAAAGCAAGGCTAAAGCCTTTATGAACGGCGCAGTTTCATGAGCGCCGAAATCGTTTTATTCGATCTTGGTAACGTCGTCGTCGATTGGCGGCCCATACTCCTGTATGAAAAGCTGTTTGACGATCCGGGAGAAGCGCAGCGGTTCTGTTCGGAAATCTGCACTCTGGCCTGGCACACAGAGCATGATCGCGGTGTGTCTATGGATGAGAATGCCAAACCGCTAATCGCAAAATATCCCGAGTATGAGCGCCATATTCGCACCTGGAAAACAGGCTGGCTCGATATGTTTGCAGGCTACATTGCTGGAACACCCAAGCTTATCGCCACACTCGAAGAGCAGCGCGTACCGCTGTACGGACTATCAAACATTCCTGCTGAGAAAGCAGCAGAAACCTTTGATGCCTTTCCGATCATCAAAGTCCTGCGCGATGTCGTCGTCTCTGGAGTAGAAAAGGTCGTGAAGCCTGATCCTAAAATCTACGCGATCGCGCTTGAGCGGATGGGCCATCCTGACCCAACTGGGGTTCTGTTTATCGATGATAGCCGTCCAAATATTGATGCCGCGAAAGCTTTAGGCTTCCAAACGCATCATTTTCAGGGCGCTAAGTGTCTTGAAGCCGACTTATCCAAGCGCGGCCTGATCTAAAGGCTTGTCGCGCTGTAAAGAGGCCCCATAGTCAAACTATGTTGAAAGCTCTGATTTCCGCGGGACTAATTCTGATCTCTGCACCAGATTTTGGACCGTCGGATAAAATGTTCGACGACCTCAAATCGGCAGAAAGCGAAGAAGCCGCGAATGCGACTGCAACCGATATATGGGCAGCGTGGATGGAGAGCGGGTCAGATGCCGCTGATCTGGTTATGGAACGCGCGGTCGATGCGCAAGCTCAAGGTGATAGCGAACTTGCCAAAGCGCTCTATGATCGCGTCATCGCTATCCAGCCTGAATATGCAGAAGCTTGGAACCGGCGCGCGACAGTCTTTTTATTTGAAGAGAATTACTCTGAAGCCCTGCGTGACGTGAATGAAGCTCTGCGCCTTGAACCCCGCCACTTTGGCGCTTGGGGTGGGCTTGGTGCCGTTCTAGAGAGCCTTGGAGCCAAAAAAGAAGCGCTGGAGGCCTATCAAAAGGCTTTGGAGATTTACCCCCTTTTCCCAAGAGCGAAATCAGCTGTGTCACGCCTGACAAAGGAAATAGAAGGCCGCCCCGTTTGAAACTGCTTTTGATTTTAGCGCTTTTAGTCACTCTAGCGGGTTTAAGCGCTTGCGTGCACAGCGCGATTTACACCTCCCGCGTTGAAACCAAGCACCCGCTCAAAGGCACACTTGTTCAAGTCAATCAGGCCGATGTTCATGTTATCAGCGCTGGGCAGAACGGCCCTCCGGTTCTGATGATCCATGGCGCGTCGGCCAATGCCAACGAATTCACGTACACGCTCGCACCACGTCTCTCCAATGACCACCATGTTCTCATGGCTGATAGGCCGGGCCATGGCTATTCTGGGCGACCAAAAGAGGCACAAACTCTACGCATGCAGGCCGCGCAGATGGCGGGCGCGCTCGACACGCTCGCAGCGAATGAGAAGGCCGTTATCGTCGGGCATTCTTACGGTGGCGCGGTCGCACTCCGCCTCGCTTTAGATCACCCGGACAGAGTAAAAGGCCTCGTTTTACTCGCGCCGGTTAGCCATGATTGGGGTGGCGGAGGCGAGGCCTGGTATAACCGTTATGCTGGCGCACCAATCCTTGGGCCAATATTTAGCCAACTCGTTCCAATCGTTGGGCCTGCTCAGGTCAAAGGTGGGGTAAAAGGTGTTTTCTTTCCCAAGCCTGCGCCTTCTAACTATTTCGAAAACTCTGCCATCGGGCTTTTATTTCGCCCAAAGGAATTTCGTGCGAATGCGAAGGACATGAATGTGCTTCGCAAAGAGGTCGCAGCACAACAAGGGCGATATCCTGAAATTGACGTTCCGATTGTCGTGTTTTCAGGCGCGCAGGATACCATTATCAGCCCTGCCCTTCATGTTGGAAAACTCAAGCATGAGGTCGATACACTTCATTTGGTGCGATTGCCGCAAGGCGGACATATGCCTCACCACGCCTACGCAGACGATGTGTCAGATGCGATACGCCAACTGGCAGCGGGCAAGCCTATTGACGCGGAGGTGCTGGAAGCAAGCGCTCTGGCCAGAGACACGGAATAATCTGGTCATCCTGCCCATAGGCAATATCAGGTCGTGCTAGATAGGCGACGAGACTTCGCTCAGCCGCGGCTGTGACCTCGTCGATTGTCAGTTCTTCTGTACTACGCGCGAGAAGGCGACGTCCTGTGCAACGGTAGAGATCAATGTGGCGCAAAGGTTGGGCTGTTTCACCAGCACGCAAACGGTGGAATGCGTTCAACTGACGTTCGCTGCCGAGTGTGACTGTGGCGGGCCAACCTCCACCCGTAGGGACAGCCGTGAAGGCGATGCGCGATCCCGTGTTAGCATCCGTTGAATTATAAATTACCCTGTGAATGACACCGCCGCGAACATCGATTTCATCCAATGTGACCGATCGATTTCGCTGCATGCGACGCGCCCAGTCGTCAACGACTTCATCGCGAAGGTCCCAAGCAGCCCTCTTGTCTCCATTCGCCAGCAAGGCAGCGGCATAATAAAACTGAGACTGTAAGGTTTGAAGAGGCAGCGCTTGCTCAAAGTGTTTTAGGGCACGCGCGGCGTCATCATCGTCAACTGCCGCCATCGCTGCCCGCGCATGGGCCCCTCGAACTTCTGGTCTGTTTGGACATTTGCGTAAGAAATCTGTGGTGACACGGTACACGTAGTCTGGAGACGCTTCCTCAGTTGGCTCGTTAAGCTGGAGTTGCCAAGCAGACACATCGCGCAAAGAACATTCACCCTCCTCACCAAAGGCAAAAGGATCACCATAAAGACCAAGAAAGGTTGTCACTGCAGATGTCAGCGTTGCAAATGCCCACCGGCCAAGTGTCCTGATTAAGGAAGTGTTAACGTTCATGACAGCTCAGACTGCAAAGCCTGTGCCGCCGAAGCCTCAGCCTAAAAAGACGCGCTCAAATGTCCAAAATGCACCGATTAACCCAATAAAGAAGCATGCTGGGATCGCGATTAAGCGACGGTAGCTAAGAGGTGTGATCTTCGAAGCCACGGGCCAAAGAAGTAGCGCAGCAAAAGCGACAACACTTAACTGGCCGATCTCAACCCCGATATTGAAACCGACCAGTGCGCTCCAAAATTGGCCCTGCGGCAAACCAAGCGAGCCAAAGAACCCTGCAAACCCCATTCCGTGGATTAAGCCGAAGACGATCACCACGAGGGGACGCCATCGTCTCATATCTTTAAAGATTACATTCTCAAAAGCGACGAAGGCAATTGTCAGCGCAATTAGGGGTTCGACAACACTGGCTGGCGGAGAAATAATCTCTGTCGCCGCCAACATGAGTGTCAGCGTGTGCGCAACCGTGAATGCCGATATTTGGATCAAGAGCGCGCGCCAACTCGCCGCTGTAAAAAAGAGGGCCAGCACAAACAGAATATGGTCGAGACCTGTCGGTAAAATGTGTTGCACGCCGATCTTTATGTAGAGGCTAAATGTTTCGATCAGGGGGCGGTCAAAATCAATTGTTTCAGTCGCCGTAAAGCGGCCCTCACCAGATCGTGGCGTGGCCGAGCGATCGAGTTCTTGAAGCGCATTACACAAGGCTGGGTCGATGCCACCGTCAAAGGTGCAAAACTCGTCCTCAGGATGAGCAAATCCCTCAGGATTGAAAACAAGAGAGATGGCTACGATCAACAGGATCAAACGAGCAAACGCGTTGGCGCTCACAAGGACCGCTCCAGAACGTGTCAGGGACATTCTCTTCGTGCTCCTGAAGTGACCGATCGCTCGCTGGGTCTGGGTGCGACGCAGGCCACAATGATTGAGACACATTGGTTATAGTATTTCATTGCGCCTTGTGTGAACCTTTTTTAGTCTGTCCTCATTAATCGGTATTTGGAGTTCAAGTCATGCATAAGATCACAACCAGCCTAGCCACCCTTGGCGGCGTCGCAGTTCTTTGCCTCGCATCTTGCGGTCAAGCTGAGACACCAGAGCCGACGAGTGCAGAAACTGAGGCACCAGACGTCGAAGAAGCCATCTCAGAGGTCGCCGCTGAGGCTGAACAGGAAATTAGTGCCGCCACGGAGGTCGAGACGACCTCTGAGGAAGAGACTCATGACCACAGTCATGATGGCGATGAGCATGACCATGACGATCACAAGCATGATGATGGACACGATCACGGCCAGGACCATGGTGAAGACCATGATCACGAGCACGGAGATAATCACAGCCACGACCACGACCATGATCATTCCGGCGTCGGTGAAGCCCATGTGCACGGCAAAGGTGACCTCGCAGCCACGCTCGATGGTACGACGTTGAGCGTTTCATTTGAGTCCCCTTTGGCGAGCTTTGCGAGTTTTGAGCATGAGCCAAAAACCAATGAACAGCGTGAAGAACTCACTAGCGTCGAAACGGCTTTCATGGATGTTAGCAGCAACGTCGTCGTAAACACAGAGGCCGCTTGCGATGTCACATCCCGTGAAGTTGGGTTTAGACACAGCGGCGACCATGGCTCAGTTTCTATGACATACACGTTTGAATGTGCAGCCCCCGAGGCACTGTCATCATTGAGTTTTACGACGTTTTCAGCCTACCCTGCCCTTGAAAGCGTTGATGCGGTTTTCCTGACCGATGCCTCGCAAAGCGCCAAAACGCTGACGGCACAAGACAACACAATCGCACTCGAATAGCGCAATAAGGCAATTATGGCCGAGACGATTGTTGACATTAACGACTTGTCTTTTGCGTGGGCAAATCAGCCACCGCTGCTTGAGATTGAGGCATTTTCAGTCAGCGCCGCTGAGCGGGTCTTTTTGCGCGGCCCGAGTGGGTCCGGCAAATCAACACTATTAGGTCTTATCGCAGGCGTTTTGCCTCCTCAGACGGGTCATTTGAGCGTCAATGGAAAACAGTTGACGGCGATGACGGGCAACCAACGTGACCGGTTGAGGGCCGATCAACTCGGTGTCATTTTCCAGATGTTCAATCTGGTCCCCTATCTATCTCTACTGCAGAATGTGATCCTGCCTTGCCGATTTTCGAAACGGCGGTTTGACGCTGTTAAAGTGGCCGGCGGCCCTCAATCCGAAGCACGGCGCCTGTTACAAAGGTTAGGCCTGGAAGGAGAGACAATCCTCAATCGCAAAGTCACCGATTTATCGGTTGGTCAGCAGCAGAGGGTCGCTGCTGCGCGGGCCCTCATCGGGCGTCCAAGCTTGATTATCGCTGACGAGCCAACCTCTGCTTTGGACGCCGATGCAAGAAATAAATTTATCGGCCTTTTAAGCGAAGAGGCAGAGAAAAGCGGCGCGGCTATGCTTTTTGTCAGCCACGATGCGAGTCTCGCGCACCTGTTTGATCGAAGTGTGGATTTGTCTGAGATCAATACCGCTCAGCACGAGATGGCATAATGGGTCTCTCAATTCTCTCATT
>JBCCDF010000053.1:0-13884 GCA_039030935.1 Pseudomonadota bacterium | reverse complement strand
TTGGCGGAAACTGGCGGTCTGGCAGACCCCGCTCGCTGGTCTAGAGGGCGATGTCCTGTTCCTCGATCTCGATCTGGTGATTACGGGGTCGCTGAATGAGTTCTTTACCTATAAGCCCGGTGAGTATTGCGTGATTGAGAACTGGACCCAGAAGGGTGGCGGGATCGGCAATACGTCTGTGTTTCGTTTTCCGGTTGGGCGCTATTCAAGACTGTTCGATGAGTTCAATGCCGACCCTGAAGCTGTGGTAGGCTCTATCCGTATTGAGCAGGTCTACATCTCGCGGTTCATTGAGGAGCAGCACTATTGGCCGAGTGAGTGGTGTGTCAGCTTCAAGCACTCCCTGATGCCGAAATTTCCAATGAATTGGTTCAAGGTGCCCGAACTTCCCCTTGAAGCGAAAGTGGTCGCTTTTACCGGTCATCCTGATCCCGACGAGGCACGCGATGGCGCGTGGCCCGCACCTTGGTATAAGCGTCACTATAAACATGTGAAACCGACCCCTTGGATTGCGGAGCACTGGCAATGAGTGAAACGGATACTTCAGCGCGCGATGCAGCGATGGCGCTGATGAGCCAGTATGGTGAGGATGCGGCTGTGATTGCGACTTTGCGCGCGGCCGAAGTGGCTGCGATGGGGGATGCAGAAGCGCTGGCGCATTGGGATGCAGTGATCGCGTTTTTGGAAGACGGGCCGGGTGAAAGCGGCTTAAATTGAGCAATACGGTTGTGTCGTTCTAACGTATTCGTGAGTATCGTAGCTTAGAAAACCTGTTTAACCTCAAAGACATGGCTGACACTGAATACACGTTTGGAAAGTTTGAGGACCCCTACATCACCGCAAAAGGCGAGACGCGTGCCAGCGTGGCCTATAATGGGACGAAGACGCTTTGGTTTAACACTGGGACGCTCTGTAATATTCAGTGTGTGAATTGCTACATTGAAAGCACGCCCCGCAATGATCGACTCGTGTATCTGACGCTTGAGGACGTGAAGCCGTACCTTGATGAGCTGGACGCTGCAGGTGAGGGCGGCTGCGAGATCGGATTTACAGGCGGTGAGCCTTTCATGGCCCCTGAGATGATCGCCATTCTGGATGAAACGCTGTCACGCGGGTTTTCAGTTTTGATGCTGACCAATGCGATGCAGCCCATGATGCGTCCCCGTATCAAGGGTGGGTTGATTGACTTGAATGAGCGCTTTGGAGATCGGCTGACCATGCGGGTCAGCCTCGATCATTTTTCGGCAGATTTGCACGATGAAGAACGCGGGCGTGGGAGCTTTCAGAGAGCTGCCGAAGGGCTCGCATGGCTGGGCGAGAACGGCTTTAATGTGGCCTTGGCGGGACGAACAATCTGGGGCGAAGATGATGCCGTTTCGCGCGCCGGCTATGAAGCGCTGATCGAGACGCTTGATCTTGGGATCGATCCGTCCAATCCGAAACAGTTGGTGTTGTTTCCAGAGATGAAAGACGGTGCAGAACCTCCTGAAATCACAGTTGATTGTTGGGGCATTCTGAGTGTTTCACCTGATGATCAGATGTGTGCCAGCCAGCGAATGGTTGTTAAGCGGAAAGGCGCTGATCATGCCAGTGTCGTTGCCTGCACGCTCCTGCCATATGATGAGCAATTTGAGCTGGGCCAAACGCTTAAAGATGCGCGTCAGGACGTGGCGCTCAATCATCCATATTGTGCGAGTTTTTGCGTTCTTGGTGGTGGGAGCTGCTCGGCTTAGGGTCGAGCGGATCAACACCTTTTTTAGCAAGATGTTTCGCCCGGCGTTTCTCCGTGCCCCGCAGCCGTCGCCCAAGTGCCTTTTCTTCTTGATGGGTTATCCAGTTGTCTTTGCCTGAATGACCACGCTTTCCGCCTGAGCCTTTATCGATCTTATTGGCCATCTGGATTGCTATGTCGTCTTCAAGGCTGTTTTTAGCCCTGAGTAGCGGGGCTGGTCGACTTCGACTTGAGCGATGGTGGTTGCTTTCAAGTGGGCGAGCAGATCTGACGTTTCAGCCGTGATCTCGCCGGACTGAATTTGTTCGCACAGGTCGCGGTTCATCTCTTCAAGGCTTGCTGTGTCACTCGCGTTGAGAAGGGCTCGTAAGCGCGCCGCCTCTGACGTTTCATTGGCAGGCCGAGCGTCCAGATCACGTAGCGCTGTGGCGAGAGCGTTGCTGGCGACGCGGGCATGAAACGCAGCATGGCCTTTCAGATTTGGTGCGGCGGTCTCATCAATAAAGCGTTTGACTGCCTCTAGGAGTTCCGGAACAGAGGGTTGGTCATGCATGGGCGGCCTCCAGCAGATTTATGAGGTCGATTTCGGTTTCTGAGACGCGTCGACCGATGGCGGCGCGTTCAACGCTTGGATCGGCCCCTGAGCGGAAGGCTTCATACATGATCATGCACATGATGCCCCATTTCAGCGTGCCGAGCATTTCCCACCAGTCGACGTCCTTTGCGGTAAAGGCTCTTCCACTGGCGGCATTGTAGGCGTTGAGCATATCTTCGAGTTGGCCGAAGCCCCCGACGCGGTTGTGACTTTGGCCGAAACGCCATGAGTTGACGCAGACCCAAGCGAGGTCTTCGCGAGGATCGCCGAAATGGGCGAGTTCCCAGTCGAGCACAGACACCAGACCGCTTTCATCGACCATCAGATTACCGAGGCGGAAGTCGCCATGGACCAGAACAGGGTCGAGAGGGTCCGGCGCGTTGGCTTTCAGCCATTGCAGAGCGAGTTCAAAGACGGGGCGTGGAACATCGAAACCTCGATAGATCGTTTCATATTGCGCAATCTGTTCGAGACCGCCGCTGACTTGCAGCGTGTCGGGTAGACCTGTCGTTGGGATGGCATGGATCGCGGCAAGCGCTTGTCCGCATTGGGCCGAAAGGGCGGCGCGCGCATTGCTGAATTCGTCATTGCGCAGGATTGGGCGGGCTATGGTCTCGCCATAGACGCGGCTCATGATGAAACCGTCGCCCAGACCGTCGGCGTCATTGAGGACGTGAAGGACTTTCGGCACGGGGACGCCCGCTTTGCTGGCAGCGTCTATGAGAGCAGCCTCTGCCGGGAGTCCGATTGCGGCGGAGGAGCGTGCAGCGCTTGTGCCGCCCGGCGCGCGACGGAGAATCGCATCGTGGCCAGAGCCGCTTAAAGCCCATGTTTCTTGACTTGCCCCGCCCGAAAGTCGGGTGTGGGCTTCCAGTTTGGCGTCGGAATCAAAAATGGATGTGAAAAGTACCGATAAGCCGGTTTCAAAGTCAGATTGTGTTCCCATCTTTGCCACAATTAACGGAAATCATAGAGACTCCAAGCTATTATAATTCTGAGCGTCATCAATGACGCATAAAAGGATCAGACATGGCCCCGATGCGCCCGAATGAGATGCTGCAAACACCGCCTCCGGCCAAGAAGGTGGGGCTTTTCGCGTGGCTGCGGGGGCGTTTCTTCGCAGGCATGGTGATTGTTGCGCCCTTAGCGGTCACATTCTTTATCCTGCAATTTCTGATCACCGAGATTGATAAGCGGGTGACGCCGCTGCTGCCGCCGATTCTGAAGCCCGAGACCTATACGAATTATGCGATCCCCGGGTTTGGCGTGATTGTGCTCGTGATTGCGTTGACGCTATTGGGAGCGATTACAGCAAATCTGGTTGGCCGATCTTTGCTGGCGGCCACAGACCGGATTTTGAGCCGTATTCCCGTGGTTCGAAATGTCTACGCCGCGCTTAAGCAGCTGACCGATGTGCTCGCGAACAATCAGCAGCAGAGCTTCGATCGCTGCGTTATGATTGAGTATCCGAAACGGGGCTCATGGTGCATTGGCTTTGTCGCGTCCCATGCTCAAGGTGAAGTTGGCTCGAAGCTGGGGCTGACCAAGCTCGGTGTTTTTGTTCCAACCTCGCCAAATCCGACTTCTGGCTTCCTGATCTATGTCGAGGAGGAGGAGACGCTCCCTCTTGATATGACGGTTGAGGAAGGCGCGAAGATGATCCTGACAGCAGGATTGGTCGTGCCGGAGTATTCCAAGCCAGTGTCCAATCCTGAGACCGCGCCTCAAGCTGTGGCTGCCTCAGTCACTGACGATCAAGTCGGGGGAGAGAAGCTGGCTGAGAAGGCCTAGAGCTTCTGCGCGTTCGGGGCTGATCCGGTCGGCCATTTCGATCGCGTTAAGCGCATCTTTGTGGGCGATCTCAATCAGGTCAGCGTCGTCTGGCAGGCGGATAATCCGATGAGCGATCAGACCTGATTGTGCCTTGCCCAGCATATCGCCAGGACCGCGCAGTTTGAAATCAGCCTCCGCAATTTCGAACCCGTTTTCAGTACGCCGCAACGTATCAAGGCGCTCGCGTGCGGTTTCTGTCAGCGGAGCGCGATAGAGCAGGAGGCAAAAACTCTCTTTAGAGCCGCGCCCAACACGACCGCGTAGTTGGTGCAACTGAGCCAGTCCGAAGCCTTCAGCGCGTTCGATCACCATAATGGTGGCTTCAGGAACGTCGACGCCGACTTCGATCACAGTTGTTGCAACAAGAAGTTTGGTTTCGCCGGACCGAAACGCTTCCAATGCCGCGTCTTTCTCTTCGCCTTTCAAGCGGCCATGTACGAGCCCGACGGGAACCCGGAGTTGATCGCGTAACATGGCGGCACGTGCGACGGCTGAACTGCCATCCTCGTCATCCGCATCCACCCAAGGGCAGACCCAGAAGGCACGCTCACCGCGCTTGATCGCGCGGCCAACGGCATCAACAATATCGTCCATTCGTGTGTCTGGAATGGCGCGGGTTTCGACGGGTTGGCGCCCAGCGGGCTTTTCGTCGAGAATTGATACATCAAGGTCACCATGCACGGTTTGAGCAAGGGTGCGCGGAATTGGTGTGGCGGACATGACCAGCGTATGAGGGGCTTTTCCCTTGCTCATCAGTTTAGCGCGATCAGAAACCCCAAAGCGATGTTGCTCATCGACAATGGTCAAAGCAAGGTTTGCGAAACTGACCCCGGTCTGAAACAGCGCATGGGTGCCCGCAATGATTTGGATTGACCCATCCGCAAGTCCCATCAGCGTTGCTTCGCGCGCTTTGCCTTTATCGCGTCCGGTGAGCGCGGCCACGGTGTATCCAAGCGGGGACAATAGGGTATCGAGCGTCTCGTATTGTTGTCTGGCCAAGACTTCCGTGGGTGCCATGAAGGCGGTTTGAAATCCGCCAGCCGCTGTCTGAACGGCGGCGAAGGCCCCGACGAGGGTCTTACCTGCACCGACATCGCCTTGTAGCATCCGGCGCATTGGAAAGTCGCGCGCCATGTCGCCCATAATTTCTTTGGTTGCGCGAATTTGAGCCGAGGTTGGTTTGTAGGGAAGCGTTTTGACCAGGGCATTGAGCGCGTCGGATTGTGGGGCAACGCTGGCCGCGGCTTGGCGTCTTCGGGTGGCCCGCGCGCGCCCAAAAGTCAGCTCTCGCGCGAGAGCTTCGTCGTAGGCCAAGCGAGCGTGTGCGCGCGCAATTGCATCCTCGTCCCATGCAAGCGGCGCGTGAACATCGCGAAGAGATGTTTTGAAATCATTCCAGTTTTTCGCTTCGCATAGGGCAGGGTCTATCCATTCAGGAAGGGCATCTGGAACAAGGTCGAGGGCGGCTTTTGCGGCGCTGTGCACCCGCTTATTGGTGAGACCTGCCGTGAGGGGATAAATTGGTTCAACAGGGGGTGGGAACGGCCCTTTGTCAGGATCAATGACATAGTCAGGGTGACTCATCTGCATTTCACCCTGATATTCTGCGACCCGACCCGAAACGATGCGCTCCTTACCGATTGGGAATTGTCCCTGCAGCCAGCGGCCGTCGGCGCGAAAATAGGTCAGGGTCAGAAAGGCGCTGCCATCGAACAGGCGCACTCTAGTTGGGGCACGGTCAGTGTAGGGCGAAATCACCGCTTGAACTTCACCGCGCACGGTTGCCACTTCATCGGAGACGAGATCATCAAAGCTATCGCGCGGGCGCCGATCCAGCCATCTGTCCGGCATGTGGAGCAAAAGGTCCCAGACCGTTTCTCCACCAATCAGGCGCTCAAGGCTCGGTTTTAGCTTGGGTCCGATGCCGGGCAGGGCGTCGACGGGCTGAAACAGGGAGAAAAGGCGTTCATCGCGCATATTTTTGGTTTAGGCGGCTTCTGAGGCTCGAGCAATGAGCGTGCGCGTTTCCTGATAAAAACCTATAAAAATTGAACAGTGTGCGACAGTCTCTTTTAAAAACTGAAGTGTATGCACAATGTCATGAGTGGTGCAGGGCGAGTGGCTTCTCTTAGACAATCAGAGAGCGGTGCGGTTGCGCCGATTTTTGGCATATGCCTTTTTGCGATCTTAGCACTCGTTTTTGGATCAATCGCGATCAGTCTTGATAGTCGCTCTGCAAACGATCTCCAGACAGCTGCAGATAATGCCGCGCTAGGCGGGGCGATTGCCTTCCTGAAAAGTGACAGTCCACGCGTTCAGGACAGGACGAAAGCTGCGAGACGCCAGGCGCGTTCCCTCGCAAGAAGCAATGCGGATCTTAAACTCTCTGATCTCGATGTGACTGGGGAAACAGAGGACGAATATGGTCAGCATTTCCAAATGGAGGTCGAGCTCGAGTTTCAGTCAGCAAACGCTGCGGCGAGCCTCACAGGTCGAAATGCGAATGTGCAAATGCGTCGCCGTGCTGTTGCGAGTGCGACGTGGGGATTCCCGCTTTGTGTTTTGACGATGACCAATCGACATGGTGGGATCATGACGGACGGAAATCCCACACTGCATGCCCCCGGATGTATTGCATGGAACAATAACAAGAAACGCAATGGCGTCCTTCTCAACGGAGGCGAAACGACGTTCCAGCACATGTGTGTTGGTCGAGATGGAAGCTACAAGCCGGGTGACACTTTTGTCGGTGAATTTAACAAAAATTGCGACCCTCTGCCCGATCCGATGGCTGATCTTGTTATTCCCGAAGCAGGCAGTTGCGTACGACCTATAAATGGGAAGGTTGAGGTTCGCTATCATGCACCCCGGCGGCATACGCGAAATAAGCGCAACCACCCGGCCTGTGTCGTCGACAGACAGTCTGATGCTTGCAAGGCCGTCAATGATGCCTTCTTGCACAAACAGCAGAAGATTGAACTCTCGCGCACCAGTCATAGGAATATGGCAGACCTGAAGGAACTCGCTCGGATCGATAATCTTGATCCCTGGTTCTATCAGAAAGATCCTACGTTTGAGACGCCGACAAAGACCTTAAAGCCCGGCACTTATTGCGGGATCGATATCGCCTATGGCCACGTCAAGATGGAGCCCGGAACGTACTATATTAAAGAAGCGCCGATGACGCTGCGACGCCGGGCGCGACTGACGGCTGAAGGTGTGACGCTTATCTTTACCGGACCGTATGCGCATCTGCGTGTCTCTGATGAAGCCTCCATGCGCCTGATCGCTCCTGAGGAGGGGCCGTTAGCAGGCGTCGCGATTGCCGAAACCAAGGATACAAAGCCCAAAAATGATAAGGCGGCGATGAATTCGAGGCTCACCGGCATGGGCGAGCTATTCATCATCGGCCTGGTTTACTTACCGACGCAGGATCTGTTCTTCAGCGGAACTGGCACAGGTGAGCAGTCCTCACCTCTTCTACAGATTGTTGCGCGGCGTCTAGCGATGGCCGACGATGCCATTCTGAAAATTGATTTCGATCCATCGTCGACAGATGTCCCCGTCGCGATTGCCCCAAAGCGTGAGGCAAGGCTGGTTGAATAGACGGCCTGCTAAGACTTAACCGACAGGGTCATTGTCTTCCGGGCGAAGAGGTAGAGCACGCGGGAGGGGTGGCTTGCGCGATCCGGCTTTTGCGGCAGCGGCTTCGGCTTCGCGGCGGAGTTTTTCCTCGTCTTCGATCAGCCGGCGGTCAACATAAGCTTCGCACAGATCGATGAGCTCATCATGCCTGCCGGTGAAGAAGTGGTTAGCATCTTCAATGCTCATGCGGTCGATGACTTCACCTTTCTGAATGCGGACCTTTGAGAGCGCGCGTTCCACGTCCTCTGGTTTGGAGATCGCATCACTTTCACCCGAGATGATCAGGCCAGAGGCCGGGCAGGGGGCAAGGAAGCTGAAATCATAGTGGTTTGCTGGTGGTGCGATGGCGAGGAAGCCATCAATTTCCGGGCGACGCATTAGGAGCTGGAGCGTGATCCATGCGCCGAAGCTGTATCCTGCACACCAGACATAGCGCGGGCTTTCAACCATATTTTCGAGATAATCGAGAATCCATGCGGCATCTTCAAGCTCGCCGACGCCTTGATCGTAAACGCCTTGAGAGCGACCAACACCGCGCGTATTGAACCGCAGCACACCAAAGCCTTTGCGCTCAAACATTTGGTAGAGGCGGATCGTAATCGGATCCTGCATTGTGCCGCCCGCGCGTGGGTGTGGGTGCAGGATCAGTGCGACGGACGCGCCTTCATGCGGTGGGGCTGTGTAACGGGCTTCGATACGGCCTTCTGGGCCGGAAATGAGCATTTCTGCCATGTGTGGGGTCTCATTTTCATGATTATTTTAAGCTAAGCGCGGTGTGTAGCAAAGACGGGACCGCGAATGCAAATTTTTCTGCATATCGTCATGATCGCTGTTATATTACAGCCATGATCTACGCTGATTACAACGCGACGGCACCCCTGCGACCTGAAGCGCGCGATGCTATGATGGCTGCGCTTGAGGTCGGCGCGAACCCTGCCTCTGTGCATGGGCCGGGGCGAGCTGCGCGCAAAGTGCTTGAGACAGCCCGCGGGCAAGTTGCCCTCGCCATTGGAGCGCGGGCGCAGGATGTCGTCTTCACGAGTGGTGGGACCGAGGCAAACGCGCTTGCGATCAACGGCGTTGTGGCGCAGTTGGAGGGCAAGTGTACGCTGCTTGTCTCGGCGATTGAGCATGACGCGGTGACCAAGAATGCGGGCTATTCCGGTGTTCCAGTTGAGACAGCTTATGTGACGCCAAACGGGACGCTTGATCTGGATTGGTTGAGAGATCGGTTGGCGCGTTGGGATATGGCCCGCGACGGGACGCCTGTTCTCGCGGTCATGATGGCGAATAATGAGACCGGGGTGATTCAGCCGGTTGCAGAAGCGGCTGTGATGGTCCGTGAAGCCGGTGGTTTAACCCATTGCGACGCGGTGCAGGGGCTCGGCAAGATCATGGTCAATGTTGGCTTGTTGGGTGTCGACTATCTGGCGCTATCAGCGCACAAGGTCGGTGGCCCGCAGGGGGTTGGTGCTCTTTGGGTGCGCTCGGGTGCTCCATTAAAACCTGTTCTGTTTGGCGGGGGACAAGAGCGGTCTTTGCGATCCGGAACGGAGAATTTGAGC
The DNA here is from genome assembly GCA_039030935.1 of Pseudomonadota bacterium. Taxonomy (GTDB): domain Bacteria; phylum Pseudomonadota; class Alphaproteobacteria; order Caulobacterales; family Hyphomonadaceae; genus Henriciella. The sequence goes on along the minus strand of JBCCDF010000053.1, from coordinate 4,514 downwards.
GGAGTCGCTGGCTTTGGGGCCGCGGCTGAAGCCGGTGTCCGCGATATGGGCAAATTGCAGAGCCTCGGTGCGGCGCGTGACTCAATGGAGGCACGGCTGGAGGCTGAGGCCGGTGTGACCGTGTTTGGCAAAAGCACAGAGCGCCTTGCGCAGACGTCGAATTTCGGTGTGGCAGGCTTCCGTGCTGAGACCCAAGTGATGGCGATGGACCTTGGCGGCGTGGCGATCTCATCAGGGTCGGCGTGTTCGAGCGGCAAGGTCCGCCGTTCGCTTGTTTTGTCAGCCATGGGGGTCGATGACGGCCTTGCGGAAAGCGCTGCACGATTAAGTTTTGGCTGGGCGTCAGAGCCTTCAGATTTTGATGTTGCGGCGGATGCGTGGCTGGCTGCAGCAAAGCGAACAATTCTCATTCAAAACTAGACTGAGACAATCCTTCGCGCCCTGCCGATTTTGGGTGAAAATTTTGGCACATGCAATATATAAAGTACCAAGACAGGAGTGATTCATGGACGGTTTTAGTTCCGTTACAGATCTTGAAGACACAAGTGCAGACGTCAAAGTCAAAGACAGCATTGACGAAGGCACGGTTGCGGCTGCGAAAGCGCTCGAGTCCGATAATTACTCGGCTGGCTTCTCGACAGAGATTGAAACTGAATACGCACCCAAGGGTCTGAACGAAGACATCGTCCGTTACATCTCTGAAAAGAAAGAGGAGCCGGAATGGCTGCTTGAGTGGCGGTTAAAAGCCTATCGGCGCTGGCTCACGATGAGTGAGCCGGACTGGGCCATGGTTCGTTATGAGCCGATCGACTATCAAGACATTTATTATTACGCCGCGCCGAAAGCCGGCGCAAAATATGAGTCCATTGATGACGTTCCAAAAGAGATTTTGGAGACGTATGAGAAGCTCGGTATTCCCCTTCGCGAGGCTGAGGTTTTGCTCGGCGTAGAGGGGGCCGATGAAACAGCAGCCCAAGCGCGCGAAAAGCCACGTGTGGCCGTCGATGCCGTGTTTGACTCTGTTTCGGTTGCGACAACCTTCCGCGAAGAGCTGTCAAAAGCCGGCGTGATTTTCATGTCGATCTCCGAGGCTGTGAAAGAGCACCCGGACCTTGTCAAAAAATATCTTGGGACGGTGATCCCGCAGTCGGATAATTACTTTGCGACACTGAACAGCGCAGTTTTCTCTGATGGGACATTTGTCTACGTTCCGCCGGGTGTGCGGTGCCCAATGGAACTCAGTACGTATTTCCGCATGAATGCGGAGAATACCGGCCAGTTTGAGCGTACACTCATTGTGGCCGATAAGGGCTCTTATGTCTCATACCTTGAGGGCTGTACGGCGCCGATGCGCGATGAAAATCAGCTTCATGCAGCGTGTGTCGAACTGGTCGCTTTAGACGATGCTGAGATCAAATATTCGACGGTTCAGAATTGGTGGCCGGGCGATGAGAATGGCAAAGGCGGCATCTACAATTTTGTGACGAAGCGCGGCGATTGTCGCGGGGCGCGCTCCAAGATTTCATGGACACAGGTTGAGACCGGGTCGGCTGTGACGTGGAAATATCCAAGCTGCATTCTGCGCGGCGACGATAGTGTTGGCGAGTTTTACTCTATCGCTGTGACGAACGGGCGGCAGATGGCCGATACCGGTACGAAGATGATCCACCTCGGCAAGCGCACGAAAAGCCGGATTATCTCAAAAGGCATTTCGGCGGGTAAGTCGGATAACACCTATAGGGGTCTCGTCTCAGTCAACAAAAAGGCTGAGAAAGCGCGCAACTTTACCCAGTGTGACTCGCTGCTCATTGGGGGTGACTGTGGCGCGCACACTGTGCCTTACGTCGAGAACCGCCGCGCAGATGCGCAGTTGGAGCATGAGGCCACGACGACAAAGCTCGCTGATGATCAGATGTTCTATGTTCGCCAGCGTGGCATTGGCGAGGAAGAAGCGGTCGCGCTGCTTGTGAACGGGTTTGTGCGTGACGTGCTTCAGGAGCTGCCAATGGAGTTTGCGGTCGAGGCGCAGAGCTTGCTGAAAGTCAGTCTTGAAGGCAGCGTTGGGTAGTCCTCACTGCCGAAAAATTCCCTGATCTTCCCAATACGGCACAGGGCTTGCTGTGGTGAGCGCGATACACTCGTAAACCTTGCGAAAAGTGAGAGAAATGTCCCGTTTTTGGCTTCTGCCTTTGGTTTTACTCGCCTCATGTGCGAGTGCGGATAAGCCCGATACTCGAATTCTGTATCCGGACGGGCGCATTCTTGTGCCTGCCTCTAGCGATGTTTCTTTTGATGACCTGACCGTCGCGTCGTCTGAGCTTGTTGGCGAAGTCAGTGACATTGATGCGGCGCTTGAGACCTATCTGTCACCGCGGGGCGACGCTTTGATCTTGCTGCCGAACCGTTTGGATAAGGCCCAACTCGACTATTCGATGGAAAGCCTGAAAGAGATTGATCGCTGGCTCGCCGATATTCACACGGTGAACAAGCTTGAAGCCGATGTCGGTAGTGCTGGTGAATCGCTGATGCGCGATGGCCGGGGCGATAATTCAGTAATGTTTTCTGGGCTTTATCTCGGCGAGGTGATCCGCGCGAATTCGAGCCTGACTTGGAATTGGGAGCGATTTGACCGGTTTTTGAACGCGAACCCTGTCTTTGCGGAGCATTATGGAACTGATCCTGGCTTTGACACATTTGTTTTGGTCGGACCCCAAGGCGTTGCGACGCCAATCAATACAGCGCTAAAACGTGTTGTTCAGGGTCGTGAGGAGAGCGTGCATTATATCGGCTCGCTGCTTCTCGATGAGATTGACCTTGAAAAAGCGCTGAGTGGGCAAAATCTGATGGGCCTCGACCGCCGTCGCCCTGGAGAGTAATTTTCGGCAGTTTTGGTCGAACAAACCCTTACAAAATCGCGCATTTGTCCTACATCGGCAGCATGTTGAAACTTGACGATTTGAGCGTGGCAGTTGGTGAAGAGGATGAGGTCACAACCATCCTTGACGGTTTGTCACTACATGTGCCGAAAGGCGAAGTTCATGCCATTATGGGACCGAATGGAGCGGGTAAGTCGACACTGTCTTACGCGCTGACAGGCCATGACGGGTATAAGGTTACCGGCGGTAGCGCCTTGCTTGATGGTGAAGATATTCTGGATATGGAACCAGAGGAACGCGCAGCTGTCGGTCTCTTCCTGTCTTTCCAGTATCCGATTGAGATCCCGGGCGTGCCGGTGATGACCTTCGTGCGCACCGCCATGAATGCTCAGCGCAAACTCCGCGGTGAGCCGGAAATTTCCGCGCCTGATTTCATCAAGAAGTCGCGCGAGATTGGTAAAGCGCTGAATATCTCAAATGATATGCTGAAGCGCCCGCTGAATGTTGGATTTTCCGGCGGTGAAAAGAAGCGCTTGGAAATCTTCCAGATGATGATGCTGGAGCCGCGTTTTGCGATTTTGGATGAGACCGACTCAGGGCTGGATATTGATGCGCTGCGCACAGTGGCCGATGGTGTTAACGCGCTGCGCTCGCCGGAACGGGGGATGGTCGTGATCACGCACTATCAGCGCCTGCTCGACTATATCAAACCCGACAAAGTCCATGTTTTAGCAAAAGGGCGTATTCTGACGACAGGTGGGCCTGACCTCGCACTTCGCCTTGAGAAGGAGGGCTATGACGGCATCCTTTCGGAGGCTGCCTGATGGTCCAATCCGTAAATGAGCTGCGCGAAAAGTTTCGCAATCCGAGTGCAGCTGAGCTCGAACTGATTGCGCGTTATGCGATGCTGCCTGAGGATGGCCGCAGAGAACGCGTATTTGATGCTTTTGCTGACACGGGCTTGCCGCATCGGCGCATGGAAGCCTGGAAATGGACTGATTTCAAAGCCGCATTGCCGACTGTGGAAGCCTCAAAAGCGGGGGCCGCGACCGAGCCGCTCTCCAAAGAGGCGAGCGGACCGATCATTCGGTTTAAGGCCGGAGGCGTCGATTTGCCGGATGTTTTGCCTGATGGTTTGCGTTTCTTTGAAAAAGATGAAGCTCAGGCTTTGGGCCAAGCTGAGGATGTCCCGCTTGGGGCGATGACGGCGGCCCTTTCGCGTCGCAAAGGCGGGCTCGATACGCTTTTAATCGAGGTCACGGGTGAGGTGGAGTTACCGCTCCATATCGTCTGTGAGGGCGATCGAGATGAGACGAATTTTGCGCGCATCGTGATTGTTGTGCGCCCGGGCGCGAAACTTGATCTTATTGAGAGCCATCTCGGCGGCGCAGGGTTTTCGTCCTTCCTGTTAGAGATTGGCATGCAGCAGGGTGGACGCGTCTCGCGCACGATCCTGCAACGCGGCGGTCAGGATGAAGCCCAAGCTGTGACCTGTCTGGTCCATCTTGGTGAAGCGTCTGAATACGTTCAAAGCGCAATCGCTTTTGGAGCCAAGGTGACCCGGTTGGAAACGCGTCTGGTGCATCAGGAACAACAAAGCCATGCGACGATTAACGGTGCTTATCTATGCGCCGACGG
>JBCCDF010000052.1:0-14095 GCA_039030935.1 Pseudomonadota bacterium | reverse complement strand
GTGACGTTTTCAACTGATCTGATCTACGATGTCCTGCGAAGCCATGAGCCAGACCACCTCCTGCTTCAGGCCGCAAGACAAGATGCAGCAACGGGTTTTCTCGATATCCGCCGACTATCGGATATGTTGATGCGTGTACGTGGAAAAATCGTGCACATGGATTTGCCGAAGATTTCGCCTTTTGCTGTTCCAGTCATGCTGGAGGTCGGCAAAGAGCCGGTTCACGGCGCGAGTGTCGAAGAGGCGATCCTCCGTGAGGCGGAGGATGAGTTGATCAGAGAAGCCATGGGCACGCTTTGAGCGCGAACGAAGCCTACCGATCAAGCATTTTTAATGCTCTGTCCGCCATCGACTGGAATAACAGCGCCGTTGAGATACGACGCTGCCGGGAGGCAGCAGGAGAGCGTAATGTGCGCGACTTCTTCAGGAATCCCGTATCGGCGCAGGGGCACGCGACGTTTTGCAAAGATCACCTTATGCTCATCTGGGATTTCAGCATTGATCGCGGTCTCAATTGGGCCTGGACAAATCGCATTGCAGGTAATGCCATCCCGACCAAGATCGACCGCCATTGCCCGTGTTAGTCCGATGACACCATGCTTTGCAGCAACGTAAGGCCCATTTCCGGGAGTCGCACCAAGTCCCTCAGTTGACGCAATGTTCACGACCCGCCCACCGGTGTCTGTTTTCAAAAGGTGTGGAAGTGCAGCCCGAATAAGCCGCTGATGGGCACTCAACATGACGGCTATACTATCATTCCAGATACCCTCATAGGCGTCTTCTGACGGATGCGCGAGGCGTGCGAAGCCCGCATTGTTAATGAGGATATCCAGTCCGCCAAAAGCCTCGGCACATGCCGCGACAGCGCCTACTATTGCGTCCGTATCTGCCACATCGAGCGAATGAGCCTGAACCTGATTAAAGCCTGCTTCGCGGATTTCTTTGGCGACGGCTTCCACATTCTCCGAATTGATATCTGTTACAAAAACCTTTGCGCCCTCATGGGCAAAGAGGTGAGCCGTAGCGCGTCCCATACCGCTGCCTGCGCCTGTAATGAAGACGGTTTTACCCGCAACGCTGCGATCTAGAGCCTTGTAGGGTATCATGGGCGAGTCCTCCGATTATAATCTGGCCTTTGCACAAGCTTACACGAAAAAAGCCCCGCCGCGAGGGCGAGGCTTTAACGAACTCATATGCGGCCGTGTCTAAGCGTTGTCTTTGATCCATTCTTGGATACGCTGCTTCGACATCGCACCTGTATGTGTGCTAGCGGCCTGACCATTCTTGAAAAGGATCAAGGTCGGCAGTCCTCGAATACCATATTTGCCAGCAGAGTTCGGGTGATCATCGACATTGATTTTAGCAATCTTCACCTGCCCCGACATCTCGTCGGCGACGGCATCCAGATGGGGGGCCATTTGTTTGCATGGTCCACACCATTCCGCCCAAAAGTCTACGATAACGGGCGTCTCGCCCTGAATTGCAGCGTCGAATGTGTCGTCAGTAATATGTTCAGCGGCCATGATCAGCCTCCTTTGTTTCTTACCCAATAAAATAGGGACTCCGGAGCGTCGTCAAACCCCGATGTTCAGACCCTTTAGAGATTCTGATAGATTAGCATTGGACAAGGTCACGAGATGAGGCCCGTCTGTGTAGAGCAAGGCGCATTTAACGCTGTAATCTGGATAGATCGCTGACAGAATTATCTGATAAGCAGCCATCTGCCTGATATAAGCAGAGCTGACAGAGGCCTCATTCACGGGCGCAGGTTGATCGGTCTTATAGTCGATGATCATGATCTCATCATTGCTGACTAGAAGACGATCGACACGACCATTTATGAGCTGACCATTTGCAAGTCGGCCTGTCACCGGGACTTCGCTGCGGCCACGCGTTGAAAAGATCTCACGAAACTCTGGATGCTCAAGCGTCTGCAATGACACGTCTATAATTTCAGCGCGGGCTGTGTCTGAAAGGTCGGTCTCTCGATTGAGGAGCTTTGTGGCTGCTGCTCTGCGGGCTTCGGGTTGCAAGACCGGCAAGCGCTGTAACAAATCGTGGATCAGGCGGCCACGCCTTAGTTTTGCGCGCCTATTTTCGCCGAACGGGCTCATGGCTGTAATGGCTGAAGCGTCCAGTCGCGATGGTGAAATTGCAGGCTCAGCGGCTGGCTCAAAGGGGGCAGGCCGCAGAGCCCACTCGGGCGCTTTGCTGGTATCTTCAGAGTGGCTTGCCGCTTTATCGGTTTGAACAGGCGGAGGTCCGATAGACACGACATCCTCAATGCGCTCACCTTCACCCGGTTCATCTTGGCCCGTGAGGTCGCACATCGCCATCTGGCACCAGCGATACCAAGACGACTTGGAAAACCCTGTCTTTTTATTGCGCCCATCCTCAGCCCCGCAGATCAGCAATCGATCCTGCGCACGGGTGAGTGCCACATAGAGCAGGCGGCGAGATTCACGCTCTGCTGCGGCGTCACGTCGATTTCGAAGCTCGCCAATCGCCGAGTTGTCCGTGGCTTTGCTTGATGAATAGACGGGGACTTTGTCATCCGTCACGAAGAGGGGGCTGTCACTCAATCGCGTCGCGGCCGTGGTATCAGGAAGAATGACGAAAGGCGCTTGGAGGCCCTTTGCACCATGCACGGTCATAACCCGGATCGCGCCATCCGGTTCACCAAGATCGCGTTTCAGTTCGCTGTCATCGCCTTCGACCTCACTCAAGAAGTGCTGCAGGCTGGCAGGCGCCGCCATATCGTGGCGCAGCGCTTTGGTGATTAAAGCCTGCACAGGATCGCGAACGGGCGCGCCCAATCGCCTAACGAGCCGGTCAAAGCCTGTAAGCCCCTCTGCTCCGATGGGTTGGTATAAGACCCAGCTAAGGAATACGTGTGCGCCTTGACCGCGGGCTTCAAGCAGGCTCGTGCAAAAGGCTCTTGCCTCAGTGAATGCCGTGTCATCGCTTGAGGCGAGCCTCTCCCATAGCGTCTCGCCCTTACGGCCATGGGCAAGTTCAAAGAGATGGTGATCATCATCAACGAGATTGCAAAATGGCCCGCGCAGGATTTCCGCCAGCGTTAAATCATCGCCCGGCTGGAGCGCAAAACGCATCAGGTTTAGGCAGTCCTGAACGCCAAGCACATCAAGCAGCATGAGGCGATCAGCACCGGCAACAGGCAGGCCATATTTTTTCAGACTGTCGATCACAGCGCTGAAGAGCGGACCCCGCTTTCGTACAAGAATAAGAACGTCCTCAGCCGCCATAGCCTGACGTGACCATTCACCTGTTGAGCGATCCTCGCGCCAAACAGTGTCGCCTTTATCAATCGCATTTCGGACTGCTTTTGCGACCTGATCCGCTAATTGCCGAATAGCGGCACTTTCGGGAACATAATCGACGGGTTGCCAGACATAATCGCTCTGTGTCTCGTCCACATCACTTTCAAATTTCGCGATAAGAGGCCAAAGCTCAACTCGCCCGGGCTGATTAGATCGACGGGCAGTATGGGGTTTTAGGTCAGCTTCAAGGGGAGGCAGTGCCTCTGTCGTTGAGTCGGGCAGGGGAGCGATCTCTCTGACTTTATCGACAAAGCTTAAAACTTCAGGGCTCGACCGGAACGACATCAGCATATCAGGCTGAACGGCATCGCCGTGCAGCACCCGCTCGCGGCCTTCAAACACAAGTCTCTGTTCTTTGAACTTTTCCTGATCAGCGCCTTGAAAAGAGTAGATCGACTGCTTGGGGTCGCCGACAACGAATTGCGTGCGTGGATCGCTTGAGCGTTCACTGCCGAGCCCGGCCTGAAACTCCTCAACCAGCGCGTTCATCAGATCCCATTGGCGTGGTGAGGTATCTTGCGCTTCATCAAGCAGGAGATGCGTCAGCCCGCCGTCTAGTTTATAGAGGACCCAATCTGCTGCCTTCGAGAAGGTCAGGAGGTGTCGGGTGCGCTCAATCAAATCATCGAAATCAAGCACCGCACGTTGACGTTTCTCTCTCTGATAGGCCGCGACAATCGGAAGACCAAGCGTCAGAAGTGCTTCGCTTCGTTCTGCTGCCTCGATTGAAATCAATGTCTCATAAGCCGCTTTAATTCGTGTGACTTCGATCCCCTCCTCGCCTTTGACTTGGAAAAGGTCGAGGATGTCGATGTCATCCTTATGACAGGCCCCATATGGGTTTTGTTTCGCCCAATCGCCGCTCTTGGTCCTGAACAGATTTAGCCAAACCTCCCATCGCTCAATGGCTGGCGCCAGCGAGCAAGCAAACCGGATGGCTTCGGCGAGATTTGCATCTTTGCCCGTAGCTTTAGGATGCCCAGCAATCCGATCTGCCAAAGGCTCAATCTGCGCTTTAGGAAACGCTGTTCCTATCACGGCTTCAATATGGTCATCAGCGAAGGTGGCCGGCGCGTTCAACGCCTCACGCACGATCTCTGACAGATCAGACTTTGAGCGGCTCACTTGCCGGGCAAAATCGAGCAGCGGTTCGCGGTGAAACCGCAATGCGCCGAGCGCTGCTTTTATCCCTCGCCCACCCGTGGCGCGCGAGAGCGTGGTCACGGCCTCTGGAGAGGCTTCGGCGGCGTGTTCGATCTCCGAGTCCAAGACAGCCTGCCAGAGCGTGTCTGCATCTTTGTCTTCAATCTCAGTGAAGCCCGGAGGGATGCCTGCCTCTAATGGAAACCGTCGAAGGACACGGGCACAAAAGGCATGGATTGTCTCAATGCGCAGACCGCCCGGTGTTTCCAAGGCTCGGGCAAAAAGCGTGCGCGCCTGACGCAACTGAGTTTCATCATAGTCGCTCGTTGGGCGACCTTCGAGACGCGATAAGCTCTTGCGAAGCTCCTCATCGCTCGCGATTGACCAGTCCCCGAGCGTCTTAAACAAACGGCTGAGCATCTCGTTTGCAGCCGCTTTTGTATATGTCACGCAGAGGATTGAGTCAGGTGCTGCACCCGGCCGTCCATCCGGCTTTGACAGCAACAGACGCGCGACCCGGTCGATCAGAACCTTTGTTTTGCCCGAACCTGCATTGGCTTCAACCCATGCAGACCGCTCCGGATTGGCCGCCAGAGTTTGGGCGCTGACCGCCTCTTGGAAGGACGCGCTGTCGGGCGACTTTACCGCGGTGAGATCACCACTCATGTGTCACCCTCCCATTCTTCGCGTCTCGCCAAACGGGCATAGTCGGAACGATAACTGACACGCTCAATCTTTGGTTCGCTTCGGTAGGGCTGAGCTGGATTTGCAAACGCTGTAAGTAACTCATGCAAACCGATCTCTGCAGCTTCAATCACCTCAGCAATATCGACCGCATCCAGTTTAGATTGGCCTCGGCCAGCTTCCTCACCAATCTCACGAACCTCAAATTTTGTTCCAAACTGAATATAAGTCAGCGCTCCGACACGCCGTCCTGACAGTCCATCATAGCCGCCCTCGCGTGCAATCAGACCTTGCAGCGGCATCTGTGGGGACAGTCCTGCGCGCACTTGTAATTCACTCGGCGGTCGACCTGTCTTGAAGTCCAGAATGGCAAGGGTCCCGTCAGCGCGTTTCTCGATCCGATCGGCTGTGCCTTCAAGGCTGTAGTCTTGATCGCCAAGTTTAAACGCGATCTCGCCTTTGCGCTCCGTGATCGCTGAGCCTTCAAGTAAATGAGCCGTTTCACGTCGCCAGTCCAAATAGGCTTCAGCGGTTTCCAGGCGTTTCTCATGAAGTGCGATTATATCAGCTTCTGCTTCACCCCCCACGCGCAACTCGTCTTCCAACAAAGCGACTATAGCATCTGTAGACTTCGAAACATCATCGGCCTCGAAAAGCTCAAGCGCTTTATGAACCGCTGACCCCCGCACCCGTGCATCGGGTGGCAAATTCAATCGGTCTAACGGGTAGAGGCCGAGAATGTAGCGGCAATAGACGGCATATGGATCGCGAATAAGGGTCTCAATGCGTGAGACAGAGAAGTGGGTTGGTCTTGCCTTGACGGGCGGTCGTGGTTCTGGTCGAGCGGCTGCGAGTGGCGAATGCTCGATTTGCTCAAGTGCTTTCAGCCAGTCCTCCGGATTGGCTGCAGGGTCCGGCCCTAATGCAATAGCAGCGTCATCTTGGAGGGCACCTGAGACCAGTGTCTTCAGTCGCCAAATCCACCGTGAAGCAACAGCAGGGGCGTCTTGTCGGCGCTTTGCGCTGAGAAGCGTCACCTTCGGCGCGCATGCAAGCTGCGCGTAATCGTGCGCAGATAAGCCAATCCGGGCGTCAGGGTCTGACAGCCCAATCTTTTGGCGAAACTGTCGCGGGAGGAACATGTCTGGTGCAGGCTGCGCTGGCCACACCCCTTCATTCAGGCCAGCGAGAATGATGTGGTCAGCGGCCTGAAGCCGAGCTTCTAGTGGGCCATAGATCGCGAGACGGGGGTGGCTTACGCTGCTCGGTAGGCGCGTATGGGTCGCCTCCTGCGTGAGCAAATCCCGATGGGTCGTCAGCGGTAAAGCACCCAAGGGTTCGGCCAAATCATTGAGCGTTTCGAGGAGTGTTGAGAGCGGGCGACCGCTGTCCCCAGCCCAAGGTCCCGGCGTCTGCGTTACCGTTTCCAGAAGAGCCGTCAAATGTGGCAAGACGATAACTGACGGATACAGGTCGTCCGTATTTAGGATAAAAGGGTTCAGCGCATCGAAGACCCGTTCGACATCATCCCTCTTATTCTCTGGAAGCGGCCGGTCTTCACGTTCAAAGCATTGAACCACGTGGTTCCTTAGACTTGTCCAATCACTCCAGCTGCGTGGCCCCCGTAGAATGTACTTATCGATGAACAGAACGGTCTGTCGATCAAAATGACTTAGCGGATGGTCAAGTATGGCCATAAGCTTGACCGGGTGATTGGGCTCTGTCAGCCAATCCATAGCGAGCGTCGCAAGGGCTCCCATCGGCGACTGGATAAGCGGTATCCCCGCTGATGGCTCAACCTCAATGCCCCAGCGCTTTAGCTGTGTACTAACTTGTTGCCCAAGACCGGCATCCGGTGTCACGAGCGCCGCTGTTCGATTCGGCTCTTCAAGGGCTTGGCGCATCAAAAGCGCGGCAATGCTGGCTTCCTCAGTATCATTGGCGGGTTCGATTAGGCTCAGCCCTTGCAAAGCATCGCGAACGAATGCCGCACTATCTCCATCTGGCGCGAGGGCTGACAATCGCTCTGTCCAATCCGCAGTCTGATCTGCCGGAGCAAGCGTCTCATGTATCAGCTTTCGCCTTGCAGATAGGTTTGACGTTGCCGCAGTCGGCCACTCCAAAACGTCAGCGTGCGATATGCCCAGCGTTTTAAGGGTGCCTGACATGGCATATTGAGGGTGAGATGGCTCATTTTTCAGTTTGGCAGCGGCTTGAGCACAGAGCGATCTGTTGAGCCCCGGCAGCACGATCAACCCTTTTGGCAATTGCATAACCGCGCGCATCAAAACGCGTGAGGCTGGTGTTGCACCGCTAGACCCTGCGATGATAACGGGGGTCTCTGGCGGCGCTTCTGCCCAAGCTTGCGCGACGGCCTGCGCGGCCGCCAACCGACGCACAAACGGGTCCATAGCTTGGGCGTCTTGAAGTTTGGCAGGCCAGCTTTCTGTAATGATCTTTAGAAATTCGAGTGAGCGTTCCCAGTGATGAGCGAGCTGTGTCTCAGAGACCAAAGTGTCGAGTTCTGACCACTGAACGCCGTCGTCACCCTCTGAGGATAGCGCCGCTTGATCCAAAAGCGCTGCGAGTTCGCGAGCGGCTGCTAATGCGGAGACTTCAGGCAAATCAAGCGCTTGAGCCTCATAATAGGCCAGCACAAGCTTGGTCAGACTTCCAATACGGTGTGCTGCTGACAGGGCAGGGGGGAGGTCTGCCAGGGCGGTTTCAGCGCTCGCGGGAGGTTCATCCTCTTCCAATCCTCCCAAAGCGCGAATGTCTGGCATCATTAAGGCGGGTAGGCCGCTTGCATCCAAAAGCGCTTCAGCCAAAGCTCGCCTTGACCGCGCATTCGGGACATAGATCAGCGTTTCAGAGAAGCGTAACGGGTCTTGTGCTGGCTTTAAGACCTCAATCAGTGTCCGTGCCAACTCTGAGAGAAATTCAGCCCCCGGTGGCATCGAATAAATCTCTGCATGGCCGCTTGAAAACAGCACATCATCCTCCGTGGCAGCGAACCCACATCTCTGCATCTTTCAGCGCCTGCGGATCGCCAACGTGTAGCCAGAACCGATCAAGCGGCTGCCCGTATAGGTTGCCCTTGGGCAGCAGATCGTCCCAGATCTTGTTGGCTGAAAACGGCTTTACAGCCAGATCGTCATAGAGTTGCGGTTTCAGAATTCTGACCCCCGCATAGGCCCATGGTGCGCTATCGGCATCTCCTCGACGCTTTAATTGGTTGCCTTCGCTTAAGAAGAAATCGCCTGCTCCATGAAAGCCCAAGCATCTGCCAATATCCGCAAGCAAGAGTCGTTCATCCATAAGTTCAGCGTTGAAAGTGTTGGCGAGCGCAATCAGAGGCTCTGGCCCATATGGTCCCCAAAAGGCGTCTGTATTGACCACGAAGATGGGCTCATCTCCAAGTAGCGGTCTCGCTTTCGCTAATCCACCGCCCGTTTCGAGAAGCACGTCGCGCTCATCAGAAATGATGACCTCAAGATCATTGCGCTGACTGAGGTGCGCTTCGACGTCGTCGGCGCACCAGTGGACGTTCACGACGGCCCGCTTAACCCCGGCTGCTGCAAGATTGTCCAGTAGAATGTCTATCATAGCGCGACCGGCTACAGGGATAAGAGGTTTCGCTGTCTTATCCGTCAGGGGGCGCATGCGGGTGCCAAGGCCTGCGGCCATGACCATTGCCGTGTGAGGAATATCCGTCACGCTTTGGCGTCCAGAATGAACGGGGCTGTCTCAGAGATGAAAGCCCGCATATTGGCTGCTGCGGGGTGGTTGAGGTTTTCAGCGAGCAATCCCTGCTGGCGCTCCATGAAAGTCGTGTAGCGTGGCTTTCCGTCTCGCGTCACAAGGCGAGAAAAGATGCCGACAATACGTAGAGCGTTCAATGTCCCGATCACGGCTAGGCGTTGGAGGAACGGCCCTTCTTCTTTCCCAGTCTTCTCTAGATACGTTCGGATCGCTGTCGCCGTTGCTTCAGGAGACACTGATCGGCGGGCATCTTGGGTAAGCATCGCCATATCCCAAACGTCCCAGCCCATCACAGCATCCTGAAAATCAAGAAGCCCAACACGTTCATCGGGCAGCCAGACCAGATTCTCGGCGTGATAATCGCGAAGGGTGAAGGCGCGCGGAAATCCATCGGCCTGCTCGATCAGGGCATCTCGCTCATTGTCCCAACGCGCCCGGTCATGATCTGTCATCCGTGCGCGGTCATCATAAATGTGAAGCCAGTCTGCATAGAGGTCGGTGTTCGCTCTCAAGGCAACGGCGTCATAGTCTAGAATGGGCCACTGATCATTGCCGACAGAGATGACATCGGGCACGGCTTGACGATGCAGAAAAGCCAGGTCGGCTGCTGCTTGCGTGTATAGAGTAGTTTCGCCGACCTCGTCTCGTTCAATCAGGCGAGCGAACTCCCGCTCCTCGCCGAAATCTTCTAGGAGAGCGAGGCCAATCTTGCTTTGGTGCGCTAAAATCTGCGGCGGACGCAACCCGATCTCGCGCAGGAAATGGGCAATAGCCACAAATGCATCAACGCGACTGGCAGCTTGCCGTGACATCGCATTCCAGCCTTCCGACGCCCGCTCAGTTTCGCTCATCCCCGGTGTGCAAATCCCACTCTCAACTGCCGGTGCATCCATCAAGATTGCTGTCTTGTCGTCCTGTTGAAGTCTAGCATACCGCCGCGATGAGGCATCTTGGGCGAGCCAAGAGAACTCGGCGTCTTCCCATCCTGCATCGGCGAGAAAGGCGTCAATTTGCAGGGGTCGTGTCAGATTACAATTCATGAAGCCGTCTCTGCCAGTCTTCGCCTCGCGGTTCCAGTCTCGCCGTGCGGGTTTCTGCGGATGAATTGAGTGTCAGTATAATGTCCAAGCGCCAATCTGGCAGATGTCGCCCCGCTCTTTCTGGCCATTCAATCAGGGCAAGACCCTCCGTCGTCGTTTCCCAACCCAGTTCAAAGACGTCATCAGGATCATCAAGGCGATACAAGTCGAAATGGAAGATCGGAAAACTTGGCGCCTCATAGATCTGAACGAGCGTATAAGTTGGGCTCGGAACTTCGGTTTCATGGCCCATAAGATCGGAGATGAGCGCCCGCGAGAATGTTGTCTTACCCACGCCGAGACCGCCATGAAGGGCGATCATGTCGCCTGGCTTTAAAATGGGTGTGAGACGTCGTGCCAAATCGACCGTATCCGATAAAGAGGTGAGCGTAGCGATCACGCTAAAGCTTCTTTCACGGCTTCTATAAGTGCGTCAGTTGGTTCACATCCGACTGAAAGCCGGACATATCCTGGTGCAACATCGTCGCCCCATCGCGCACGGCGCTCCGCACTGGTATGAACGCCTCCAAAACTCGTTGCCGCCAAGATGGCGGGGCATCGATCGATAAAGCGCTCAGCGGTCTCCGCTGTTTCGAAAGTCAGACCGATGATGAAGCCTATGCCTGGATATTTGGGGGTTAAGTTCGGCGCGACAGCTTTGATCTCAGTGACAAGTGCCTGCGCGTTGGTGCACATCCGCTGCAGCCGAACCTCTAACGTCATGAGTCCGCGATGCGTCAAGAACGCTTCCAAAGGTCCTGGAATAGAGCCAGAGAGTTTTCGCCAGCGTTTGGCTGTCTCGAAAAGTGAGTCACTACGCGTCGCCAGATGCCCGAAAAGTGTATCCGAATGACCCGCAATTGCCTTTGTATCTGCACTCACAGATATATCAGCGCCCAGGTCAAGCGGACGTTGTAAAAGCGGGGTCAGGGTCGTGTTATCGACAATAGTCAAAGCCCCAACAGCTTTTGCCTTCTTAGAGATTGTAGAGATATCACAAAGCTCAAGCCCAGGATTCGAAGGCGTTTCGATCCAGACGACATCAAACCCAGATAGGTCAGTGTCATCATAATCCGCCGTCGGGATCGCGATCATCTCAACCCCAAGACCTGACAGAACTTCGTCCAGTAGCGCGCGCGTTACATAATACCCGTCAGACGGAACCAGAATGCGTTGACCGGCCTTCAGTGACACCATCAGAGCCGCCGTGATCGCGGCCATGCCGCAGGGAAACCCGATGACCGGAGCATCTTCAAGCGCTGAAAGAGCCGCCTCGCAAGCTTCTACCGTAGGATTAATATCACGACCATAAGTGTAAGCGACATCCGGCTGATCGGGCAGTTTGTATTTCGCTGTAGATATAATTGGCGGCGCGACTGGATCGCCTTTTGAAAGGCTTTGAATATGCGCATGAAGCATATTCATGACATGCTTTTCAGTTTTATCTGTCATAATCTATCCTTGGCATACCTCAGCTGCAGCCATACCTCTTGTTAAAAGCACTGATATGGGTCTGTTTAGGACTTTCGACACAGGTAGCACGGCACTTCATAATAATGACCAACGCGAATGCAAAATCCTCAGGACGGTCTCGGCGAAGCGAAGACTCTCGTATAGCGATTTTGAAAGCAACGCGCGAGGAACTGATTGAAAATGGGTGGCGCCGTTTTAGCGTAGACGGTGTTGCAAAGCGCGCCCGTGCCTCGAAGCAAACGATCTATCGCTGGTGGCCCTCCATTGGGACAATATGTGTTGAAGCTGCGCTAGAGCTGATCCCGAATGGTTCCGAGGGCGGTCGAGACCCAGCAGAGCGAATTGCTGAACTCGTAGCCCCTCTTGAACAAGCGCTGCGCGTTGGATCTGGCCACGCTGTTCTTCATGGAGCGCTTGTTGCGGCGTGTGATGAGAAACAGGCTGGCGATGCATGGCGGGCTTGGCAGCGGGATCATATCCGCATGCCGCTGCGAAATATTCTGGCGGAGACTGCTTCGAAGAACATTGTTCGGCGCGATTTCGATGTCGACATCGCGATGGATATCCTGATCGGGCCAATCGTAAACCGCGTTGTTCTAATGCGAGCGCCTTTGCCAGAAGGATTCAGTGCGAGACAGGCTGACGCCGTTTTGAAGCAACTCGCCCCTTAGGGATCGCTATATCATCCAAGATTGAAGAACTGCGCTTTAAATCTTGCCTTGATCCGTGCAATCCAGTCTGAACGACCCTCAAATGACTGATCTATCCTCCCTTCTTGCCCTCGCTGTTAAAGCTGCAACAGCGGCTGGCGGTGACCTCGCCGAACGAAAAAGCGCTTTTCAGGGCGTGGCTGCCAAAGATGGCCGCGATATCAAGTTGAATGCCGATCGAGCCGCGGAGGATTTGATCCTGTCGATCCTGCGCGACGGCCCGAAGATTGACATCCTCGCCGAGGAGAGCGGACTTCACGGCACACCGGATGGATGGCTTTGGGTTGTTGATCCGCTTGATGGATCGGAAAACTATATTCGACGCAGCCCTTATTGCTGTGTGTCGATTGCGCTTTTGAACGACGGTGATCCCGTTTTGGGGGTGATCCATGACTTTAATCTCGGTGAAACCTGGACGGGCGGACAAGGCCTAACCGCTAAAGTGAATGACGAGGCCATAACCGTCTCAGATGTCGAAGAAACCAAGGACGCAGTGTTAATGACCGGTCTTCCCGTCAGTTCTGACTATAGAGCCGACACGCTTGCGAAATTTGGCCAGGGCTTTGCCGATTGGCGCAAGGTCCGCATGATTGGATCAGCCGCCCTTGCCGCGGCGAGTGTCGCCGGTGGGCGTGCCGATCGATACGCTGAGACCGGCTGCAAGCTTTGGGATGTTGCGGCCGGAATAGCAATTATCCGAGCCGCAGGCGGACGGGCTTTGATCAGTGATGGGGCCCCCGACGCGCCGCGAAAAGTTTGCTTCGACAATGGCCAACTCCCCCTTCCGAAAGATTTTGATTAAGAGCCCGACTATGACTGTTCACGCCGATGATCTTGCCAGAATTGCCCTTCAAGCGGGGGTTTTGATCATGGAGGTCTATGACAGCGATTTCCAGATCGAGCACAAGGACGACAAATCCCCTGTCACGCAAGCCGATCAGCGCGCCGAAACCCTGATCCTTGCTGAGCTTGCCAAGCTTGAACCGGAGCTGAAAGTAATTGCCGAGGAGTCGGTTTCCGATGGTCATATCCCTGAGCATGGCAATCGGTTTGCCTTGGTCGATCCTGTCGATGGGACCCGCGAATTTATCAACAAGCGCGGTGAGTTTACCGTCAACATTGCGATTATTGAGCATGGCAAGCCTGTGATGGGCGTCGTCTTTGCCCCGGCGCTGGGGCGCCTCTTTGTCGCTGAGAGCCCGTTCTCGGCGTGGCAAGCCGAGGTTGCCTCTGGTGACGCTGTGCCACCTGTTGAAGCGCGCGAGGCGATGAGCATCCGCAAAGCGCCGGACGAGGGATTGACCGCGATTGCCTCCGCCTCGCATCGCAGTGATGAGACAAATGCATTTCTGGAGACCCAGAACGTCGCCAAGATCATCTCTGCCGGGTCGTCCCTGAAATTCTGTTTGATTGCCGCTGGCGAAGCCGATCTCTATCCCCGCCATGGGCGCACAATGGAGTGGGACACAGCCGCTGGTCATGCCGTCGCTCAAGCCGCTGGCGCACGGGTCAGCACATTGGACGGCGCGCCGCTGCGCTATGGCAAGACCGAGCGCGGCTATGACAATCCTTACTTTATTGTGTGGGGGGATTGTAGTGAGTAATGTGATCTCTTTTTTGATCTCGCGCTGACGCCCTGCGGGCGAGCGAGCCGAAGCGGGTTCCCGATCCTCGCTACGCTCGTCCGATGAACCGGGCCGCGGGCGCTTTGTCTTCAAATTGGAACTCCTTTCTTTAGGCAGCCGCTCTTGTTCGCACGTGTGCGTCACAGCACTCTAATTCTGGGTGGGGGTCTCGGCACAGGGCCGATGGGCGGTGGTCTGGCTCGGCTGAGCCTCAGTATGGCATGGCCCATCATTGTGTAGGTTGTTGAAAACTCGGTGCCGTAGCGGTTTTTGACCGC
>JBCCDF010000051.1:0-14117 GCA_039030935.1 Pseudomonadota bacterium | reverse complement strand
CGCGAACCAAGATGGGGGTGCAGAGCGGCATCGTAGCGGGCCTCCACGACCCACCCATTTGCCAACCCCAGATTAAACCTCAATACTGACACCATGCGCGTCAGACCGACTTTTTTCTCGAATGCAGAGCCACTGACGGCCGCAGGGGGGGAACCTGCAGCGTCACGTGTCACTGTCATTGTTAGCACTGCGGGGCCTTTCAGGATCGAAGACTCGCTGTCACGCGCTTTTATTGCTGGGCCGAGATTCAGCCCGTTGCATTTGGACTATCCAGAGCAAGCGGGATGCTATGAGTGGACCCTGTCTATTTTCGAGGTCCAAGACGTATTCGGAATTCACCCGCGAGACCTCACTAACCAAATCGTCGATCTTTCTGACCTGCCTAACACTGAAACTCTGAAACGGATTAAAGACGGATTGGATATTCAAACAAGGGAAGACGAAACGGCGGATATGTCGAGGCTGGCAAAGTTTGCATGGGGGCAGTTTTCAGATCGCACACAACAATCGCTGCAAGGGCTTTGTGACAGCGCAGGGGTGAGTAATCGTCGCCTTGAACAAGTTTTTAAATCTACGTTCGGTGTTTCTCCAAAGAAGGTGCAATCCCTGCTGCGCTATGAGTACGCCGTGGAATTGATGCAGACCGGCAGAGACAATTTATCTGACATCGCGGCATCAGCCGGATACAGCGACCAAAGCCATATGACACGAGAGGTCAGCCGATTTTCTGGCCTGCCTCCGGCCAGATTACGGGCGCTCCTACAACAAATTGCTTAGCGTTTCGCATTTCTTCAAGACGCCTAAAGCTGACCCGCTTATGCTTTCAAGATAGACACGAAGCGGAGGCTCTATGAAACCCTCATATCTCGAAATCGGGGCACAGGAAGAAGCCACGAGCAAAGCGTTCTTTACCGAACTATTCGGATGGACGTTTAAACCGATGGAGCATGGCGGGGTGTTCGACACCGGCGGATTGCAAGCCGGCCTGCATGGCAGCGATCCCAATCCCGGCATCGTCGTTTATTTTCAAGTATCGGATATCCAGAAAGCCGTTGAAAAGGTCCGCGCCCTTGGCGGAACAGCGGACGACCCGAGCCCCGAAGAGCCAGGCTTCGGGCGATTTTCCGCATGCGTCGGGCCTGATGGTATTCGCTTTGGTCTTCACCAAGAGACTTAGTCGATTGATGAAAGATGTGTGCCCCGCAAGAAACGGATGGGCAATGTGTGCGCCCTGCGCCGCTCTGCCGCCATGAGGACTCACAACTCTCATACTCGACTCTTAGAAGAGCGCGCTTTCGCTCATGGGCACATGGCTGATGCGTTCGCTAATCTTGGTGACACATAGCGCGACCTCTCGGAACGAAGACGCAGGGATAAATCGCAAAATTCTCCAAGCTAAGAACCAGCTAAATCAAAAATCCCACGCTCAATCCAAAAACAAAGCCTACGGTCAGGGTCGCTATGAGGAGAGGAACAAGTCTTCGAGGCACCCCAAATCCGACAGGCTTTATCGGGTCCGTTTCAAGAAAGATCGCTTTATCGACTTCGAACACGCTGGCCAGCGCCAGCGTAGTTTCCAGCGACGCGATGCCGTCCTTTTCAACGCGTTGCACCGTTCGGACGCTTACATCGCACAATTCGGCGAGGTCTTGCTGCGTCCAACCTTTGTCCAGACGCATTGATTTTATTTTTGACGCGGCCAAAAGCATGACTAGAACGCCCCCAAGATGAATTGGGTCACGAAATAGCCCGCAAGACCACTGATGATCCCGGCAGGAATAAACGTTATCAGAATGCTCGTCAGAGATTCCGGTTCGGGCTCGCCCTCGGGCTCTGAAAAGCTCTTTTCGTAAAAGACGCTGCCGTCCGCCTCCGCCGAGCAGAATAACATTCCGTCTAAGAGGCTGACGCCCGTCGTCAGGATAATTTCCTTGCCATTCGGAAGACGAAACGTGTGGGTCTCTCTGGCTTTTTCTTTATCAATAGTTTGAACCCGTGAGACGCTTTTTTTGTCCACGATCTCATCATTCACCCAAATTCTCGTCGTGATCGTCCAGGACGAAACCTCAGCGATTATCTGGTCATCCCCATAGATCATCGGGAAGGTCGTCCACCGGCTCGGCAGCTTGAATGAGAATAAGTTTTTCATCAGTTGGGTCTCCTATCAACTGAGCGGAAAACTACAAAGCGGAATGCGCTGGAGGAACGACAGGAAGGCGACTGTCGCCTCACTGTCAGGTGACAGAACGCGACACCTAAGCCTGCAGAACTCTATCACTCAAAACACCAGACTTTCCATTCCCATTCCTTTGCGCCATGCTGTCATTGGAGCAGGTTGAGGGAGGCACGATGCTACTGCGTCGGATCACCAAACACGTCAAAGAGCAAAACTGGTTCGCAGTTGGGATTGATTTCTTCATCGTAGTGATTGGTGTTTTCATCGGTATTCAGGTCGCGAATTGGAACGAGACGCGGGCGCTGAAGGCGCAGGAGCGATCTTATCTCATACTCGTGCAGGAGGAGGTCAATCGCAATATCAGTCTGACCCAGAAACGCTTGGCGTATTATACAACAGTGGGCGAGGCCGCGGAACGTACCCTTGAGTATTTGGAAAGAGAAGAGCCCTGCACGGACACTTGTAAAGAGCTGCTGGTCGATGCCTTTCACGCGTCTCAGTTTTTTGCGCAACCGTTTAGTTCCGCCGCCTATGAAGACGCTGTTCAACTCGGGTTTCCCTCAAACCAGGCCCTGCGCGATGCACTCAACACGGGTTACAGAGGGTTGGTGAGCACCAACGTCAACGATCAACTCCCGGCGTTTCGCGACGCGGTGCGTTCGCACATTTCACCTCTAGTGACGCGCGTCTTATGGTCGGGCTGTTGGCGACTTGATGAAGTCAAGCTGATCGAGACGCTTTCGCGCGACTGCGTCGCCGATCTACCCGCCGATGAGGCGCTAGCAAGCATGGAGCGAATGAGAAATGATCCAGAGTTGGCAGGCCTCTTAAGGCTGTGGATGGGCACGATCGTTTTGCAAAACATAGGCCCTGGCCTACTAGACCCTGCCCTCAACGAAATGAACCAACTGTTGCAAGAAGAGATCGACAAGAAATGATTTTCCGCCGTATCAAAGCCCATATTGAGAAAGAGAACTGGTTCGCCGTTGGGATTGATTTTTTCATCGTCGTGATTGGTGTCTTTATCGGTCTTCAAGTCGCGAATTGGAATGAGACACGGGCGGAGCGGGAAAGGCTTGCCACCCAACTCGACAGTTTTCGTACGGAACTCGTAATGGCGCGCGATGACGTGGCATCTCTTGAAGCCTACGCGTTGAAACGCGCCAGCGATGCCTCCACACTCCGCAAACGCCTGTCCGAGGAAGGGACAGAGCTGACTGAGGAGGACTTTAACAGGCTTGCCATGTCCGCCCTTCGAAGCAGCTCCTTCACCGTCACCTACCACGATTTCGAGGAGCTCTCCTTATCAGGCGGCTTAAGTCTATTAGAAGACCAGGACCTGCGCGACATGATATCCCGCTGGGACACGCAACTCTCGATCATAAGAACAATCGACGGGACAAGCGAGGAATTCAGAGCGACAAGTGTATTGCCGGCCTTTGCGTCCACCGTCGTGCTTGGAAATAGTTTCAAGACAGATGATAGGTACGCGGACATCACCTACACGGGTCGCTTTGCCTTCGACCTGCAATCCATCAGGCAAAACCTGGAATTCGATAATGCTTTATCACTTCGTCATGTTTTAGCGAAGCAGCAAGCTAATCTGCTTGTAGACTTCCGCGATATATCTGAAGAGTTGATAACGGCACTGGAGGAATTCTAGCTGTGATTTTCAGCCGTATCAAAGCCCATGTTGAGAAAGAGAACTGGTTCGCCGTCGGGATCGATTTCTTCATCGTCGTCATCGGTGTCTTCATCGGTATTCAGGTTGCCAACTGGAATACGACCCAGTTTGAGCGCCGCGAAGAAGCTGCCATTGTGGAAAGGCTTCAGTCCGATTTTGAACGGATACAGGAAGACGCGGACCGCAGTCTCGCTTTCCACGTCAATATGACCGAGGATCTAAGGACAGCGCTGCGATCTCTCAGATCTGGCAATCTCAAAGATGAAGATATTCCTGCATTTGAACGGGCGCTGTTGATGGGGCCTGCTTTTCAAACGAGCGCGGACAGGTCAGGCACGTTTACAGAACTTATGTCATCGGGCCGAGGCAACATCCTGCGTGACCGCGGCCTCTTGAATATCATGGTCGATTACGAAGATTTTCTCGAGCGTTATGCGTTTGCGCAAAAAATTTATACTGAATACTCCCTCCTTTATACAGAGGCGTTCAGGCGTCGGGTAAATTACAGTGTTGATCTCATGCTCACGGAAGAACAATTTGCCTTGAATGAACAGGCAGAGCCATACGTCTTATACGACTTCGAGGCATTGGTCGCCGACGCGGACTTCCACAATGCAACCGAAGAGCTTTTTTTCATGCACAGCGGGACCATCCTATGGCGCAAACGGATCAGCGACCGTATTGATGGGATTCAAGAAAGACTTGAAGTGGCGGCCGACTGAATCTTAGCGATACGCCGCAAGAAACGGGTGGGCAAAGCGTGCGCGCAAAACCCCGCTACGTCTTACCTAGAATATAGTCGCGTGCGGCTTCGAGCGCTAAGTCCCGCCTCTCGACGAAAGCCTCGACCGTTGGCGCCGCGAGGATATCGGGTTGCACCCCATCGCCCACAAAGTCTGAACCATCCGGGTAAGTGTCGCGCTTTGTCGTGACGCGGGCCATGCCACCGCCGGGGAGGTAGAAGCCGAGGGGTTGGCCTGTGCTGCCGCCGCTTGCCTGTCCGATGATTGGCCCGCGATCCATGACATCAAAAGCAACCAAGAAATCTTCCGCGGCTGAGAATGTGCCCGTCCCGGAAAGGACCGCCACAGGCCCGGCATAATGCTGCTCCGGATCAGGGACCTCCATGTTCCCCGTGGATTCATAACTATCGGTTGGATAACCCCACGCCCTAAAGGCGGGACGATAGGTCATCGTTTTCCATGAACTGACCGCAAAGGGCTCTAGGGTCAGTCTGGACAGCACGTCATGGCCATAACTGCTGCTGCCACCGCCATTCTTTCGCACGTCGAAGATGATGCCATCAGCTTTCGAAATCTCTTCAAAATTATCGGCAAAGCCTTGTGAGGCCTCTGCGCTGCCGAAGGAGTTAAGCTCTACATAGGCGATATTATCGGGCAGCATTTTCCACTGGAAATCAGGCGCATATGGCTCTCTGTCTTCCGTCAAGGTTTCCCATGTATCCCAGTCGGGCCGACGGGATTGAACAGTCACGACATCCCCTACCTTCGTTTTGATTGTGACGTCGAGTGGACCTTCCGGTCCCTTTAGAAGGCGCCATGAATAAACTCTACTATCGATATAGGCTTTGTTTGAGCCGCTAACGTACGGGCGGAATTCGGTGTCGGCAAAGTCTTGGATAGGCTGCCCGTTGACGGCGATGATTTCGTCGCCCCGAGTGATGCCTGCCGCGTCGAATTCTTCGCCTGCAACGTAGTCTAGAATGAGGCGTTCTTCGATCCATTTATAATTAAAGGCTGTGACATTGGAGCGCCCGCGATTGAACTCGGGAACATTCGGAAAATAGACATTCGCATGACCGTCTTCGAGCTTGGCCACGAACTCTTGGAGAAGCCGATAATACTCATATGTGCTCTCGCTGGCCATGACGCGCGGGATCATGGCGCGGTACTCTGCGTCCCATTTAAGGTCAGGCACGAGATCAAAGTTTGCAAAATTATATTTGGCCTCCGACCACAGAAGAGACAGGCCGGCTAACTTATCCTCGACCGGCAAGTTTTCTTCGTATTGAGGTCGAGTAGCAACCGTGCCCCAACGTCTGTCTTCGATTGCGCTCGCCTTTGAGACGGTCTCTTCAATAGCAGCCCATCGCGGCGAATCCCTCAAACTCTCAAGGTCCGTATCTTTTTCAAGCGAATACGTATCGATCAGTCCAAGCGCGGCGGCCAGTTCCAATAAATCCAGCGCCTTCTCCGTGTAACCCTCAGCAAGAGCATAGGCGCAAGCAGCATTGTATGCGGCAGAGCGGCGCGTCCATTTCGGCGCATCTTCCCGACTTGCAATGTCTTCGTAAAGGACTCCAGCCTCGGCATAGGCCTCTAACTGATATCGTTCATCTGCCTGACTTTCGGCAGCTTCAAGTGTAAATACCACCTCCGGTTCTGCCGACACGCAAAATGTCAGACCTATTATGAAAACGGTTCCAAGTTTCAACGTTTTAATGGTCATATGGTTTCCTCTTACCCCTTAAGCCTGTAAAGCAGGCTTTACATAGACTGTAAAGCACACTTACCAGGCCAAGACCCTTCACCCATAGGTTTACCTGCTGATCAGGCCACGGCCTTGCCCATTGCAAGCGCTGATCTTTGATAACGCCCAGACTTCCGTCGGAATACACAAGTCTCCCGCAAGAAACGGGTGGGCAATGTCTACGCCTCGCGCCACAGTCTTTTCATGACGATTCACACCTCCCCTTCCCCACTCTTAGACGAGCGCGCTGTCGCTTATGAGCGGATGGCCGATGCGCTCGCTCACCTTGGCGACACGTGGCGCGATTGGCCGGACCTTCGTGCGTGTGCCAATGCCATGGACCTCTCGCCCAGCCATTTTCAGCGCGAGTTTACGCGTTGGGCCGGGGTCAGTCCGCGCCAGTTTCAAGCCGCGCTTGCCCATGGGGCGGCTGGTGATCTGCTGCGTGAAGGCGCGAGCGTGCTCGATGCGACCTATGAGACAGGCCTCTCCTCCCCGTCGCGGCTGCATGACCTGTTTATCGCGCATGAGGCGCTCTCGCCCGGCGAGGCTAAGGCGGGCGGTGAGGGCGCGCGGCTGACCATTGGCAAAGCACCAACACCGTTCGGGACCGGGGTCTTCCTGATCTCGCCGCGCGGGCTTTGCGGGCTTGGCTTTGCGGATGATGGTGCGGGCGAGAAGACAGGTTTTGTGCATCCGGGCTACGGCGAAACTCAAGTTTTCAGCGATCTAATGGCGCGCCACCCGAATGCCGATCATACGCGTGATGACAGCGAAGCGAGCCGATGGGCCGGGCGCATTTTCGGCGATGGTGGGGAGATCGGACTGGCCGTCTATGGCACCCCCTTCCGCCGCCAAGTCTGGCGTGCGCTGCTTGACATTCCGGCGGGCCAAACTTGGACTTATGGCGATGTCGCCGCCAAAGCGGGCAATCCGAAAGCCGCCCGCGCTGCTGGCACAGCCATCGGCGCAAACACGATTGCCTGGCTCATCCCCTGCCACCGCGCGCTTGCATCTGATCAGCGCTTGCATAACTACCATTGGGGAACGGCGCGCAAGCGTGCCATGTTAGCCTATGAGGCGGTCCACGCACTGTAGTCAGGTGACACGGCCGCTCTGAGAGACGAGTGTGAGGCCATGACGTCACTGACCCTGAGTTTTATCATTGCTGCGGTTGCGCTTGCTGTGTGGGGCGCGGTTCTGTTGATCCAGCGCCTCCGCCTACCCGGCTTTGCGGGACAGGTGTACGACTCAACGACTGAAAAAGGCCTGCTCGACGCGCGCATTGATCGCGACGGATATATTGAAGCCTATACCCGCAGTGAGGGTCCACGCGCCGGGCTCTGGCTCTGGGCAACGTCGGTGATCGCGCTCGTGACGCTGCCCTTTGTGGTGACGCTGGTTTATATTATCCTTGATGCGATCTGGGACGGGCTAAAGATTGGTCTGGGTCCCTGGGCGTTGGGCCAAATCATGAAAGACTTTTTTGGCTTTGTGACGACGATGGGGATGTATGGCGCCCTGCTCTATGTCGTGACCCTGACCTATTATAAGCGCCGGCCGCCACGGCTGAGCGAAGAAATTGAACGGTTGAAACTGGAGGCTGGAGCATGAGTGTTCGCTATCTACATACAATGGTGCGCGTCAGCGATATTGACGCGTCGCTTCGGTTTTTCTGTGACGGCCTCGGGCTTGAGGAATTGGTGCGATATGACGTTGAGGCCAGTCGGTTCACGCTGGTCTTTCTCGCTTCGCCCGATGATGTGAAGGCCGCAGGCGGTTATGAGCCCGGCACAAGTCCGGTCTCGACAAACATCCCGATGATCGAACTGACCCATAATTGGGACGAAGGCGATTATGAGGGCGGTCGCAATTTTGGCCATGTCGCCTTTCGCGTCAGCAATATCTATGAAGCCTGCGAGCGGTTTCAGGCCATTGGCGTGACCATCAATCGCCCGCCGCGCGATGGGCGCATGGCGTTTGTGAAATCGCCAGACGGGATCTCGGTTGAACTGCTACAAGAGGGCGAACCCCTCGCACCAGCTGAGCCTTGGGCCAGCATGGAGAATAACGGGAGCTGGTAGGCGGTTCGGCTAAACCGACGCCGAAGAGAGATAGGCATACCACGCCAAAAGCATGATCATCCGTCCGGCAACAGCGCTGCGCGTGAAGATCGACAGTATTGTGATCGTAATCGGGACCGCAAAGCAGATCATAGCTATATGGGGCAGCCATTGCAGCTCACCGCTTAGAATAGCGCGCACGGCGGCAGGCGCGGTCACAAGGATGGCGATTAGACAGTTTGATAGGGTGGACACGACAGCGCGCTGAACCGCGCTCGGCCCAATGGTCTCAAGATAAGATTGTAAAGATCGATTTTGCCAGCGCGCGCTCGCTTCGGTAAAGGGAAAGATCAGAACGAGGAGGATGGCAGGCCCAGCGACCGTTCGAAACGGCGCGACAAACCCAGCAATAGAGGCGGCGACCAAAAGTACGACCCTGATCCAGTGTCGGAAGACAAGGCGGACATGACTCCACGTTAGGCCTTGGAAATATGAGTTCTGTGTCAAGGTCGCCTGCAATCCGGCGACGCGTTTCTCAGGGAGTATGGCCGATGCGAAGCGTGTCAGTCGGGATGAATGCGCGTGATCCACAGTCGCGGTGGTTACCTTCATCGGTGCCCAGATCAATCCCGCAAGAAACGCTAATCCAACAGCGAAAAGCAGCCACATTCCGCGCGAGACGACGTAGTCTGAATCTGTGACAGCGCGCCACGCCTCTATTGAGAGATTTTCTCCAGTGTTTGCAGACCCACCGATTGAAACACCTTGGACGGGACCGTCGACTGAGCCAACAAGCGGTGAAATCGAACCGAAAGCATCGGAAAAGGGTTGGCTTGTCACAGTCTCGCCGCTGATTGGGGTCGCAGCAATCAGGCTCACCAAGATCAAACCCATCCAAGCGACGACGAAAACGACGTCGCCAAGCCATTTCCGCGTGAAATTTCGCGCATCCAGAAACAACCGGATCGCGGCGACGAGCGCTAAAGACGGTGCCGCTGGCAACCACAACGCGATGATCGTCTGAAGAATGTTGATCTCACCGTCGATGCGAAAGACGCTCAAAATGAGCCCTGCAATCGTCAACCCCGCTAGAAGGCTCCACAGGGCAAGCGTATCGGCCACCCACCGCCCAAGGCTCAGCGCAGGCCGTGCGTGAGCTGTCACATCGCTAATCTGCCAAGGCCGCCGACGCGTTGGACCCGCACGCAAGAAAACATAAGCGAGTGGCGTGAGCAATATCGCGGCTAAGACTCCAAGTTCGAGCCCGATCACGGCTGATGTCAAAATGGGTTTAGCATCGTTCAAAGTCACGACCGCATAGCTCGCATCCTGCTCAGGCAGCATAAAATGCGCCGCAATCGGGGTCGCCAGTGCAACCAAAAGCAAGGATGGAGCACGGACATAGCGTTTGAAATCAAACACCAATCCGGCGCGGAGTGTGCGCATCGTCATCATCGGAGCGTGAGTCCGCCGTCAGCCACGCGGATTAGTCGAGCGCCTTGGGTTTGGAAATGAGCGGTCAAATGCGTTGTCAGCAAGACGGTGGCGGTTTTGGCCTTCTCTGCAATCAAATCAGACACACGCGATGCGGTTTCACTATCGAGTTCCGCGGTCGGCTCGTCGAGAACAATCAGTTTCGGCGCGCCCAAGAGGGCCTGTGCGAAAATCAATCTGCGTCGCATACCCCCAGACCATCCGATAAGGCGTTGATCGGCGTCTGCTCCCAACCCAACCGCCTCGAGGAGATCGCGTGATTGACTGAGCGCATCACGACCAACGCCTTTCAGCGCCGCGATGTGCTGGAGGAATTCCAGTCCGGTGATGTCGAGCGGAAGATCGACGATTTGAGGCGCGTAGCCTAAGTCACGCCTGACGCGTCGCTTGGCTTTGCTATAGCTTTGGCCTTGCCACGATAGAGCGCCCGATGAGGGCCGCTCAACGGTTGCGCAGAGCCTCAATAGGGTCGACTTTCCCGCCCCGCTGGGGCCTGTCAGCACATTCAACCCCGCATCGAAGCGGTGACTGATATCGCTCAGGACACTCCGCTTGCGATAAGACTTCGATACATTTTCGAGTACGAGCATAGACCCCTATCCAGACTGGCTAGTCGTTTCTGACACCTTTAGCTGATAGGAGTGTTCAGGTGCGATGTCGATGTTTTCGGGTCGACATCAACCCTCCACTTTTTGACCGCTGACGCTATATCCAAAGCATGGAAGAGAAACGCAAAGACCTGACCGCAGAGAAGCAGAAAAAGCTGGTGCAGCAACTGCTAGAAGAAATGAGCGCGGGCGACCCGAATTTCTATTATCTGGCGACCAGCCAAGTCGCGATCCGTTTGCACGCCTTTATTCGCGACGGCGCGAAACTGCCGCAAGAAGATCGCGCCATCATGATGCCGCTCAGCCAGAGAGACTTACAGGTTTTGCTCAGCTATAAATAGGTGGAAGGCTGATTTATCGGAGCGGCTGAGTTTAGATATGACGCATCAACCACGGCTATTCATCCATGTTGGCCTTCATAAAACTGGAACAAGCTATCTTCAGCAGAGTGTCTTTCCGCATGTCGATGGGATCACCTATCTCGGTCGCCCGTATTCAGCCGGACTATCGATCGAACCTGTGGTCCATGCTCGCCACGCCGATGAGATCTTCCTGATCTCAAACGAAAAGTTTTCGTTTCCAGCCATAAGTCCAGACTATTTGGACCCGGACAAACGAGCCTTGTCTGTTAAAGCGATGCGGGAACAATGTCTCAGTCGCCTAAAGGCACTCCTACCCAGCGCGACCCCAATTGTCGCCGTTAGGAACCCGTTGGACTGGATCGAGTCCACTTACACGCAGTATGTGAAGTATTTTGGAACACGTTCGCCAGAAGAGTTCTGGTCCTCTTCTGGTGATGGTTGTGTTGGAGCATCAGACGTTACCTTCGACAGTTTGGTCGATCACGTCACATCCCTTTTCGATCGGGCCTTCGTCTTCGACTATGATGAATTAAGCGGCGATCAGACAGCGCTACTCAACGGTCTTTGCACGTTTCTCGGCGTGGAGCGATCTGCCCCCCCAACAGCGAATAAGACGATCAATGGACGCCCCACCCAAAAACAGATCGACACGCTAAGGGCTCTGAACAACAAGCCTTACTCCGAACGAGACCGAAAAGTGATGAGGGATGACATTCTTGGAGAGCTCTGCCCCGATAATTTATTCCAATTTCCCGCAAATATCCGAAAAGAGATTACGGAAGCGACCAGAGCAAACTGGGATATGGCTCGCTCCAAGATTTCATCTTTGCGGCAGTAACGTCGATTGACGCCGTTAAAGCTCGTGCACGTTGCAGCCGCGCGCTTCGAGGATCGGCTTCATCTCCCAATACGCCATAGGCGTCCGATAAAGCGGGATGCGCGGGTGGAGGTGGTGGACAATATGGTACTGCATCCCCATTGAGCCGAGATTTCCAAGAATGGAACGGAAGCTTCGCGTGTCGCGGTAACGGCCTGTCTCCGTCGCCGGGTGATGCGGCGCCCAGCTGAGATAATAGCGGATGTAGATCAGCGCGATCCAGCGCGGCAGCCACCATAAGAGCGCGGCTTCTATTGCAAATCCAGTCCAAGCCAGCGTGAACAGGATCGTGTAGTAGACGACGTTGTAGATCACACCATCAAGCACCACTTCAGGCCGCCCAATCCGCTGCAGCGTTTCGCCATAGGCGTTCAGCCCACCTTTCGCGCGGGGTTGGTTCTGCCTGATTGTGTTCCACACGCATGCCAGCGGGCCGGACGCGGCAGACGATGCATCCGGATCCAACTCGTCATCATTGGCGTGCTTGTGATGCTCCAAATGGGTCAGCTTCGCGATCCGGTAGGGCAGCGTCAGCGGAATGGTTGAGAGATGCCCAACCGTCTCGTTGAGCCAG
This sequence comes from Pseudomonadota bacterium, assembly GCA_039030935.1. Lineage (GTDB taxonomy): Bacteria > Pseudomonadota > Alphaproteobacteria > Caulobacterales > Hyphomonadaceae > Henriciella. The sequence goes on along the minus strand of JBCCDF010000051.1, from coordinate 1,789 downwards.
CGCAGCTTGCTGCCGGGCTTAGCAATGATATCGTGCTGGGCTTCATGGCTCGGCAGATAGCTCAGCATGATGTTCAGGGTCGCTATGACAAACCCTGCCCAGAGCGGGATGATCCCAAACATAACCAGTGGCCAGAGGCTGAGCCAGACCGCCAAATTTCCAAACGCCCAGACAACGGCGAGATAGGGGAAATGATCCTGGTGCTTGCGTGCAATCTCGCGTTCGAGCCGCATGAGTTCCCCATTTGACAGGCTAGACAGGTCCTTCGGCAAGCTCATATCCAGCGCCCCCGAACCTGACCGACCATGCCGTAAGCGCCCCCAAGGATCAGCGCAAACATGAGGGGCGTCAGGCCAAAGGGCGGCGTCCAGCCAGACATCTGAATGATCTGTGACAGTAACGGGACGATGAACCCGAATGCGAACAGCAACGGCCCAAAGTAGAAAACAGTTTTGATAACTTGAATCATCGCTCGAAACGCTCCCAAGCTAAAGATGACACAGGCGTCAACTTTTTGCAAGCTTGGGAGATATCCCGCCTAAGCGTCGATCAAGATCGGTTTACGCATCAGGCTTGATGAATGTGATGGTAACCTCACCGATCAGGATCCCCCAGCGCGTGACGTAAGCCCGATTGATCACCACATCATCTTCAACGAGGTACATCCAATCGTCAAAACCGACATTCCACGTACTGTCGCCGACTTTCAGATCGACTTTATATTCCCAATTAAAGGCATTGCCTGAGACCTCACCCGTCGCAGTCCCGGGTACATCCCCTGCTGTCCCGCTATATTTGCCGTCGCCGAGAATATCGATCACCCAGATCCGCGTATCCCGCTCACCGTCATCATAGACGAAACGCTCATCAAGCGTCAGCTGATTGTTCTCAACGGTGCCAGTGATATCGACCTTGAAGGTCCTGCGGACCTTATTGAAACGGTCTTCGAAAATCCCATAGGCAACCGTCTCCCCCTCAAAATAGTCCTCTAGGATCAAGGTCGGTTGGCGCTCAGAATAGGCTTCAACGCTCGGGCCTGTAGCGCAAGCGGTAAAGAACAGGGTCGACCCCAAAGCCAGAGCGGGCGCAAACTTCGCAGAAACGGTCATATCAATTTCCTATATTATCTAATATAAGAGATACGTTCGTAGACCGTTTTCAGTTTTCGCCGCGATCAATAAAGTGTCGCGAGTGCTTTTGCATCATAGTCGGCCAGCTCATCCGTGCGCCCATCCTTGACCTTTTGCGCCCAAAGCGGGTCCTGCAAGAGTGCGCGGCCAATCGCGACCATGTCGAATTCACCTTTGTCGAGGCGTTCAATCACAGCAGAGATTGGCTGGGTTTTGGAGTCCTCACCCCGGAACGCACCGACAAAATCAGACGACAGACCAACAGATCCCACAGTGATGGACGGAAGCCCGGTGAGTTTCTTGCACCATCCTGCGAGGTTCATGCCCTTCTCACCATCCACCTCAGGGAATTCCGGTTCCCACCAACGCCGCTGGCTGGCATGCAGGACGTCCACACCCGCATCAACGAAGACGCGTAAGAATGCCTCCATCTCTTGCGGCGTTTCAGCGAGCCGCGCGGTATATTCCTGCTGCTTCCACTGGGACCAACGCAGGATGATCGGCATGTCCTCGCCGACCTGTTTGCGGCACTCAGCAATCACTTCGCCCGCAAAGGTCGCCCGATCAACCAGATCACCACCATACTTGTCAGAGCGCGTATTCATCACGCCCCAGAAGAACTCGTCGATCAGATATCCATGAGCGCCATGAATTTCGAT
>JBCCDF010000050.1:0-14133 GCA_039030935.1 Pseudomonadota bacterium | reverse complement strand
GCCATGATCGCCAGAAGGATTCTGCGATGCCCCGGCGCGCGGGAAAGGGATGCATAGCGCTCGACGAGTTCGTCAGTGACGAAGCTTTGATCGGTGTAAGAATCTTCCAAGCCGCTTCGGATATAGGAAGACAGGTCGAGGTCCCTTAGAATGGTGCGCGCGATCGGGTTTCTCAAAAGCTTGAAGATTGTCGGCTCGCTCTCAGCCCCCTCGCCCGTATCGGGCCAGCCTGATGCATCAACAAGAGCAAGCCCATCCAGCCGATCAGGATGGTTGAGCGCGAACATCCATGACGTGTTGCCCCCCATGGAATTGCCAGCAAGGGTGAAGCGGTCTGCCTCTAGGCGGTCTGTCACGAGCGCAACGACCTCTGCAAAGCGTTCAATCGTGGCTTTGTCCTCGCCTTCGGCACGCGACAATCCATGACCGGGCAGATCGATTGCGATGACGCGAAAATCATCGTCCAGTGCCTCCCGCCAAGCATTCCATGTGTGAAGGGATGCTGAGTATCCATGGATCAGCACAATGGTAGAGCGATCACGCGGCCCGGTGTCGGTGTAGTGAATCTTCAGCCCGTCATCGAGGGTCATGAATTCGCTTTCGGGCAGAGCGTAGGCCATTTCGAGTGTGTCGTAGGGAATGTCGCCGCGTCGCAACATCAGCCACCCCGATGCCAAAATCACAATCAGCGTCAGGAGGACGACTAAGACCCTGCGTAGCATAATCCGCACTCCCTCAAGCGGCTATAACGTCATAAAACCGTCAAGAAAGCGTCTGTCAAAAAGAAAAGTCAGACTTCGTGTTTGGGTTTGCACGTCGGACACTGAGGATCTTTTCGAAGGCTGACCGTACGCACCGAGCTTTGTAGTGCATCATGGATCTGCAACCGCCCCACCAACGTCTTGCCCGCCCCGGTAATGAGCTTGAGGGTTTCAAGCGCCATCGCTGTGCCAATGGTTCCTGTAAGTGCCCCAAGCACACCAACCTCATCACAGGCTTCGGCTTCCGGTGGTTCTTCCGGTACAAAACAGCGATAGCAGGGGGAGGTCTGGTCGATGCCAGATGCGAAGACCGCGACCTGACCTGACCATCGGCTTGCGGCTCCTGAAACGAGATAGCGACCTGTGCGATGAGCCATGTCGTCGAGCGCAAACCGGGTGGCAAAATTATCGCTGGCATCGATCAGGATTTCGCCTGCCAAGACTGTCTCGCTGTCGAAGCGCTGGTACTGCTCCATCACTTGGACGGCAGGGTTTTGCGCGCGCAGACGCTCTGCCAGCACTTTGACTTTGGGCTGCCCAATATCAGCCTCGCTAAATTGGACCTGCCTTTGCAGATTAGAGCGATCCACAAGGTCATCGTCCCAAAGCTCAATCTGGCCGACGCCGGCGGCTGCAAGATAAAGCGCGCACGGTCCGCCGAGCGCGCCTGCGCCAATAATGGACACGCTTGCTGCTTTAAGACGAGCAACCCCCGGGCCACCAATCTCTTTCAGCATGATATGGCGCTTGTGGCGATCAAGGTCGGTCGGCGACAAGGCCATGTCTATCCCTTCTCTCGAGATGTGACGGGGAGTGCACTGACCCGAAACAGGGCCATGCCATCATGGCCTTTTATGCCAACAGTTTGCAGCGCTGTCATTTCAACACCCTCAAGCGTCGCTGCATAGGCAAACATGGCTTGAACACCCTTCACTGAATTCCCCAGAGGTTTGGATTTGAGGACTCCGCCGCCGCGAATGACATTGTCTGCGATGATCAATGTGCCAATGCGCGAGAGTTTGAAAGCTTGCTCCAAATAGTTGCGGTGATTGACCTTGTCGGCATCGATAAAGATCAGATCGAAAACGGCTTTCGCTTCGACCTGTTCCAGAACAACTGCCATGGCGGGGCCAACACGAAGCTCAATCGTCTCTGCAAAGCCCGCTTGCTCGATATTTGACTGGGCGACCTCAGCGGTACGTGTATCGATTTCTGTAGTGAGAATTGATCCGCATTCCGGGAGCGCTTGTGCCATCGCAATTGCGGAGTAACCACCTAAGCAACCGATCTCCAAAACACGCCTAGCGCCCGTAAGGCGGACCAGCATAGCGAGAAACTCTGCCTGAAGAGGGCTGACAGCGTGCGGGACGAGACCACTCTCTTCACTGGCTTTTGCAACCGCCTCCAAAACCGGGTTTGGGCGCAGGAGGGTTTTCTCGAGGAACGCATCGACTGCTTCCGGAGAGCGGTCTTCAACAGGCTCAGTATGCGAGTTATCGGTCATCCCCTCGCATATCGTGGAGAACATGCGTATGGCTAGGGGAATGAGTGATTTGCCAACAGTTTCAGGCGCGCTGGCACCTGATACCGTCTATTCGAAACCCGCTGAATGGGTTGCCAGCGGCGCCGGTGCGCAGGGTAATCTGTTTCTGACGGGGCGCGCTGGCACAGGCAAAACCACGCTGCTGCGTAAGTTTATGGAGCATGCGGGCGAGACTGCGATTGTACTAGCACCGACGGGCGTCGCCGCGATGAATGCGGGCGGGCAGACGCTGCACTCCTTCTTCAAATTCCCGCCGCGGCTGATCGAACCTGCGGATGTCAAACGCCTGCGAACAGCCCGGCTGATGAAAGCGGCAGAAACCATCATTATCGATGAGATTTCGATGGTGCGCGCAGACATGCTCGATGCCATCGACCGAAGCCTGAAACTCAACCGTGGATCAAAACGACCTTTTGGGGGCGTGCGCATGATCGTGTCTGGGGATCTCCATCAGTTGCCCCCGGTCGTGCGGGGCGAAGAAGTTGAGATTTTGCAGGATCGCTATGGCGGGTCCTATTTCTTCAATGCGCCCGCATTTAAAGAGGCAGAGTTTGCGTTGCTGGCCTTGAAGCATGTCTTCCGTCAGGCCGACCCTCAGTTTTTGTCTTTGCTTGGGGCGATGCGCCAAGCCCGCATTACCCCGGCAGATCAATCTGTCTTGCAAAGGGTGGTGAGTGACCGATCCGCGATTGAGGCGAGTGAGAGCCACGTTGTCCTGACCCCGAATAATGCGAACGCCTATCGGATTAATCGGGCTCGCCTCGATGATTTACCGGGACGTGAGCATATCCTGCCAGCGACCATTCAGGGCACCTTTGATGAAAAGTCGTATCCGACTGAAGCCGACCTTGAGCTGAAGGAAGGCGCGCGGGTTATGCTGATCAAGAATGACCCGGAGGGGCGCTGGGTGAATGGCTCGCTCTGTACAGTGGCCGGATTCTCAGGACGCAATGTCATCGTGGAGCTGGATGGTCATGCTTATGAGATCGAACCTGCCGCCTGGGAAAAATACAAGTACGCGATCGATCCGGAAACAAAGAAAGTCTCGCGGGAAGTGGTTGGGACGTTCAAACAGGTTCCGCTGCGGCTCGCCTATGCCGTGACCATTCACAAGGCGCAGGGGCTGACGCTTGAGAAGGTCTATATCGACTTTGACAGCGGGATGTTTGCCCATGGTCAGGCTTATGTCGCGTTCTCGCGGGCGCGTCGTCTGGATGGGTTAGAGATTTCGAGACCCCTGCGTCCACGCGATTTGGTGATGGACCGGAATGCTTTTGCGTTTGGCAAACTCGAAGAGATTGAAAACACGGATGCGTATCTCCTCGCCAAGTTTGCGCGCCAGGATGATGCGCTCGTCTAGCTATCTTGCTGGTTGCCAAGGAGCATAGCTTTTGTGTCTCCTTTCGTCTTGAAACTTAGATAGAGGAGGTATGGTGCCAAAAACCCAATACCTCCAAAGAATGCAACAACCGAAAGGCCCAGACCGAGACTCGAAAACTTATGACGCCAAGCTGTCCATAAAGCTGAAAGCGACAAGAACATCATAAAATCGAGATTGAACTGCCCAGGCCATTCAAACTTGGCAATGTCCCCAAAGAAATAGGGGAACAGGTTCAACCCCTGCTTCGACAATACAATGGCTGTGTAGACGGCCAATACGCTCCACAACGCAATCAGAAAAACCCTGAACAGACCCATGAAACCCTCTTGAGATATCGAACTTCAACCTCTTTAGTCAGAATGTTATACCACGAAAATAGAATGGGTTAAGCGGGTTTTCGGCCGACATGGAACAGGACCGGGCCTTTTCCTGGTTGCCATTGGTGGACCGTTTCAAACCCTGCGGCCTCGATATCAGTACGGAGCGTTTTAGCATTCACCCGCTGAACCCGTGGCCATTTACCGATCGCGTGCATAATCGGAAAGAGCGGATCCATCAGCGTGAACATTAGTTTTTCGCGCAGACAGAATGTGCTTGTAATGAAGTGGCCGCCAGGCTTGATCGTGCGAAACACATTGCGAATGACTTTGTGACGATCATCCAGCAGGTGCAGGATATTGAGACCTAAGATGGCATCATAGCGATCCGGGTCAAGGCTATAGTCATCCATATCCGCGACAGCGAAATGAACATTGTCGATGCCTTGTTCATCGCGTCTCTGCTTTGCAATCCGTATCATTTCGGAGGAGACATCCGTGGCATCTATGTGTTTGACATAAGGGGCATGAAGCAGCGCTGTACCGCCTGTGCCGCAGCCGAACTCCAAGACCTCGGAGTCAGGCGTGAAATACTCACGCGTCAGATCAAGTTTGATCTCGTAGGCTTTTTGGTTCGCAATGGGTTGGCGCGAATACTTTTCGGCCATCTTGTCCCAAACAGCAGCTTTATGAGCCATCTGTCTCTCCTTTATAATCCCGTTATGGCGGGGGATGCATGTGTGATCGTATATCATGACCGCAATCTAGCCATTCGAAATTCAAATAGAAATTGCGAATTTATGGAAATGACCTATACGAAAAATCATGAATTGGCAGGCGATCTCTTTCGATTGGAACCAGGTCCGGGCTTTTCTTGCAACGGCTGAGGAAGGCTCGCTATCGGCGGCTGCGCGGGCACTTGGGCAGACCCAGCCAACGCTGAGCCGTCAGGTTGCGGCGCTTGAAGAAGACCTCGGTGTTGTCTTATTTGAACGCGCTGGGCGGGCGATGGCACTGACAACGGCAGGTATCGACCTGCTGGAGCATGTTCGCGTGATGGCAGAGGCGGCCACAAAAATCTCGCTGACCGCTTCTGGTCAATCAAAGGCGGTTGAGGGCAATGTCGTGATTACCGCCACGGATGCACTTGCCACTTATCATCTGCCGCGGATTGTCCGAAGAATTCACGATCAGGCTCCGAAAATCCAGATTGATATTCTGACCTCCAATGATGTTCGCGATCTCACGCGTCGCGAAGCAGATATTGCAATCCGCCATGGCCGACCGGAACAACCGGACCTGATTGCCAAGCTGGTTGGCGAGATCAACTGGCACTTCTATGCGACGGAAAGCTATCTCTCGACCTGCCCACCCATCGAGACATTGAGGGACGTTGAGGCGCTCGACTTTATTGGCTTCGAGAATAACGAAATGCTGATCGACGAATTCAGTAAGTTTGGACTGAACCTTAAACTCAGCAATTTCGTTGCGAGTTCCCCGACCGGGACGGTGCTACGGGCTCTGGTAAAGGCAGGCGTAGGGGTTGGATTTCTAACCCAAGATGTCGAGCGCACGGAGCCAAGCTTGCGTCCAGTCCTGAAGGACCAATTATCTTTCCCGATCCCGATTTGGCTTGTCACGCACAGGGAGTTGCACACCAGCCGCCGTATTCGTCTGGTTTATGATGTTCTTTCAGAAGAACTGCCCAAAATCTCCAAGGCTTACCAAAAGAGCGAACCGTGATTGATGCCCTGCTGAAATGGACGCTCTACGCTCTTTACGGGCTGCTCGCGTTTAGTGCGATCAGTGTGCTCTACGGATTATATGGTCAGTATCTGAGCGGCTGTGATGAGGTATGTGAGCAGGCGGCCAGCTATCGCGCCTTTCTGGAAATTGGCGTGATTGGGCTCGCGGGCTTTGGCATCAGTGCGATTGCGGCCTACGTCATTCGCGACCGGATTTAAGCATCTAAGCGGCTTCTTTCGCCTTCGCAGCCAGCTCATTTTTCACGCGCTCTGAAAGTTGTTTGACAGTGAATGGCTTAGCCATGAAGGCGACCTCCCGGTCGCCGTCGAGTTTCTCTGCAACATCGCGCTCAGCATAGCCTGACATGAAGAGTATTTTTGCGTTGCCTAAGAGGTCTTTCGCTTCTTTGATCAGTGTCGGACCATCAATGCCGGGCATAACGACGTCAGAGATAATCAGGTCGAACTTGCCGGGCTCTTCCTCAAGGATATCCAAAGCGTCCTCCCCATCGCAAGCTTCTTCAACCTCGTAACCGCGTGATTTTAACTGAGCGGCTGCGATTGCGCGGACGCCGTCTTCATCTTCGACCAGCAGGATACGGCCACGGCCTGAGAAGTCCGTTGGCGCTGGCTCCTCAATCAACTTTTCTGGCTCAACGATATCGGGCTCAGGGATTTCATCGGCCTTCAGGGCGGGCAGGTAGATTTGGAAGGTTGTTCCTTTACCCACCTCACTGATGGGGCAGATATAGCCGCTCGACTGTTTGATGATGCCGTAAACTGTCGATAGACCAAGCCCGGTTCCGAGATTCTTCGGTTTCGTCGTGAAGAAGGGATTGAAGATGTTAGCGAGGTTTTCCGCGGTAATTCCGCATCCGGTATCGATCACCTCAACCAACAGATATTCGCCTTCATCGACAAAGCGGAAATTGTTCTTGTAAGCATCCTGCTCTGTTGCGCGGGAGGTTTTGATGGTCAGGCTGCCGCCACGGCCACCGTCCATCAGCATGGCATCGCGGGCATTCGTGGATAGATTAATGATCGCAGTTTCAAGCTGATTTCGATCCGCCTTAATCATCGGAAGATCACGGCCATGAACAACATTGAAATCAATGCGCTCATCTATGAGTTGCCCAAGTAAGATGGCAAATTCAGACAGAAACTCACCGGGTTCGAAGACTTCCCGGCGGAAGGTTTGCTGACGCGCATAGGCGAGCAGCATCTGAACCAGGTCTTTGGCGCGGACTGAAAACTCGTGAATTTTCTTGAGATTATCAAAGCTTGGATCACCGACAGGGTGAAGGCTCATCAGATGATCATTGTTCAACATAATGCCCGTCAGGACATTGTTGAAATCATGCGCGACGCCGCCCGCAAGCTTGCCGATCGCTGACATTTTCTCCCCTTGAGCGAGGCGCATTTCCAGCGCTTTTTGCTCTGTCATGTCAATAACATAGGCAACCGCGGGCTGTCCGCGTCCGTCCAGAGTGACAAAGACATTCACGTGCTTTTCATCATCGCCACTGAGTTTCAGACCGACGGGCTTATCGATGGCGTCAAGCAAGCGTTCGCGTAGCTTGTTCTCGCCGTCTTCAGATAAGAAGAGGTCGATAAAGCGCGTTCCGGGCGATGCGCCGCCATCAGCAAGGCCCATGAGGGCACGGTTTGCGTCCGTGATAATCGCCCCGCTGAGCGAACTACCTTCAAGCCGAGCAGCGCCGAAGGGCGCGTCATCGAACATTGGGTCGCCATCAACACGCGGCGGGCGCGATGCAGAGGCTGCAAGCATCCGACCTTCGCCTTCCAGCATGGAATGTGTGTTCGCGATCACGACAGTACGCCCCATCGCGTCAGCACCTTTGCCATTCCACGTCGTGATGGTCTGGACCGGGACTTCAACGCCGTCGCGGGAGCGGATCATAATGTCGGCGCGTCCAGGCATACCGGATTTTCGGTCCCGGCGTAGCATTTTAACGAATTCAGGACGCATCAGATCATCGAGGCGGATATTCTCCGCCGTCTCTGGAAGACCGAGCATTTCACGCAACCAGCTATTGGCGTAAGCGATCGTTCCGTCTGCACCGGATGTGAAAAATCCCATTGGAGCGTCTTCGACATAAAGTGCGCGCATATCGGTCGCGCCTGTGGCTTGGTCACTGCCGCTGATGCGGCGCAATCGCCAAACGACCCGTTCGCCTTTAAGCGGCGCGACACTGACCTCAAACTGAACGGGCAAGCTATCCGTGCCAAGCGTCATAGCAGGCAAAGTCTCACAATGCGGGTCACCTGCTTTAGCAGCTTTTGACAGCCGGAAGATCGGCGCGGCCAGTCCTGGAGCTGCACTGAACATGCGGTCAACCGAGACGGGGGTGCCGCTTTCGCCCTGCCCCATGAGGGCAACATCCATAATCTCGAAATAGGCTTTGTTTGCCGCTTGCGGTGCACCGCCTGAATCGGCAATCATCACGGCCTCATCGAGCGCTTCAATCCAATAGTGCTTCGGTGTGGCCGGTTTGACCGCAGCCGTCATGGCACCGCGTTCTGGAAATAGACCCATACGACGCCCTGCACCGCGCAGGATCCATAGCAGGAAAATCATACCGCCAGCCGCCATTGCGATCAGCAGAATAATGCCAGTAGACCCACCTGCCTCAGGCCAAGCAAGCGTTGTACTGGCGGCTGCAACCGCGAAGAGGAGGCAGCTCCAAAACCCAATTTGCAACCAATCCAAAGGGGGACGTTGTTGCAAGTCGGTGTCTGTTTGGTCTGTCGTTTTCACTGTACCCGGCTCTGCCATGCCGCTTCTCCCGTCGACGCTTTCGCCCCTGATTCGCATCATACTATAACAGTCACACCCCTCATGGGGACTGTTGATGAGGCTTATCAATTCACTTTGCAGCCAAAATGGTTAACCAAACTCCAAGACTGGTTAACTTTATCTCTTTGACTTAGCGCTTATGCAACGATGATTCTGGAGAAGATTTTGAAAGTGATGTTGCAGGCAACACTCGCAAGTCTTGCGATCCTTGGGCTATCTGCTTGTGGGCAGGGCGAGGTCTCTCAGTCGGTTGCCGATGAGATCACGGCCGGGATGGAAGCGAGCGAAACTGAGAAAGAGACGGATACTGAAGATCCGAATGAGTGAATTGGAACTAAATTCAATGAATGAGGGACTGCCTTTTGAAAGGCAGCCCCGATTATAATTTGGGACCTTATTGTGTCAGGCGAAGCTCTGAGAGGGACCCAGCAATTTTATTGTAAGCCTCGCGCAATTCTGCCTCATTGTCAGCGGTAAAAGCAAAGCTCGGATTACTCGCACAATACTCCAAGACTTTCTGACCTTTCGAAGGCGCCTGAAATGCAACAGTATAAATCTCGACTCTGCTTTGAGCTTTGATCTGATCACACAACGCACGCGCTTGGGTATCTGAGTTGCCATGCTCATTTTTGAAACGCTGGTTGACGAAGTCACCATCGGTCATGAGGATAAGCGCTTTGTTCCCTTGCGGCTCATCATAGCGATTTGGCTCAGAATCCCCATCGAAGATGTGCGCCCATTTATCCGAGATGAGATACCAACTCCACGCAATCCCTTGATGACCTGCAGTCCCGTTTCGCGTTTTGAGACCTTGAATATACTTCGTCAGTTTCTGACGATCACGGGTGAGAGCGAGTGGTTCAATGCCAGAGCAATTTTCGCCTGCACGACGCCAGCCGTCTTTGTGATCGGGACGGTCACGCCAGAAATGGGCATAAGCGGCAGACATGAAACCATGAGGGTTTCCTTCGATTTCGGAGGCATTGTAGATAATCTCGTCAGTATCGTAGAGGTTTGACTTCGGTACTGTGATCCGAGGCTGAGTGCCGGCTTTCATCGTTGGGCCGAAATCTGTGAAGACGTAATCACCCGGGCGTTCCCAGACACATGTTGATACGATTTTACGCTTAATTGTCCGTGTTTTTTGCGGGCCATATGGCTCTCTAATGTCCCGAACGGCAGGTGTCGGCGTACATTCTTTCTTACCACCAGTCCATTTCGTGCATTTTCCAGATTCATTATACTTTGAGCAGGTGCGTGGGATGACCCATTTGCACACATTTTTCATGTAAGGCTCTTCGCCAACTTTCTTCCAGTCACGATAATAGTCGGTTGCATGATACCAACGCGTCTCTGCAAGACCTGTTACATCTTCAAAAAACTCGCCAGCATTGATCATATCGTCATAAGCGACCATGGCGATGCGAACGCCTTCATTGAGGCTCTCATTTCCTTCTGGGAGAAGAACATTCAGAGCATCATTCGCCGCATTTTTCAGAGCGTTGATCCGATTATTCGAATCCATCGACCCGGATATGTCGAACATAAAAGCGACATCCAGAAGGCCAACATCCCATTCAGACTGGGCCGCTTCTTTGAACATAATATTTTCCGGTCCAGCAGGCGGACCGATAACGGTATCAACCGAACATTCAATAGATGCCGTTAGCTCGCGGTTTCTGTTGGCAAATTGAATGTTTAAAGGCTTACAAAACAGATTCGGGTTGCTGTTAACACGCGCTTCAACTTGTTCGATGAGCAGTGCTCTAACGTCCTCCGGGGATTGGCCCAATTGGATATACCGAGCGCCTCGCAAGACAGCCGAGTCGAGTTCGTGCAAGATTTGAGACTTTGTGGATGTCGTGCGCTGAAAGTCGATTGACATGACCAGCAGTGTCAACATCGGCATAATCGTCATCGCAAAGATGACAGCGACTTGACCGCCATTGTCTTTAAGCGTTCTCAACATGCGTAATCCCAGCATTTCTATCCCACCTGTCTTGGCTTGATCGCGGTCTACTTCCGGTAGTGATGAGGGGAGATACAGGTCAGGCGCTAAAAGCACGTTTTTTACGGTGATAAAAATTGTGTAAAATTTACAGAGATTTACGCACGCTCTATGAACAGCTTCGCCACAGCCTTCCGCATGGTGACGGATAGGCGATCAGGATAGATCGTGCTGTTAGCGGGCTATGAGTGAGTTTAAGGGAAAGACGGCGGGTCGCGCCGCATTGCATTATCCTTTTGGCGAGCGTGTCCCCGATATGGGCGAGACAATCGAGATCATGAAAGGTATTTATTGGGTACGAATGCCCCTGCCTTTCGCCCTGAAGTGGATCAATCTCTACCTTATCGACGATGGTGAGAAAGGCTGGACGGTGATCGATACCGGTATGCCGCTCGAAGAGACAAAATCAGCATGGCGGAAAATCTTCGATGAGACGCTTGGCGGGCGTCCCATCTGGCGGGTGATCATCACGCATATGCATCCGGACCATATTGGCAATGCAGGCTGGATTAGCCGGAAATTTCCAGGCTGTGAGCTTTGGATTAGCCGGCTGGAATATGTCAGCTGCCGGATGTTGATTGCGGATACGGGTCGCGACGCCCCGGAAGCCGGGATCAGCTTTTACAAAGCGGCAGGGTGGCAGGACCATCACATTGAGTCTTACAAATCGCGCTTCGGTGGCTTTGGTCGGGCCGTTTCGAGACTTCCGGACAGCTATAAGCGCCTCAGCGATGGCGATACGCTTCAAATGGCAGGCCATGACTGGACGGTGATCACGGGCAGCGGTCACTCCCCAGAGCATGCCTGTCTTTATTGCAAGGAACTGAATGTCTTTCTCGCAGGTGACCAGTTGCTTCCGAAAATATCATCGAATGTCTCAGTCTTTCCAACAGAGCCCCTCGCAGACCCCTTGCGGGACTGGATGGAGAGTTGTGCGAAATTGCGAGCTGCGGTGCCTGACGATGTGTATGTGCTGCCAGGACATAATGAGCCATTTAAAGGCGCGCGGGATCGCTTGCAGGCTTTGATCCATGGGCATGAAATCGCGCTAAAGCGGCTAAAGCAACGCTTGCAACAGGCACCACGACGCGCGGTCGATGTTTTTCCAGCGATTTTCGGCCGCAAGATTGGCGATGATCTCGTTTCCATGGCGACCGGTGAAGCGATCGCGCACCTTAATTGTCTCGTTGAGCGTGGTGACGCCGTGCGAGAAACCGATGCAGATGGGATCACTTGGTATCATTCTGAGTGATTTTGCGCCTTTAGCCATTCTTTTGTCATGCTCCTGACACTACATAATGGTGTAAATTGGAGGCACTGAGATGAATGAAAGCGGTAAAACATCGGGCTGGTTTATCGTCGGCATGGGCCTGATCCTGCTAGGGGGCGGCATATATGGGCTGTTTATGATCCTAGGCATTAGCATGACAATCGGGGCCGCGAGCGCGGAAGCGGGTGCCCCCTTATGGGCCGTTATGGTGATCCCGGGACTCGTCGCGCTTGGCTTCCTCGTCCTGATCGCAAAAGTGATCGTCGACCGGATCGGGAATGAAGAAGACAGTTACTACTCAAAACACATCGATAAATAAGCGGGTTTAAAATGATTGTTACAATGACTGAAACTGTTCCGGGACGTGAGATCACGCAGGTTTTGGGGACGGTAAAAGGCAATACGGTTCGCACGCGATTTTTTGGGCGTGATATTATTGCGGGTCTGCGCAACCTCGTTGGTGGAGAAGTTCCCGAATACACCAAGTTGATGGCTGAAGCGCGAGAGCAGGCTCTGGATCGTATGATTGCTTCGGCGCAGGAAAGCGGCGCTGACGCCGTCGTCAATATGCGGGTGACCACCAGCATGATTATGGGAGGCTCGGCGGAGCTTCTCGCATATGGAACAGCAGTCAGGCTGGCATAGTCACTTTTCATGTAATTTGGCCTCGCTTCTCAAAGACGAGCGGGCTAAGCGGTAAGGCTGACCCGTGGAGCGCGCATAATGGCCACTGACGAGACCGCCGAGGCTGATAAAAAACCCCGAAGCTTTGGTGATTTCGTCAAGAAAGAGCTTCGCGAATGGGGCGCAACCTTATCGGTCTTTGTTCCACTATTCCTGATTTTTTCGACCTTCGCTTATGAGTTGAGGGTGATCCCGTCTGAAAGTATGGTGCCCAATCTGCAGGTGGGTGACAGAGTGACAGTGAACAAGTTTGCTTATGGCTACTCTCGTCACTCCCTGCCGTTCAGCGTCGGCCGCTATGTACCGCTGCCTGAAGGGCGTATCTTAGCTCGACAACCCAAGCGCGGCGATGTTGTCGTTTTCGAGCACCCCCATACTGCAAGGGTCATGATTAAGCGCCTGATTGGACTTCCCGGTGATGAAATCGAAGTGCGCGATGGGCTGATTTTCCTGGATGGATCACCGATTGACCGCGTTTTTGAACGCACGGTCGCCTACACAACACACGACCGCGACCGGAGTCGGCGTACGAGGGTTTCTGCACAAGAAATTCGCGAAGCTGTTGGAGACGCTAATTGGCTGACCCATGATATGCAGGATCGGTTTGGTGTGAGTAATACGCCGATCTTTCGAGTCCCCGAAGGACACTTCTTGTTCATGGGGGACAATCGGGATAACTCGACCGATGGCCGTACAACGACGGGCCACTGTGAAGGGTCTGCGGATGGCGTCATCGATGAAGCGGGCTGTCCTCCCAGATTTATTTCAGGGACAACTCGGCGAATTGCCGATGAGGATGCGTCTGTCGGCTTTGTCCCATTTTCAAATCTTATCGGTCGCGCGGATACGGTGCTGTTCACAACGTATCGCTGCTCGAATAATAACTCACAGCCCTGCATGAAAGATCGGCTCTGGCGCGGAATTTAGGCCCCAGGTCAATGCAGCTGACATAGCGGTGCTCAAATTTGAGGTCGCCTTGAAGCGTTGCGCGATTTCTAGTCCTCAGTTTTTACGATACTTTTTACAAGTTATTTACTCTCCTGTTACGCGAATTCGGTACGGGTCTTGCACAGCAGCAAGCGATGACCGCCATCGTTCCATGTGGAGACAACGCTTTGAAATTCGCACTCTATAAAATCGATGAAATGAGCCATGAGCTCTGGTCGTCTTATGCGGCCCTTCGCAATGCAAACGCGTTATACGATGATCCTTTCTTCGATCCTGATTTTGCAAGACTTGTCGGTGAGGTGCGTGAGGACACACGAATTGGCGTTGCCTTTGATAAAGATGAGACTGTTGGTTTCTGGGCTCTACATGAAAGACCGGGGATGTGGGCACGCCCTATTGGCGGTCCCTTTTCCGATTGGCACGGACCAGTTTTGAAACAGGGCGCGTCTTTGACGGCCGAGCGCTTTCTAGGTGGATTAGGACTGGCGGGGATGACCTGCTTTGGGCTTATGCCAACCCATTTTGACCTTCAAGACGGGTTCACGCGGGCGGGCGCGAATATGACCAATCTGTCCATGGGCTGGGACGCCTTCATGGATGACCAGCAAAAACGCTGGCCAAAGCACTTTAAAAAAATGCGCCGTGTCTTCCGAAATGT
>JBCCDF010000049.1:0-14222 GCA_039030935.1 Pseudomonadota bacterium | reverse complement strand
TCAAGCCTTGTGATTGCCTTTTCCGCCGGGAATTTATGCGCAATCGCCCAGCGCGGAAACCGTGATTGTTGGCCTAGCCGCGCTTGCCAATCGAGACGGTCGACCTTGTACACAACGCCGTCTATGTCATAGCCAAGTTCCGCACGCCCTTCGGAAATCGCTGTGTAGGCAGCGATCAGACTGTCCAACGCTATGTGGCGATTGAACAATGGATTTGTCTGGAACCCCCATGATTTAAACCTTTCCACTGCATCGCTCTGCGTCTCAGCAAAAGGCGCAGACACAGCGCCCCAAGCATAGGCATAGAACTTCAAAGGTCGCTCTTTGGTGATCGCCACATCGAGCTGGCGCAGGCTTCCAGCTGCGGCGTTGCGCGGATTTGCAAAGCTCTTGGCACCACGTTCAGCTTCTCGAGCGTTCAAAGCTTCAAAGGCTTCATGGCTCATATAGACCTCGCCGCGGATCTCGATTTTGTCAGGCACGCTATCAGTCGGCAGGGTTTGAGGAATGTCTGAAATGGTCCGGGCGTTTGCGGTGACATCTTCACCAACACGACCATCACCGCGTGTTGCGGCGCGGATGAGCTGACCTTTCTCGTAGGTCAAACTCAAAGAGAGGCCGTCGATCTTGGGCTCGGCCGTAAGAGCTACAGTCTCGGTTTCATCCAGTCCGAGGAACCGCCGGATACGCCCTATGAAATCTGCAACATCCTGCTCGCTAAAAGCATTATCAAGCGACAGCATGGCTTCGCCATGTGTAACTTTTCCAAATCCTTCGCCCGGCCTTACACCCACCCGTTCGGTCGGGCTATCCTTGCGTTTTAACTCAGGAAAACGCGCTTCAATCGCCAGATTACGCCGACGCAGAGCGTCATACTCGGCATCGGATAGATGCGGATTATCATCAGTGTAATAGGCGGTATCCGCTAGATTAATTTCAGTCGCTAGGCGCGCCAGTTCGAGTCTGGCACCAGCTTCATCCAAGGCGTCTACCGTGACGGGTTCACTCATGCCACCTCCAGCAATTTCGATGCAGCAGCACGCGCTTCATCGGTAATGCTGGAGCCTGACAACATTCGGGCAATTTCTTCAAGTCGTTGGCCGTCATCGAGGTGAGTGACACTTGTGATAACCTGGCCTGTCCGAGAGTCCTGTTTGCGAACCCGCCATTGACGTGAGGCGCTTGAAGCCACTTGGGGACTATGCGTAATCGCAAAGACTTGTCTTTGATTCCCCAGATGGGCAAGCCGCTCACCAATCGCGGCGGCAACAGCCCCGCCAACGCCTTGATCCGCCTCATCGAAAATCAGGGTCTGCGCGCCCCCGATGTCTGCGAGGGCACATTTTAAAGCAAGAGAAAACCGTGCTAATTCCCCACCGGAAGCAATCTTACGAAGCGGCCCAAATCCTGATCCGGGATTGGTTTCGACCTCAAACTCGACCTTTTCCAAACCCGCAGCGCCGCTTTCATCATCTTCAAGGGGATCAAATCTAATAAGGACTTGCAACCGCCCAAGATGAAGGGGCTGCAATTCCTTCATAATCGCGCACTCAAGCGCTTGAGCACCCTTTCGACGTTTCGCACTCAGCCGTTCTGCTTTCGCGCCCCAATCTGCCTTCGCATCCCTTTCTTCGCGCTTAAGGCGATCGAGATCGCCTGTCTCAGCGTCACACATCTCAAGTCTTTGAACATAATCAGCATGGATGTCAGACAATTTCTCCGGGTCCACATTCAGCTTTCTCGCAACCGCGCGCAACGCCAGCAACCGAGCTTCTATGCGCTCAAGCGCCATCGCATCGTGAAGATCATAGACTTTCAGCGCATTTGAGAGTGACTGCGCTTCCGCCAGCTCAATCAGAACGCGTTCAACCGCGTCACATGCTGCGCGGGCATTCTCAGCGAGGGTCTCATCCACCAGATCAAGTCCCTCTACGCGCACGAGGCGGTCTGCTGCGCGTGCCGCTTTAGACAAGCTGTCTTCGGTATCTTTTGAACACAAGAACGTATTCAACTCACCAATCGCCTCTGTCATGCGCTCAGCTTGCATCAGGGCAGAGCGTTGAGCGAGAAGCTGTTTGGCCTCGCCTCGTTCAGGGGCGAGTTGCTCCAATTCACTCACAGCAAATCTAAGCCAGTCATGCTGTTCGCGTGCGCGCTCTAATTCCGTTTCAAGCGCTTCACGGGATGAACGCGTGCGAACGTAAGTTTCCCATGCAGCCTTCATGCGGTCTCGTAGCGGTTCGAGCCCTGCATATCGATCCAAAAGCTGAAGATGATTGGATGGACGCAATAAAGCTGAGGCGGCATGCTGGCTGTGAATTTCAACCAAAGCATCACCCAGACTGACAAGCGTTGCTGAGGATACGGGCTGGTCATTCAGAAAGGCGCGCGACGGACCTGTCGCAGATAACATGCGACGCAAGGTCAAAACTTCATCCGGGCCAGCATCAACTTGCAGGTCGGCGAGGTCTCCCCAGATCGAATGATCAACTGGAACCGAAAAGGTCGCCGAAACTGAGGCTTGCTCACAGCCTTGGCGAACCATTGCTCGGCTCGCCTGCCCGCCCAGAACCAAACCTAAAGCCTCTAGAATAATCGATTTACCCGCCCCTGTCTCACCGGTCAGGGCCGTAAATCCAGTTTCCGCATCGAGATCGAGTCGATCAATCAGGAGAAAGGAGCGGATAGAAAATCCAATGAGCATAGGCATCGCCTAGCATAGGAACAAAAATAGAACAAGTCTGTTTTCTTTAGTCTCTCACAGCAGGCCTGCCGACATATCGAACCGCTTAAAAATCAGCGTCCGCCAGGAATAAGCCGCTGTAGCCATGTCCGCCTCTGATCATCGCTAAAAGTATCCGGATTCAAACCTTCTCCGCCGAGCAATCGATAACTCATACGGTACCACTCGCTGTTTGGATAATTATATCCAAGGACCGCACCCGCTGCGAGTGCCTCCTGTTTGAGACCAAGCGATAAGTAGGTTTCAACGAGGCGGTGAAGGGCTTCGGCTGAATGACCCGTCGTTTCGTACTCCCTAACAACAGTCTTAAACCGATTGACCGCGGCAAGATGCTGGTTGCGGCGCAAATACCAGCGCCCGACACTCATTTCTTTACCCGCGAGTTGATCCTGCACCATGTCCAGTTTCAAGCTGGCATCGCGCGCATAGTCACTGTCTGGAAAGCGTCGAATCACATCGGTCAGAGCAGCTTTGGCCAATTCAGTTGTATTTTGGTCTCGCCCCACATCGACGATCTGATCAAAATGACTGACTGAAATCAGATAATACGCATAGGCAGCGTCGTCTGCTGCTGGATTAAGCGAGATAAAGCGCTGTGCTGTGCCAATTGATGTTTCATAGTCGCGCGCTTGATAGGAGGCAAAAGCGGACATTAGAGCAGATCGGCGCGCCCACTCAGAATAGGGGTGCTGTCGCTCAACTTCATTGAACAGCTGTACGGCTTCTGTGTAATCGCTTTTGTCCATCTCGCCGACGGCAAGACTATAGATTCGCTCCACTGGGCGCTCGACATAGGCGATCTCTTGATTCCGAGCACCTGTTTGACAGGCGGAAAGACCCAGTATGAGCATCGAAAACACGAGAAGAAGGGGCGTACGCATTTCGGTTCTAATCTCTCTGATTTGTCGGGTTCGACACAATTTTGTTTGTCACGTCTTCTAAAAGGGGTGTCTGATGGCGTCTAGATGTGAACGTCTGTCTGTCTGACTTGTCATAAAAGCAAATCGGTCTAATTCCTTATACGACGTAATAGGCGCTATCGTGCGCTATGTCGCCGAGAACAGATGATGTCACAGACAGAGCAACGCCTAGAAGACGCACCTTTAACTGCAGCAGAAATTGATGCGCGCGTCGGGGATCGCATTCGACGGCGACGGATCCTCATGGGGCTTACCCAAGATCAGCTTGGTGAGGCACTTGGGATTTCTTACCAGCAAATTCAGAAATATGAGACGGGTGCTAACCGCGTCAGCGTAGGTCGCCTCTATCTGATCTCGCAAAAACTCGGGGTTAATCCCGGTTGGTTCTTTGATGGTTCACTCTCCGATGCGAGCCGTGACGACATCGGCGAGTTGGGGTCATCACGACTGCTGATGGATTTTGTACGCAATTTTTCACGCATTCAAGATGAGCGTTTGAGAACAGCCATTGTCTCTCTGGTCCGTGCTATGGCGGACGCTGAAGATGCAGGAATTACATCTGATGAAACACTGCCGTCACTGACGACCAATGGTGAAGCTCGCCTCTAATTCGGTAAGCGCTTTCAAATCGGTCGCTTTTCTACGAACAGCCCTAAAAGAAAAAGGAGGCCAAATTGGCCTCCCGTTTCCACTCTACAAACTCTACTGTAATATACATATCATAGAGTTGTCCTAATACAAAATTAAACCCACAGCGTTCGCTGACCTTCGCTTTAATTTGACCCCCCGAGCTGTAAGACCGGACTGGATGCATCGTCAAACAAATCCAACTACATGCACAATATGCAAATCCCTATTCTCTCACCAGCTTATGCGCACTTGCCGAAGACCTTATACGCCAATTTACCCCCAACTCAGTGGAATGAAACGAGCCTACTTGCTCTGAACGAGACATTATCGAAACAGCTCGGACTATCGATTGAGGCTCTCGCAGACCACGCTCGAAAGCTCTTAACAGGACGTGAAACAGGTCACGGGGCGGCTCCACTCGCAATGGCCTATTCTGGCCATCAATTTGGCCACTATGCAGGACGGCTTGGTGATGGACGCGCCATGCTCATCGGTGACGTCATAGCCCCTGATGGTCAACGACATGAGTTGCACCTGAAAGGATCGGGCCTGACCCCTTATTCGCGCGGCGGAGACGGCAAAGCGACCCTTGGTTCTGCTGTACGTGAGTATCTGATTAGTGAGGCAATGGCGGGTCTAGGCGTGCCGACCTCGCGTAGCCTCGCGATTGTGACAACTGGGGAGACCCTGCAAAGACAGACCCCGTCTCCCGGCGCAATTCTAACGCGCACCGCCCGCAGCCATATTCGTGTCGGCACTTTTCAGTATGCCGCCGAGAATCTCGATGTGCAGACGATCCAAACATTGGCGGATTTTGCCATAGAGCGCCTCGATCCTGATTTGAGCAGCCTTGGTGATGAGCGTTATTCGAAATTTCTAACACGTGTTGCGACGAGGCAAGCTGACTTGATTGCACAATGGATGTCGTTCGGCTTTATCCACGGCGTCATGAATACTGATAATATGGCGTTGTCCGGTGAAACGATCGATTACGGACCATGCGCGTTTATGGATGACTTCCACCCGGCAAAAGTCTTCAGCTCGATTGACTATTACGGCCGGTATGCCTGGAACAAGCAGGCGGAAATCGGCTTGTGGAACTTGTCACGACTTGCCGAGACGATGCTTCCGCTTTTTGGTAAGAATGAAGAGGCACAGCTCAAGACCGCAGAAGCGGCCCTGAAGGGCTATCCGACGCAATTCAAAACCGCCTGGACAAATGCTATGTCGCGCAAGCTCGCCCTTCCTGAAGGTCAGCATGATGACTTTATATCCGGGACACTGACGGCATTCATGACAGGGAAAGTTGATTTCACGCGCGTCTTCACAGCGCTAACCAGACACGTTGAGAGCACAGATGCTCATGGCGTCACGTCCGAATTTGCTACGCCTGCCGAGGGTGAGACCTGGCTTGCCGCATGGCGCGATCTCACTGGTGGACGCACAGCGATCTCAGAACGCGCGAAAGCCCGGATGCGCGCTAGCAATCCAATTCGGATCGCGCGAAACCACCTTGTCGAGGCGGCGATTACCGATGCTGAGGCGGGGGACCGCCAAGCTTTCGACGCTTTAAATAACGCACTCGCCAACCCTTTTGACGAGGACAGCCGGTTCGAAGCGTTTGAAGCGGCTCCCTCTTCAGGTGAAATCGTACACGAAACCTTCTGCGGAACATGAGGCTTTTACGCAACACCCGCTCAACGTGTGCCGCTTTTGTAGTCTGAAGTCTCTTGACCGCTGTAGAAGCTGTGTCAGCCTCGGAAAAGTAGAAATGGAATAGGTCGAACCTTGATCGGTATCGTTGTTGTTAGCCACGGAAAACTTGCACGCGAACTTGTTCGCGCGGCTGAGCATGTTGTGGGGGAACAATCAGCGTTTCGGTCTATTTCAATCGAAGTCGAAGACGATATTGATGCGCGCCGGGAACAAATCCGTGAAACCGTCAAGGCCTGTGATAGCGGCAAAGGTGTCATCATCCTGACCGATATGTTTGGCGGAACGCCATCCAATTTGGCCCTTAGCAATCTGGCCCCCGGCAAAGTTGACGTTGTGGGCGGGGTCAATTTGCCAATGCTGATCCATCTCCTGCAAGCACGCGATGAGCTCACACTCAGTGAAGCGGCTCAGGCGGCCGCGGATGCGGGACAGCGCTATATTCGCATTGGTTCTGACGTGCTTAGCAAAGCCAAATGAGCACACCATCGCTCTCACGCAACGTTACAATTTCCAATCGAAAAGGACTGCATGCGCGTGCATCCGCAAAGCTTGCGCGTCTCGCAGCAACCCTACCCACTAAAGTCACGATTACTCATGATGGCGAGACCGCGAACGCGCGCTCTATCATGGACTTGTTATGTTTGGGAGCGGCCTTGGGAACGACCATCACGATCAGCGCATCAGGACCAGAGGCATCATCCGCACTTGATGATGTAGAGACCCTCATCAATGACGGCTTTGGCGAACTCAGCGAAGATGGCGCATCCTGCAAATAAGCGCGATCAAAGAACGAGCGGGGCGAGCCAGAAGCCAATGGCTGTAATCACCCCAATTCCGATCACATTTACAACCACACCGCGTCGGATCATGCGGTCTATGCTGACCTCTCCGGTTGCATAAATAATCGCGTTCGGCGCCGTTGCGACGGGAAGCATAAACGCACAACTCGCTGCGACGGCTGCTGGAGCTAACAGGCTTGCCGGCGCGATCCCAACACTCAAAGCCAGTGACCCGAGGATCGGCGCAAGCGTTGTCATCGTTGCCACATTACTTGTCAGCTCTGTCAGAAAAATCACGAGAGCGACGACCCCAGCGATAAATAGAATCGGCGGCCACCCGCCCATGATTGAGAGTTGATCACCAATCCAAGCCGACAATCCAGTGCTGCTCACCGCTCGCCCTAGAGCGATGCCCCCTCCGAACAGGAGCAATACGCCCCATGGTAGCTTCACGGCTTCCTCCCACGACAGAAGCGCACGGCCTTGGCCTGATCCTGCTGGCACAAGGAAGACGAGGACAGCTCCTAAAATGGCGATCATCATATCAACCTCAGCCCCGCGATAGTTTGAGAGCGTCTCCCAGCCGAGCGATGAAGCGAGCTCAACCCAACCGAGGCGACCAACCCAGAGGATTGCGATGAAGGCAAAGACCAAAGCGATCCGAATCTCGGGACCGGTCATTCCACCGAGAGCACGGCGTGCTTCCCGAACAGACTGGAGCGCGGCATCAATATCGACAAGACCGCCCAACCCCCGCGTCACAGCCCACCAAGCAGCAGGGACCATCAGCAAAGCTGCTGGAATTCCAAAAGCCATCCATTCGAGGAACCCAATCCGCGCACCGACATTCTGCTGCAACCAATCGACTGCGATCAAATTCGTGGGTGTCCCAATCGGGGTTGCAACCCCTCCGATCGATGCGGCGTAGCAGACGCCTAGTAACAGGGCGACTGTAAAGCGATTATCGTCAGCGCGCAGAGCACTGGCGGCCGACAAAGCAATCGGCACCATCATTAGCGTTGTGGCTGTGTTCGAAATCCACATCGACAGCAGCGCGGTCGCGAACATGAAACCACCAATCAGCGCGCCCGGCGATCCCCCGACAAGCGAGACGATAGTCAGCGCAATACGTTTGTGAAGGTTCCAGCGCTCAATCCCCAATGCGAGAATAAAGCCGCCCAGCAAGAGGAGAACGATATAGTGACCATAAGCGGCTCCAACAGTCCCCGGTGTTGCCGCACCAATGATCGGAAGAATAATGAGTGGCAGAAGCGATGTCACTGGAATCGGAATGGGCTCTGTCGCCCACCAAATCGCCATCCAGACGAGTAACGCACCTGTACCCCATGCTGCGAAACTTAAACCCTCGGGGACGTCGAATAGAATTATGAGCCCTGCGAGAGCAGGACCCATCCATAGACCAATGCGTTTTGGTAGAGTTCGCGAAGCAGCCATGCCCCTAAGGGCTAAGCTACGTCAGGAATGTCAAGCAGCGGCTTCGGCTTCTTTCTTCGCTTCTTCACGCGCTTTGCCACCATTCATCGCGACGAGGCTCAGGAAGAGACACGTTACAATGATCATGAACGCCGCTTCGGCCTGCCAGAAATACACAGACCCACGACCGGCAAGGATCGCCATCGTTTGGATCAAGAGGAGAAACGCCGACAGGCCAGCAAGCCAAGATCCGCCACGTCTCTCAGTCAGCGCTGCAAGGCCGGCTAGAAACGCCGCCATAGCCGCTAACATGCGCAACGAATAGTCAGGATTGAACAAGATCCGCGTAATATCGCTCGTGCCGTTTTCGTCGAAGTATTCCGCAACGGCCATGCCCGAGCGCCACATCATGATGGCGCCGAAAAGACCCAATGCAAAACCGCAAATCTTACGGAAATCCATGACACACTCCTGTTCCTAGGTGACCGTTTTACCAAAGCCGTCTCAAGAGAGTGTGTTCTCAACCGATCAATTTTCACAGAAGTTTTGAGCGCTTACGTTCTCGCGCCAACATGGCCCGCCCTTCTCGCGCCCATCGCGCTCTTTGTTGAGCAATTGCAGGTGACACGCGGCGTCGACGCTGAGTTCTTGGCGCCGCGGCGTCTGCTTCCACTTCAATGACTTTGGGGACCTCGGTGACGTCAGACAGATCCGCAGATGGGGAAGTACTGTTCACCTCAAGTTCTTGATTGACGCGCTTATCTCGAAGCAACCAGACAGCCATCCCTAGTAGGACCGCGCCGAGAGCACCCCCTATCGCGACGCTTTCCCAGATTCCAGGATTGCGCCACCAGCCGCTTTCAAACTCAATCAGAAAGGCACAGGGGAACCCAGCGACACAGCCCATTGCATACCAGACAACACTGCCTGCACGCCTCTGAGAAAGCATCATCGCCGAAGCATAGAGACATAACGCAGCAAGGAAGTATGGTGCCCCATAGAGAATGCCTAGCTCGCGCCAATTTAAATCCGGCACACCTTTCATTCCCTCGCCTTCAATCATGAAAGCCAGCACCATCATGACACTTGGCCAGCGTATTGCAGCCATCGATGCAAACGCAAAAGCAATTGCATAAAGCGCAATCATGAGAGCGATTGTTTGGCGCGACATGCTTTGTACTTACCACAAGGCCATTGACGCAGGATGAATATCATTGAACTGATTTGGCATGTTCAAATCCATCCCGACAGCGCCGCTGCTTTTGACACTTTCCGGTATCGCTCCCTTTATAGGACTGTCCCTTGGCATGGTGATTTTGCAAGAGAATGTCGGCCTTTTGATTACCCTTGCGCTCTGGCTACTTGTTTACGCAGCCGTCATTTCGAGCTTTGTCGCAGGCATACGCTGGGGGGCAGAAATCGCGCTAAAAGAGGCGCCGTCAGCATCTATCCTAACCGTTTCCGTTATTCCCCCACTTCTCGCTTGGCTTGCCGTTGGTCTGTATTTTCGGTTCTCCACGCGGCCAGAAGGCTTTCTCGCCTTGGCCGTCATATTCGCAGCGCTTTATGCGTGGGATCGGGGAAGTCGGGATCTACCGGCCTGGTATCGAAGCTTGCGCGTCTGGCCAACATTAGGGGCAAGTTTCAGCCTGCTCCTCGCTTACATTCTACTCCGCTAGTGCAGGGACTGGACCACGGTCAAACGTTACTCCCGCGGCTCTAAAACTGAGTGCTGCCAGTCCGACCTGCATCATCATGTTCCAACCTGCCATCGACAGGCCATAGCGCCCATTCCATGGATCAGACGAACAACTCGGTACCGCTTGAGGTTGATCAATCGCGACGAGAAGATCGTCCATGGCCATAGGGTCAACGGGCTGCACGACAGCGCATCCGGACGGTGCAGGCCAGAAGCCGTACTCAACGCCAGCATGAAAGCCGGCAACAACGGCCCCAGTTACAAAGACGAGGCCTAGCATAATGTTGATCGCAAACAGGAACCGCGGATTGTGCCGCATCTTCCAGAGCACAAGAGAACCTGCCGCCATCGCAGCAACGGCCCAATACACTTCGCGCTGACGCAAACATAAGGGGCACGGCGCCATCAGACCAAACCGCTCAAACCCATGCGCAGCTGCCAAAATCGCCAAGCTCGCCATCAGAGCGAATGCAGGCCAGCGCCAGTTCTGCAAGTAAGGGTTTATTACGTTCATCATATTACTCGCCTTATACGAGTGATGAGACTGGCTCACAAACCCAAAATTGTCACTGCGTCACCACGGCGCGGCTTGCCGTGAAAGCGCTTCGCTAAGATGCTCCACCATCAAACAGCATTCCGAGAAACTCGCGCGTTCCCGACTCAAAAATTACCGTTCCGAAAAAAATCACGCCAAACAGCAAGAGTGAGACCCACAAACTTCCGATAGTCAGACCCAAGATCAACATCAGACCATCGCGCGACATCAATCCAAAACACGCAATCGCAACCGCAATGCCGGGCGTTGTGTTTGTTAAAGGCAGAGGGATCAGGATAGAGGCACAAAAAACAGTCAGGAACAGAGCAATAATGCGCTCGCTCCGATGCCCGGTCAGCCAGGTCAAGCGCGGTCGGCTAAAACGCTCAAGCCAGCCAAACCATTTTCGACCGAATTGCGCCATACGGGTCAAACCGGCCTTATCAATCCTGCGCTTTCCAAATCGCTCAGGCAACCACGGTTCTTCCCGCCCTGCTAACATCTGCAATGTGAGCGCCATCATGGGCAATGATACAATTTGTGGGACCAGATATAGGAAAGGAATGGCGCACGGCAGTGCCAGAACAAACAGAGCCGCGCCAAAAGCGCGTTCATTTAGCTGATCAAAAACATCATGCAAACTGAGGCCATCAGGCTCCGCCTCGTTGGCGAGGGCTTCGAGACTTTGTAGAAATGTCTGCGTCTCGGCGCGCCCATCCATCGGCTCACTCCTGAAGGTGCTATCTGCTGAGACGCTAGCGTAGAAATAGGTAGGAATTGGTAAATTAAAGTGCCATGACGACGACGCTGGGACCTGATCAGCCCAAGGCTTTCATAAAGCGCAGTTTATCGGCAGCAACTGCCTCTTTTTGAAGTGTGCTTAACTGGTCAATCGCACTCATGAAAGCGCGATGATTTGGTTTTCGCTCAAGATAGTCCGAGATTTTCAGAATATTGATCGGTTGTCGCTGGATCAGATCGGCCACACGGTTCACTGCGTCATCGATATCATAATGATCGATAAAGAAGCACGCTGTCTGCGTCGGCGTGAGCACATAAAAATCACCTTCACTGCGCTGCGTAAAGCGCGTCACATCAAAAGGAGACGCACCAAGCGCATGAGCTTTAGGCAAAATGCATTTTATGCCGATATCTTTATTCTTAAAAACAGTGCCGGAGCTTTGCTTAAAGCCATGCTTGGCGAGCGTCTGTGCCAGATGTCGGCGCATGGGAGGCGACAGGATATCGGCGTCTGCGCGGTCATAAGTCAGATCGTCAAACACAGAGATCAAGCGCAAATGCCGATCCGCTAAGAATAGATACTTGTCGATTTGTCCGGTCACGGGCTGTTCAAATAGAGACATATGGTCGACATAACCCACAGCAGCGACAGGCCCATGCGTCATCTGCGCAAAGAGAAAGTAAGACTGGCCCAAAGCGTGCAGCCGTAGCGAGCATAAAGTCACGACACTCAGGACCGGTGTGCCATGTTGAAACATACTCTCGCCCTTATCGCGCTCACGCTGACGCTGACAGCGCCAAGCCTTGCTCAGAATGCCGATCACATTGCCAAGGCCAAGAAAGGTCAGTCTTGCCAAGGTTGTAATCTGTTTCAGGCGAACTTAGCATACAAAGACATCGCTGGGGCGAATCTCAGCCAATCTCGCCTGCGCCAATCAAATCTGGCACTCGCAACTTTTCATGAGGTCAATCTATCCGGTGCCGATTTATCTGTCGCGAACTTATTTGGCGCGCGCTTCAATCGCAGTAATCTCAAAAACGCAGATCTACGTCAGGCATCTGGTGTCGGCACCTATTTCGGTGCGACTGATCTGTCCGGTGCAAAGCTTGACCACACCAATCTGTCTGGCGCAGACCTCTCATTAGCGACAGGACTGACGCAAGCTCAGCTCAATGAAGCCTGCGGCGATGCAACAACACGTCTGCCCAAAGGGCTACGTATTTCACGTTGTCACTAGACGCAGCGACAGCGGTTGCGGCCTAAAAGACACACCTGTCAAAAACCCACAGCCATTACCGCGAGTTTAGTTCTATCCCGAGGTTCGGGCGCTATAAGAAATGTATGTCACCTCGTTTGTTCTTCGTCGCATTTCTGAGCTTTGGCTCTTTGAACGTATCTTCAGCTCAGGAAGCCCCTGCGCGCGTTGCATGGGCACCATCTGATACCGGCTCTTGTACGCGCTGTGCGCTGACGGGCCATGATCTCTCCGGATGGAGCATCTCTAACGGGGACTATGCCGGCGCAGACCTGAGCGGTGCTAACCTGTATCGATTGTCAGCCGAAGGAGCCAATCTGGACGGTGTGACAGCGATCAGTGCAGATTTCAGAAAAGCAAAGCTGGACCGCGCAAATCTTGAAGGTGCCGACCTTAGTGGCGCGCTTTTGAGTAATGCGAGCCTGTTGGGTGCTAATTTGGACCAAGCCGTCATCCATACTGCCAAACTACATGATGCTGTTCTCATCGGTGCAAGCCTGACAGGCGCGGATATGATGTCAGCTAATGCCAGCCGTGCAGATTTCTCCGGTGCCAATTTGACAGGCGCGAGTTTCGCATCTGCAAGCCTGCCTGAGGCGCGTTTCGATAATGCTGTTCTCGTTGGAACAAGTTTTGTCGATGCCGACCTCACTAATGGGAAATTCAGGGGCACCCGGCTCATCGACGTGAATTTGTCGCGCATTGAAGGCGCTGATACACTCGATCTGGATGGCAGTTGTGCCGATGACCTCACACAGCTGCCAGACACGATCCGCCTGCCAGCCTGTGAGATGATTCAAAATTAGGCGTCTGCCTCCTGCGCCTGTCGCTCAAAAATCCTCACAATCCAAATACTAGCTTCGTACAGCGCATAAACGGGCACCGTCAGCATGATCTGGGAAATCACATCAGGCGGTGTAAAAAAGGCGGCTGCGGCAAGAATACCAACAAGCGCATATTTACGGCCCTTGCGAAGCGTTTTTGATCCGACAATTCCAGCTTTTCCCAACAGGCTCAGAACCACTGGCAACTGGAATGACAAACCAAAGGCGACTAAAAGCGCGATCACCAATGATAGATATTCCGACACTTTAATCTGAGGAACGATCGCTGCGACCCCATCCCCACCCAATTGCTCAAATGACAATGCAAAGCGAGCAATCAGCGGTAGCATTCCAAAATATACGAACAGAACGCCAAGCGAAAACAGGATCGGTGCTGCAATCAAAAAAGGCAGAAAAGCCCCCTTCTCATTCTTATAGAGACCCGGCGCAACAAAGGCGTAGAGTTGCCATGCAAGGATTGGAAAGGAGAGGAATAAGCCCCCGAACAAGGCCAGTTTCAGCTGCACGAAAAACACTTCAAGCGGGGCCGTATAGATCAGCTCGAAATCTGTTTTACCGCGTTCAATCACGGCTTCCTGCAAAAGCGGTTCAACCAAAAGGTTGTAAATTGGGCGGGCAACGAAAAAGCAGGCAATTGTTGCAACGCTCAAAGCTAAGAGGCTCCAAATCAACCGATTGCGGAGTTCGGCAAGATGCGACAATAGCGGCGCGCGACTAGCTTCGACTTCGTCTTCGACAATGTCAGGCTTTTGATCGGAAGGAAGCTCTTTCGTCATGTGTCGAGGCTTTTCTGATCTTCAGAAGACTTCGCCTCTGTCTGAGCCTTTTCATCCTCAAGCACTTTTTGATTGATGTCGCTTTCGACCGCTTTCAGATCATCGACCGCCTGGGTGACGGCGTTTTCCCGTTTCAAACTATCAATTT
>JBCCDF010000048.1:0-14262 GCA_039030935.1 Pseudomonadota bacterium | reverse complement strand
GAGCGCTGCACCCGCACGCAAACGCGTCGCGAATGTCACGCGCTCATTGAGCGGGAGGTAATTCCTGAATTGACCGATTGCCCTTAGAAACTGGACGTCACTATCGCCGAAGGTCTGGTGCGGACTTAGACGGGCTTCTGCGCGCCATCCGGTCGTTGGATTAAGCAAATCGTTCGCGCGATCAATCCGCGCGCCGGCATATAGTGTCGCCAATTGCAGGTCGCGCTCAATCTGTTCACTCTCTTCGCGGACGAGCTCCAAAGTCGCGCCGTAAGACCATGAAAAATCTGGCCGCTCGACGACTTCAAATCCTGCACCAAAGGTTACGGCACGACGATCAAAGGCGTCTGTCGTCTCATCCGTCAAACCCGTATTCAACACAAGCCCACGACCATATCCGAACTCATTCGGCCGCCGCCAGTCGACCTGAAGGGACCGCTCCAGCTCTGCAATCGTCACTTCAACGTCCAATACGTCACCACGCCGAATAATGTTACGTCTTGTCAGTTGCGCATTGACGCCGGGACCTTCAGCCGTCGAGAAGCTACCACCGAGCGCGAGCGTGTTTCGTGGGCGCTCAATCAGGTCCACAACAACACTACGATTTTCGCTACCATCCTCGCCAATCTCACCTTTGTTCTCGGCTAAGCGCGCGGAAGCTCTCTCAAATAGTCGAGTTTCGGAAAGACGCCTATTGAAAATCGCAAGTTGGGTGGGGCTGTAAATCTCGCCTTTTGAGTAGGGAATCAATCGCTCAAGATACGATGTTTTTGTACGAATATCGTTAGGAAACTGCGTGCTGCCAAAGCGAATCCGAGGGCCGGTATTGATCCTGTAAGTAACTGAAATCGTTGCAGCATCCCTGTCACCAATAACGCGGCGCTCACCTGCTTTCGCGAAAGCATAACCGGCGTCGCGTAAGTCATCGATAACGTCACCTTCCAGAGCGATCACATCTGCTGCAACTGCAGGTGAGCCTTCAAGATCGCCACGTGCGGTATTCAAGCGATCCGAGACTTTAGCCGGCAGTTTTGTTTCGCCTGTATCTATAGAGGCGGTATCTATGATAAATCTGCTGCCTGCATTGACCGCAATCTCTCCGCTCAGATTATTCTGCGCGGACAGCGCGGTCTCAATCACAGGGTCTAAGTACCCGGCTGCGTTCAGTTCAGTTTGAATCTGTTCCTTTAATAGCCGCAATTGCCGCCGCATCTGTAAAGGCGATGACGAGGGCGCAATATCGCCTCGAAGGGCATCCACACGCTCTATTGTTTCATCGGTTGGCTCGATGTCCATCCAGACAACATCAATTTGCGCCGACGCCAAAGGCATCATGCTGATAGCGATGCCAATAATGCAAGAAATGGAGAAAAAGCGGATCAAATCGGGCCCAGTACCAAATAGTGATAGGTTATCTTTGAGTGCAAACGAGGTTCCATTTATGGCCCTGTTAGAAAGTAGGTCTACAGGTGTCGCGACATATGACCCGGACAAGTCTAAATTGAGGCACAATTTTGGTTTGCATGACGATACCAGGTGTCATGTGATCCTTAGATGAGAGTCATGTTAGATCGATTGTCTGGGAATATCCTAAAAGTGGTCGCTAGCAGCAATACCAGAGGCACCCTATCGAGCAATGTCCTGCAAGAGCTGCGTATGAGCTTGCCGATCAAGTCTGTAGTCTCTCAAGATCAAAATGATCATAATGGCACCTAATGCTGGGATCCCTGCCATGATCAATTTGATGCCGAGTAGTGTGACGTCCGATTGCTCAGCGTTGGCTTCGAAGCCGACCGCACTCAATAAAGCGCCAAGTAAAACGGCGTTGATGCCGACAGCTGATTTCTGAGCGAAGGAGGCGAAGCCAAACGTTTTGGCTTCGGCGCGTATGCCTGTTTTGGCCTCACCATATTCAACCGTATCCGGCAGCATTGACCAATACATCACTGCGATTGCAGCAGCGCCGAGGCCCGTCAGCCCGATCGTCGATATGATGATCGCGAAATTGTCGGTTGGGTTGAGGATAAAGCCTAGATAGCCGACAAGCGCGACGGCTGCGCCCCAAGACATACTGGTCTTTTTTGATGTTTTGCCTGCAAGCCAGACCCAGAAAGGGACTCCCAGGATTAATAAGAAAGCCGGGAGCGTCAGACCGAAGACAGCCAAGTCGGGCCTCTCAAGGTCGTATTGAAAATAGTAGAGCATATTCTTGCCAAACATTCCCATACAGACGGTCGCGATGATGATGATCGAGAAGACCCGGATTAGAGGTGGGTTATTGACGAAGATGGGACCAATTGATTTCAGGTCTTCGAAAATGCTGGTCGTAGGCTCCTGTGTATCAATTTCCGGCTCTCGCATGGTCATAAAACAGTAAAGAAGCGATAGAATGGTTGCGGTGCCGGCCAGACAGGCCGCCATGAAGAATGCTTCCGCGGCTCGCCCTTCACCATAAACCGTTAGAAAAACCGGGGTAATGAAGACAACAACGAGCCCCCCGGTCGCTGCTCCAGCCATTCTAAAGCCCGCAAGAACCGCACGCTCTTGAGAATCCGAGGTAAGTCTGGCCTGCAATGAGCTAAATGGCATCGAAACAACCGTATAGGTCGTGCGAAGCAGAATATGCGTTATCAGAGCCCACGCAATCACACCCAGCGGCCATCCCTCAGGCGGAACGGAGAAAGCGAGAGGATAGCACGCTCCAAAAGGGACTGCTCCATATAGTAACCAGGGCCGATACTTTCCCATAGAGGTCCGCGTGCGGTCAGCGAGCGTTGCTATCAGAGGATCAGTAACAGCATCCCAAGCCATAGCGACGAAGTAAATCAGACCCGCAATGAAGGGGTCGATCCCTAGAATATCAGTGTAGAAATAATAGAGAAAAAGCGCGGTTCCTTGCCAAACTAAGAGGAAACCGAAATCGCCAACGCCAAAACCGATACGAACCGACAGGGGCACCTTGGAGGAAGGGGGTGCCCCTGCGGCTGCCGGAGCGATATCTGACGATGGATCGCTCATTCTGACGTCTCCGTTTTGGCTCTTACTCTAGAAGTTTACGCCTAATCGCGCGCCGACATAGCGCTCAAAATCGCGCGGCACATAGTGGCTCACGACACCGGCATAGAGCGGATCACCAAAGATGTTCGTCGAATAAAACTCGTCGAAGACATTGTTGACAAATATTGATGCGGTGTAGCGGTCATTGTCGTCGGTGATCCCGAAAGCGAGGTTTACGATCGCGAACGAATCCTGCGTCGTACGAGGATCACCATTGAGGCTGAAATTCACCTCACTTTGCCAGCGACCAGAGACTTGGACAAAGCCATCGAAAGATTGAGGCAATGGAATGTCTTGGCGGATGGAGCCCGTTAGGCGCCAGTCAGGAGCATTCGGAAGGTCACCGCCTGAAAGGTCCTGCAGATTTGCAATGAGATCATCGCTCGTATCGGCCGTGCCGCGATCATCAAGCGTGACAGGTACGCAGCCTTGCGCGACGGTTTGGCCAAAGAAGCAATCAGCATTGTTAAACTCATCAATCGAGGCGTCGGTGTAGGAAATACCGCCTTGAATGGTCAGCGTATCGGTCGGGGTTGCAATCGCCTCAATCTCGATCCCTGTTGTTTCGACGGATCCAACATTTGTTAGACGGACCTCAGCGTTCAGGACATCATCACTGTCTTCAAGGATGACCGTCGCCTGCTCTTGGAAATCGTCGAATTGAGTGTGAAATAGCGCAACGTTTAGAATGAGATTCCCGTTTGCTAATGTCGACTTCAATCCAGCCTCGAAAGCATCTGACGTTTCCGCCTCGATCGGTTCCACGTCAGCAGCTGCGCCAAACCCAGCATCGATAGCGCGTCCCTTATAGCCTCGGGCGTAGCGCACGTAGCCTTGGACGTTGTCTGTAAAATTCCGTCTAAGGCCGATTTCGCCCGTAAGAGCGGTATCTGTTGTCGAATCGTCGAGATTAGCCGCCGTTCCAACCGTGCCACCGAAGGGCCCATCGCCGTCAACGAGCACATTCGCCGGATCTCTTAAGACCGTGTAATCAAGTGTCTCGTTGATAACCCTCAGGCCACCGAAAAGCGTTGTGTCCTCTGTCAGATAGTAATTACCGCTTCCGAAGAGTGCCAAATTTGTTGTTTCCACTGTGGCATCGAAACGCCCTGACTGATTGATCTGGAAGGTGTTTCCGCCCCCGACGGGGATAAGAATCTCAAACCGCCTCTGGAATGTCCGGTCTAAGTCGAGGAGGAACCCATAGGCCCCTAGCACGTAGTCAAATCGGTTGCCTTGTGGGGAGGTTATACGGAACTCTTGGCTATACTGGGTAATGTCCGTGGTGCCACTATTGAGGTCGAACGTAATAAAACCGAGCTGTGGGTCTTCCAGATTAAGCGCGTCGACGTCGAGATTATTTTCAAAGCCGTAGTCCCGCGCTGCTGAGATAGACGTGAAGGTAAAGCCATCTCCGAAGTCATAGTCTGCTTTCAATGAAAGACCGACTTGGTCAGAATCATTGAAGACTGGTGCATTGACGTTTGCATCAGCATTCTCGTCGCCCGCCACGACCGGCGCGAGAAGCGCATCAAGACCTGCTGCAGCGCCCAGAGCCCCTGACGTGTCACGTATTGTATAAACGCAGCAGTCTTGCTTGCTCTCGCGGTAATCCCCGATCAAGGTGAGATCCAGATTTGAGCTCGGTTCTATCAGCAATTTGCCGCGCAGACCGTAATTCTCATAACCGTTGAGTGTTCGCCCATCGGCATTGTCTATGTGGCCGTCGAATTCCTTATAATACCCGGTCAGTCGTCCAGAAACGGTTTCGCTAAGAGGACCGGTGATTGTGGCTCCAACCCCGTATTCGTCATCTTCAGCCGCATTAAACTGGATGCGGCCACCAAATTCACGATCTGGGGCCGCCGTTGTCACCGAGATAACCCCTGCCGACGCGTTCTTACCGAACAGTGTGGATTGAGGACCGCGCAGGATCTCGACCCGTTCTACGTCGACTAAATCCTGGAAGCCCATGGCCTGACGGGATAAGACCACATCATCGATGACAATTGAAACGCTGGGCTCAACGCCTTGGGAGAAAACCGATGTCCCAATCCCTCGGATGTTGACCGAGTTGTTTTGGTCGTTTGTTGATTGAGTAAACGTCACACTCGGTGCTGCTGACGCAAGCGCTTCAACAGAGCCGACCCCGGTCTGCTCCAATAGTTCGCCGGACAGCGCGGTCACAGCGACCGGCACGTCTTGCAGACTTTCTTCACGCTTTGTGGCCGTCACCGTAATCGTGCCGAGACGGCGATCACTCTGGGCTTCTTCATTTGAAGGGGCTGACTGAGCAGAGGCAAAACCTGAAAAGCTGGTCGCAAATAGGGCCGTAACTGCAGCGCAGTTGAGCATGCTTGCACGCATTGTGAATCCTCCCGTGGATCTATGCTTATTCGTTATACGACCGGATACTGATGCGAGCGGAAGGAAAGTCAAGCCCATTAGCCGCTTGGATAAATACTTTTACCCTGCGCTTCTGGTCGACTGCAAAATTTGAAATGAGCTGCTTAGTCTTTGATCTTATGATCAAAAAGCATGGTGATCAGCGCATCTGCATAAGCATCAATCTGAGCTGTATTCATAACATCCACACCCGATGAGTGACGCACTTCGGGGGCAAGCATAAATGGCGCCTGAGCGGATGAAGAGATGATATAAATAATCGCATGGTAAGGTATTGCTGGATAGATACCTGCTTGCATCCATCTTGAGCTGACATCTCGAGCGATCTCATGGACTGGCGCAATGTGCTCTTTGACCGCCCAGCGCAGGCGCTCGCTGTCGCGTAACGACTCCTGAACCATAATTCGAGCATGTTCTGGATGGTGTGCACAGTAATGAACATAGCGTCTTAGCCAGTTTCGTGCTTGCTCCGCCGGTGGTAAATCATCAAAGCCCTCCGGGTTAGCCATCTCTGTCGCTTGTCGCTCAAATAGGAAACTCACGGCAGCCTTCCATAACTCCTCTTTGTTCTCGAAATGATACTTGATGAGGCCGTGGAAAACACCGGCACGCTTGGCAATATCGCGTATGCTGGCACCGTCAAAACCGCGTTCCGCAAATTGATCGAGAGCCGCCTGAAGGATGCTGGCCCGCGTCTCTCTCTTCTGTCTTTCACGGACACCAAGCTCTGTCATTTTCCGTATTCTGTCCTTTTTGTTATCCAGCTTGGATAATAAGGGTTAGGGTGGCTGACAAGTGCTTCTAGTGGATAAAACAAAACTGTCCTTATTGACCGAAATGAGCGTCATAGATAATACATCTGTATAACGAAAAAGTTTGGGAGGGTTTAGGTGCGTACACCCGCAAACCCGTTTATGAATGTGGTTGTGTGGCTCGGATGCGTTTTAGCTCTGTCCTCACTCTCATCTTGCTCGATGGGTTCCGTTTCGGCACAGAACAGGGACGTTCCTTCTCTTGATACGCGCCCAAATGTGATTGTCATACTCGTGGACGATCAGCGCTATGATGCGTTCGGAGCGCTCAATGCCAGCCTGAAAACACCCTCGCTGGACCGACTGCTCAGCGAAGGCGTGCGCTATGAAAACGCTTTCGTGACAACCTCGCTTTGCTCACCGAGCCGAGCGTCCATTATGAGCGGGCAGGCTATGCGAAATCATGGCATCGTCGATAATAACAGCCCGACACCTGAAGGATTTCAGCCCTTTTCGGTCCTCCTCGACGAGGCTGGCTATGACACGGCGTTTATCGGAAAATGGCACATGGGGAATGCTGACAATTCGCCAAAAGATGGATTTGACCATTGGGTGAGTTTTGAAGGCCAAGGCAATTATGGGACCACCGATGCGTTTGGTCGGCCGAGCGTTTTCAATGTGAATGGGGAAACCGTCCAGCAGACGATGTATATCAGTGATGAACTGACCGACTATGCTGTTCGTTGGCTTCAAGACCGATCATCATCGCCATTTCTGCTTTTTCTGTCGCACAAAGCTGTCCACCTCCCTTTTACGCCCGCAGAGCGCCATTCCGACCTTTATCGCAATACGTCTTTCCCATTGCCCCAGAATGCGCGCCCAGATGACCGGTCTGGACCGAGGCCGATGTGGCTGACCACACAAAACAATAGCTGGCATGGCTCTGATTTCGCATTCTACAGCGATCGTCCTTTGGAAGAGATTCAGAGGTCCTATTATGCTGCCCTATCTGGTGTTGATGAGAGTACAGGTCGTATTCTCGATACTGTGAATGTCATCGACAGTCAGCGCGATACGGTCATAATCTACACGAGCGACAATGGCTTTATGTTTGGCGAGCATGGCCTTGTCGATAAGCGTGCAGCCTATGAAGCATCCATGCGTGTGCCGTTTGTGATTCACGCCCCGAACAGGTTTGAAGGTGGAACCGTCTCTCCGGTATTGGCGCGGAATATTGATATTGCGCCGACCATTTTGAGTTTAGCAGATGTCGAAATTCCAGATCATTATGATGGGCGTGATCTTCTGTCAGTGGACCCGGCCTTGGATTATGAAGCGCTCATCTATGAATATTATTGGGAATTTAACTACCCTCAAACGCCGTCAACTTTCGCAATCCGAACTCAAAATATAAAGTACATTCAATATCACGGCGTATGGGACACAGAAGAACTGTTTGACCTTGAAAGTGACCCTGACGAAATGAACAATCTCATCCTCGATCCTGCGTATCAAGAAACACTGATTGAGATGCGCGCTCGGTTGCATGAGGGTCTGCGGACACGTGGTGCAAACCCGGCGGTCCCGTTTACAGAGCGGTATAATCAAGGGGCGGTCTTTTGGAATCCCGATGTTTCCACTCATGTAGGGTTCCCAGAGCATTGGGCACGATCGGCAGATGCAGAAGATAAATACGAACATATCTTGCCGGACAGCCCCGCGAAAAATGAGCAACTGAAAGGGATCACACCGATTTTACGAAGCATTTTAGATGCCTCTGAAGAAGAGATGACCCCATGAAGATCGCGATGAGTGCTTTGAGTGCGTCTCTCCTGCTGCTCGTAGTCGCGTGCAGTGCGCAGCAGAGCGAAAGCGCACAGGGCGCTGTAGAGTCTGATCAAGAAGACATCGTTCTCGAAACAGCGGAAGATATCGCGCGACCAAACATCGTGCTCGTCTTGTTCGAAGATATGAGCCCTCGCGTGGGAAGTTTTGGCGACCCGTTAGCCGTGACCCCGAATTGGGATCGCATTGCATCAGAAGGGATCAAATATACCAATGTCTTCACAACGTCTGGGGTCTGCGCGCCGAGCCGCGCGGCGTTAATTACTGGGCATTATCAACAGACGATTGGCGCGCAGCATATGCGAACTACGGGCGCTTCGGGACTGCCAGGCGGTGGGCCACAGAATTACCTCGCAGTTCCCGGGCCGGAGGTGAAAGCCTTTCCGGAGCTTCTACGCTCGGCCGGATACTATACCTCTAACGACTCCAAGACCGATTACCAATTTGGAGAGCCGTTTACGATTTGGGATCAATCAGGCGAAGAGGCTGACTGGTCAGGTCGGTCTGATGATCAGCCATTCTTTCATATGCAAACGCTTTTCGACACGCATGAGAGCGCAACGTGGCCGATAGATATGGCGGTCACCAATCCCATTGAAGCGTTTATCGTGCAGCGAAATACAACCGTGTTTGCGGATCGTGCTGAACGTGTGGCCCCCGAAGAGGTGACAGTGCCCCCTTATCTGCCAGACACACAGGATGTCAGGCGCGATATTGCAACACATTATAACAATATTGCCTTCACCGATATGGCCTTGGGAGAGCTATATGACCGTTTGGAAGCCGAAGGTCTGTTGGATGAAACGATCCTGATCATATCGACCGATCATGGCGACGGTCTACCACGGATGAAGCGGTCTCTATATGATAGTGGCCTCAATGTACCTATGGTCATTCGCTACCCCGACAGGCGCGGTGCAGGCACACAAAATGAGGAGTTGATCAGCTTCATTGACCTCGCGCCGATCATTTTATCGTGGGCAGAGACTGAGGCACCACAAGGGTTGCATGGGCTCGATCTCATCGGAGTGGACCGCGAACCAGAACGCCAATATGTGTTTGCAGCGCAGGATCGTATGGACGGGGAGATGAACCATCAGCGCGCCGTGCGCGATGAGCGTTTCAAATATATTCGCAACTATATTGAGGGCGATCCTTTCTTTGAGCCGTTGGCGTTCCGAGATTCCCAACCCTCGATGCAAGCGCTTTGGGCCGGACGCGACGCTGGGACTTTGCCACCCGCGGCGGCGGCCTTGTTTGAACCGCTACCAGAAGAGCAACTTTACGATACTGATACTGATCCGCATGAGGTCAATAATCTCGCTGATGACCCGGCTTACCAAGCTGACCTGTTACGCCTGCGCGGTGCTCTGTCGGATTGGATGGATGAGGTGGGGGATATGAGTTCGCTGCCTGAAGCGGATATGATTGAGACGATGTGGCCCGGCGGTGAGCAGCCCATGACGCAAGCGGTGAACGGGGACATCTCGTCACTTGAAAGTGGCTATAAGGTGGTTCTAACGTCACCAACAGAGGGGGCCTCAATTGGTTATAAATTCGATGAAGGCGCAGAGCATTGGCAGCTTTATAACGGCCCTCTGATCGTCGAAGCTGGAAGCGTTCTGACCGCTAAAGCCGTGCGCTATGGTTACGCTGAAAGCGCAGAGACAACCGTCAATGTCCCAGAGTAGAGGCACACTCATATGTGGGTTTTTGACGGCGTTCACAATTTTGTCGTCCTGCTCCGGATCAACGGATCCGGCCGCTACAGCAACAGATCGAGCGGAGACAGTCGGTTCTGATCTGGATAACCTAGGAGACAATTCCTGCACCCCAATACGAGAGCGTATTCAGCTCACCGGCGGGCGCTTCCAAATGGGGTCCGACAGTGGTTATCTCGAAGAACGTCCTCTTCGTATCGCCGAAGTTTCCGCTTTTGCGATTGACGCGACCGAAGTCACCAACGCGCAGTTTGCGGCTTTTATCGAAGACACAGGATATATCACAACAGCTGAGAGAACGCCTGATCCCAAACTCCATCCAGAGATCCCCGCCGACCAATTGGTTGCTGGGTCTGCGGTGTTTGTCTCACCCCTCGTCTCAGGCAGTTCGCAATGGTGGCAGTTTGTAGCCGGGGCGTCTTGGAAAGCGCCCGAAGGACCCGGCAGCACTTTAGCGGGCCGCATGGACCATCCGGTCATTCACATCTCCTATACTGATGCCCTCGCTTATGCAAACTGGACCGGCGGGCGTCTGCCAAGCGAGGCTGAATGGGAGTTTGCAGCACGCGGCGGCCTTGAAACCGCGCGCTATGAGTGGGGCGATGAAGCCCCCAATGAAGGCGCACCGAAAGCCAATACCTGGCAAGGCGCCTTCCCACTCGAGGATACTGGAAACGACGGGTATCAGGGCACAGCTCCCGTCGGCTGTTATGCGCCGAACGGATATGCGCTGTATGACATGACGGGTAATGTCTGGGAGTGGACGACCGCACTTTATGACATGCGCAATCCAAATTCTGGTCTGATAAAGGGCGGGTCTCATTTATGTGCTGCCAATTTCTGTCAGCGCTATCGCCCAGCCGCGCGTCAGCCCCAAGAGCGGGACTTCTCTACGTCGCATATAGGGTTTCGCGTCGTCTACGATCTCAAACAGCCTTCTACGGCGGAAGGTGAGTGATGTTTCTTGGCGTCGATCTCGGCACGTCATCGGTCAAAACCGTCATCATTGATGAGGGAGGCACAATCTTAGCGGAGGCATCTGCGCCCCTTCATCTCTCACGACCCAAACCGCTTTGGAGTGAACAGCGACCGGAAGACTGGGTGAACGCGGCTGAAGACGCGATTAGGGCGTTGCCGGAGCATTTGCGGGCTGAGGTCAAAGGACTGGGTCTCTCCGGGCAAATGCATGGGGCTGTATTGCTCGATCATTCTGGCTGTGTCCTGCGCCCCGCCATTCTCTGGAATGATGGCCGGGCCTTCCAGGCCTGCGCCGATCTTGAGGCCTTGGCGCCTGAGTTGCGTATAATCACGGGTAACAAAGCGATGCCGGGGTTTACGGCCCCGAAACTGCTATGGGTCAAGGGCAACGAGCCTGAGATTTTTCGCCAAGTCCAAAAAGTGCTTCTGCCAAAAGACTATCTGCGTCTCGTCTGGACTGGAGATTATGCGACAGACGTCTCGGACGCTTCAGGAACATTATGGCTGGATGTAGCCACCCGATCGTGGAGTGAGACGGTTTTGGCCGCTAATGCGTTGAGCACTGAGGTCATGCCAGCCGTATACGAGGGACCCGAAGTCACGGGCGAGCTTTCCAAAGCCTCGGCAAGCCGTCTCGGCCTCCCCATTGTTCCGGTCATCGCAGGGGGTGGTGATCAGGCCGCAGGCGCCATTGGGGCAGGGGTTACACAACCGGGTGAGGCCTCTTTGGCTCTAGGTACATCTGGTGTTTTATTCACGGTAACAGACAAATTTCGGCCTAACCCCGAAGAGGCCGCGCATGCCTTTTGCCATGCGCTCCCTGACACATGGCACCAAATGGCCGTTATGTTATCGGCGGCAAGCGCGGTCGATAAAGTCGCTCAAATGGCTGGATATGCCAGTCCTGAAGACGCCTATAGCGCCGCCGAGTCCCATGGCTCCAGCGACGGCGTCCTATTCTTACCGTACTTGGACGGTGAGCGTACCCCGCACGATAATCCGCATGCGTGTGGGGCTTTCTTTGGGTTGACCTCGCAGACATCCCCTGCGGCGCTCGTTCATTCTGCACTTGAAGGGGTCGCTTTTGCCTTCGTTGATGGCCGTGATGCTCTTGTTCGGGCAGGCGGGCGGTTTACCCATACGAGCGTCATTGGTGGCGGCGCGCGCTCGACGTATTGGGGCAAAATCCTCGCCAGCGCTCTGGATATGCCCTTGTCTTACAGAGACGGCGCTGAAGCAGGCCCTGCTGTTGGCGCTGCTCGATTGGCACTCATTGGCGTTAATGAAGCGTCGGTCGAGAATACTTGTAAACCAGCCCCTATTCGAAGCGAAGTGCTGCCTGATCAGTACCTGTCTGAGCTTTACAAAGCACGTCTCGAAACCTGGCGAGCTCTGTATCAGGCGACACGACACCTCACATCACAGGACATTGCTGCATGACCGAAACCCTGTTCTCTTCGGTTGACCCGATCACCTTCAAAGGCCGCAACAGCCACGATCCCTTGGCGTTTAAGTTTTATGAGGCTGATCGCACGATCATGGGAAAAACCATGGCCGAGCATTTGCGCTGGGCAGTATGCTACTGGCATTCTTTTAGCTGGCCAGGCTCAGATATCTTCGGGGATGGCGCGCTGCCCCGCCCTTGGCTCGCGGGAGCGCAGGATCACGAAGCCGCGCTTGTGAAACTCGACGCTGCCTTTGATTTCTTTGGGCGCCTTGGTGCGCCTTATTTTTGTTTCCACGACGTCGATGCCGCCGCAGCAGGCGAAACAGTTCAGGCCTTGAGCGAGAATGTTAAGCGCATTGCAGAGCCGATGGCGCTGAAAATGGAGGAAACAGGGGTCAAGCTGCTCTGGGGCACTGCTAATTTATTTTCGCATCCACGCTATATGGCAGGAGGCGCAACAAATCCTGATCCAGAGGTTTTCAAGTGCGCGGCTTTGCAAGTCAAAACCATGCTGGAGACAACTCATCAACTTGGCGGGGCAAACTACGTCTTATGGGGCGGGCGAGAGGGATATGATACCTTGCTCAACACTGATCTGAAGCAGGAAATTGAACAATTTGCGCGCTTTTTATCCCTCGTCATAGAGCACAAGCACAAGATTGGATTTCAGGGTCCCCTCCTGATCGAACCGAAGCCGCATGAGCCCATGAAACACCAATATGACCGCGACGCTGCGACGGTTGTGGCTTTCCTAGAGCGCTATGACCTGATGGCAGATGTCAAGCTGAATATCGAAGCTAATCACGCAACTCTGGCGGGGTCTTCATTCGAGCATGAAGTGGCGAATGCCATTGCGCTCGATGCGTTTGGGTCAATCGATATCAACCGCGGCGATCCTCAAAATGGCTGGGACACAGACCAGTTCCACAACGACCCAAAAGAAATGGCGCTCGTTCTACGTCACATTCTGAAAAGCGGTGGCTTCAAAACGGGCGGGTTTAACTTTGATGCGAAACTTCGCCGACAAAGTATCGACCCAGAAGACCTCTATATCGCCCATATTGGCGGCGTTGATGTCCTCGCGCGGGGCCTCATTCATGCCGCTGAGCTTATCGAGGATGGTGTTCTCGATCGTGCGGTCAGTGAGCGCTATGCTGGCTGGAAAGGCGAAGAGGGCCAACGCATTCTAAGCGGGACCATCTCACTGAACGATCTGGCTGCCAGTGCGAACGATCCATCGCCGCAATCTGGGCGGCAAGAATATCTCGAAAACCACATCAATAGCGTCGTCTAAGCTGCGCGTAATCTGATTTGTAAGGACACTTCTAATGACCGAATTTACGCCTCAAAAGGGTATGACTGACGCTGACATCGCAGAGACGGTTGAGGCGATTCTGCGCGAAACCACGCTTGAAGAAAAAGTCGCCATGATGTCGGGCAAAGGCTTCTTTGAAGCGATGAAAGAAGACGGCATGCGCTGGGGCGGTCGCCCCTATCGGGCGGGTGGCGGCTGTGAGCGCCTTGGCGTTCCGACTCTCTATTTTACAGATGGGCCACGCGGCGTCGCCCGAGGGAATTCAACATGCTTCCCGGTCACAATGGCGCGCGGCGCAAGCTGGGACCGCGATCTGGAACAACGCATCGGTGAAGTGATGGGGATCGAAGCCCGCGCGCAGGGGTGTAATTTGTCAGGTGCAGTCTGTGTTAACCTGCTTCGTCATCCCGGTTGGGGGCGTGCCCAGGAAACCTATGGCGAAGACCCTTATCATATGGGTGAATTAGGCGCTGCGCTGTCGCGAGGCATACAGACCCACAATGTCATCGCGACCGTAAAGCACTACGCTCTGAACTCGATTGAGAATGCACGCTTCAAAGTTGATGTCCGTATTGATGGGCGGGCTCTGCGCGAAGTTTACTTGCCTCACTTCAAACGCATTCTGGATGCGGGCTGCGCCTCGGTGATGAGTGCATATAATAAAGTGAATGGTGAGTATTGCGGCCAGCACCGAGAACTGCTGACCGATATTTTGCGCCATGAGTGGGGCTTCGAAGGGTT
>JBCCDF010000047.1:0-14393 GCA_039030935.1 Pseudomonadota bacterium | reverse complement strand
GCTGCACCCCTTCTGTCCCTTCATTACAGAGGTCCTATGGGAACAGACGGGTGAGCGCTCTGATTTCATTATGCAGCAGGATTGGGTTGGCCTGAAGGGTGCGTTTTCTGACGAGACCG
The DNA here is from genome assembly GCA_039030935.1 of Pseudomonadota bacterium. Classification (GTDB taxonomy): domain Bacteria; phylum Pseudomonadota; class Alphaproteobacteria; order Caulobacterales; family Hyphomonadaceae; genus Henriciella. Next base: position 14,274 of record JBCCDF010000047.1, on the reverse strand, counting down.
CTCGCAATGAGTTGCAATGGGTCTTGAAAACCGTGTCAGAAATCCGATCCGTCCGCGCCGACGTGAATGTTCCAGCAGGGGCCAAAATTCCGACCTCAGTTGTTGGCGCAAGTGAGGAGACTGTCCGCCGTATCCAAGTTCACCATGACGTCATTTGTCGTCTGGCCCGATTGGTCAGCTTAACAGTCGTCGATGCTGCTCCGAATGGGTCGGTCAGAAGTGTTGTGGATGAGGCCACATTAGCCTTGGAAGTTGCTGAATTTCTCGACGTTGATGCCGAGATCGGGCGGCTTGAAAAAGCGACAGGCAAGCTGGAAAAAGAGATTAAATCGCTGTCTGGGCGACTCTCTAATGAGGCTTTCGTTGCAAAAGCGCCCGCCGAAGTGGTCGCTGAACAACGCGAGAAGCTCGCTGAACTGGAGATCAAGCTTGCGAAATTAAAAAAGGCGCTTGATCAGCTCTCGTCTCGGTAAGTCTGGCTCGGTGAGAGACTATCCGGGCTGCAGAAGGCTGTGCTTCTCACAAAGTCAGTCGGTGAAATCAGGAAGTGATTGAGAGAGATCGTTGTCCATCGCCAGCCATTGATGCGATCCAGATCGGTCAGAATGGTTTTGGCAGGATTAAATGATACATCCGCACCGACAACGCCAATTGGATAATCGACTTCCAATAGACCCATATGGATCGTATCTCGGCCTCTAACTTCGAAGCGAAACGTCGAACCATCTAAGCAATAAGCATCGCGAACTTCTTGGCCCGGTGTGGTTTGCTTAAAGGCAATCTCTGACAGCACATAATAACCTCGAGTCAGGACTATTTCCTGCGTTCGATAATCGCGCGGCGTGTCTTCAAAGGACGCGCTATCGCGCTTAGGCAAGTTAGCGGTCAGACTGAAGCTCTCACGATACTGGTCATCCAGAATAGGTTGGACCGTATCGCCGATTGGATCGACCGGGATGAAGAGCAGCTCAACCTCATCATAACCCGGGCGCTCAAAATTCGCGGGGCGGATAACAAAAGGATTTACGTGCAACATCCCTCGATCAGGCGGAAGCGTCGTCGTGACGACCGTGTTTAGTCGGCGCTCGCTATCGGATTGCGCCATAGCGACGAAGCTGCCAAAGCTCAGGATCATTAATAAGGCTGTGGATAAAATACGCATCGTGTTTGTCTCACAGGTTACACATCAAGAATTAGTAAGATACGCAATGATATCTAGGCCATAAACGCAGGAGCTTTTGATGCGCGTTCTTCTTTCCTTGGGGCTGTTTGCTTTGGCCGCGTGCACACAGGCGCCGGAAACGACCCCTGATAATGAAACACAAGTGGAGACGGCGACAATAGGTGAAGCGCCCATCCGCCCGGAATGGCGTCTGGTCATTCATGGCGGAGCAGGGGTCATTCTACGCGAGAATTTAACAGACGAACAGGAAGCTGCTTATCGCGCAGCTTTGAATGAAGCGCTGCAATCCGGTGCTGCAATTCTTGCAGAGGGTGGAACCGCCGTTGATGCTGTGCAGGCTGCCGTCATTCCGATGGAAGATAATCCGCTCTTCAATGCCGGTGTTGGCTCTGTTTACACGGCTGCAGAAGAGCATGAACTTGATGCCTCTATTATGGATGGTCGGGATCGGAATGCGGGGTCCGTCGCTGGCCTGAAGCGTGTCAAAAACCCGGTGCTGGCCGCTCGTGCTGTGATGGATCAATCAGAACATGTCATGTTTGCCGGCGAAGGCGCTGACGCTTTTGCCGAAGCGACCGGCCTGGAAATGGTCGACAACACGCATTTTAATACTGAGCGCCGGCTTAAATCATTGCAGGGTGTCCTTGAGCGCCGCGAACGGACCAGCGCAGAAAAAGCCGGGACGGTCGGGGCCATCGCGATTGATAAAGACGGCAATGTTGCAGCAACGACCACGACAGGCGGTATGACAGCAAAAGCGGCTGGCCGAATTGGTGATGCGCCTCTCATCGGGGCGGCAACTTACGCCCAAAATGGCGTTTGTGCTGTTTCAGCAACAGGCCATGGCGAGTACTTCATCAGGGTCGGTGTCGCTAAAACCATTTGTGCTCGCGTTGAACTCGCTGGCGATACGATTGGTGACGCGGCTCAAGAGGCGCTTGATCAAGTTGCTGCTCTGGGCGGGGATGGCGGCGTCATCGTTATGGATGGCAAGGGGCAGTATGAGTATGTCTTCAACTCACCGGGCATGTATCGCGGTATGATTGATCCGGAGGGGTCCGAAACAGCGATATTCGCGAAAACCGAATAGAAAAACCCGCCCCCAATTGAGAGCGGGTTTTGCGTAATTCGCTTCACTGAAGCATTTAGCCTGCGCTTGGTAGGACAACTGTGTCGATGACGTGGATGACACCATTAGAGGCATCAACGTCTGTTGCGACGACAGTCGAAGTACCGCCATTCTCATCGGTCAGGATGACGCTTTCGCCATCCAAGCTCACAGTGAGTGTGCCGCCCTGAACAGTGGTTGCCTCAAATGAGCCGCCGCCTGCTTCTATGGCTGCGACAACGTCAGCTGCCATCACTTCACCAGCGACGACATGATACGTCAGGACGCCTTGCAAATCCGCTTTGCTTGTAGGCAGCAAGAGCGTCTCGACAGTTCCGGCCGGAAGTGCTGCGAACGCGCTATTCACGGGAGCGAAGACTGTGAAAGGGCCTTCACTATTCAGCGTATCGACAAGGTCTGCAGCTTGGACAGCAGCCACGAGCGTTGAAAAGTCAGGGTTACCGACGGCAACTTCGACAATTGTTCCGACATCACTTGTTTCGGCGACTGGTGCTTCTGGCTCAACGACCTCAGCAACCTCTTCGACAACCTCTTCAACAACTTCCTCAACTTCAACAGGCACTTCAGCTTCGACCGCGGGTGTATCGTCGGTCTCCGCGCCGCCGCAGGCCGCAATGAGCGCGAAAGCGGATGCGCCAAACAAGGTTTTGATCGACAATTTATTCATTAGAGGAGCTCCTTTTGTTTGACCTCTCACTAGCACATAGGGCGAAATAACATCCTGACGACACTCTGACGCTTGGCAGACGGTCGCCTAATCGCTTATGCCATCGCCTGAATGGAGAGTTTCAATGAGCAAAACCTGGGATAAATCCCGGTTGCCGAGCCGGCATGTCACTGAAGGACCTGCGCGCGCGCCGCACCGCAGCTATTATTATGCAATGGGTCTGTCGACAGCAGACATCAAAAAACCTTTCGTCGGCGTGGCAAGCTGCTGGAATGAAGCAGCACCCTGCAATACAGCGCTGATGCGACAGGCGCATGCGGTCAGTGACGGCGTCAAAGCTGCTGACGGAACGCCCCGCGAGTTTTGCACGATCACGGTCACAGACGGCATCGCGATGGGGCATGAGGGCATGCGCTCTTCGCTTGTTTCGCGCGATTGGATTGCCGACACAGTCGAATTGACAATTCGGGGTCATAGCTATGACGCGCTGGTTGGTGTCGCGGGCTGCGACAAGTCCCTACCAGGTATGATGATGGCCATGCTGCGCCTGAACGTGCCGAGCGTCTTTTTGTATGGCGGTTCAATCCTTCCGGGTCAGTTTGAGGGTAAAGACGTCACGGTCCTAGATGTCTTTGAGGCCGTCGGCACCCATGCGGCGGGCTCAAATGACATGACGGAAGAAAAGCTCCGCGCGCTTGAGAAGATCGCTTGTCCCGGTGACGGCGCCTGCGGCGGTCAATTTACAGCAAATACAATGGCCTGCGTCAGTGAAGCTATCGGCTTAGCTCTGCCGCTCTCATCAAGCTTGCCTGCTCCTTATCTTGACCGTGATGATTATGCAGTCGCGAGTGGAAAAGCGGTGATGCACGCGATCGAAAGCGGTTTGCGTCCGCGTGATATCTGCACCCGCGAAGCTTTTGAGAATGCCGCTATTGTTGTCGCGGCAACTGGTGGTTCAACCAATGCCGGGCTGCACTTGCCGGCTATGGCGCATGAGTGTGGTGTGCAGTTTGAACTTAAAGATGTCGCTGAGATCTTTGCTAAGACGCCTTACATTGCCGATCTAAAGCCCGGCGGAAACTATGTTGCCAAGGATTTCGGTGAGGCAGGCGGCGTACCCATGCTGATGAAAACGTTGCATGAGAACGGTCTGATCAATGCCGACTGCATGACCGTCTCCGGCAAGACATGGCGCGAAATCCTCGAAGACGTGACTTGGGACCCGGATCAGAAAGTCATCTATCCCGCCAGCGCTCCAATCACAGAAACAGGCGGCGTTGTTGGTCTTTGGGGATCTCTCGCGCCAAACGGAGCCATCGTCAAAGTTGCAGGGCTTCACAGCTTGAAATTCACCGGCCCAGCGCGCGTCTTTGAAGGAGAAGCCGCTTGTTTTGAGGCTGTCGAAAAGCGCGAGTATAAAGAGGGGGATGTCCTCGTTATTCGCTATGAGGGACCCAAGGGGGGGCCCGGCATGCGTGAGATGCTCTCGACGACGGCCGCTCTCTATGGCCAAGGCATGGGCGATAAAGTTGCCCTCATAACGGATGGCCGCTTTAGTGGCGCAACACGCGGATTCTGCATCGGACATGTTGGACCAGAAGCCGCTGAAGGTGGCCCAATCGGGCTCATTGAAAATGGTGATGTCATTACAATCGATGCCGAAAAAGGCATCATTGATGTCCATCTAACGCCTGCGGAATTAGAAGACCGAGGACGCAAATGGGCACCTCACGAGACCGCTTATGGCAGCGGCACGCTCTCAAAATTTGCCAAACTCGTTGGCCCTGCCCATCTTGGTGCGACAACCCATGAAGGGTTTGCCGGAGAGCGCCATGTCTACGCCGATATTTGATCCGAAGAACGCTCCAATTGATCCTCTTATTCTGCAAGCCATGAATGGTCTGCCAGATGATTTTTCAGGCTTTGCGCAAACCTATCAGAACGAACTCAGGCCCGCTCTCCTAAGTCGAGAAGCTGAGCGTCGCGCTGTCGCGCAAGAGGCAACACGCTGGACATGGATCGGGACGTCAATTGGTGTTGTCGGTGCTGCATTGGCCTTGATGATTGCGCGTGTGCCACAGCTAGCAATCGTCGCTGGTGTGATCGGATTTGCCGTGGTCGGGGCAGGGCGGTCTAAACTCCGCAAATTCTCCCGCGAAGCCAAAACACTACTTGTGCAGCCCGTTGCGCAACAATTCGATCTCGCCTTCACCGAAGAACCTGGTCACCAGTCGACTATTCTGCAAGTTCATAAGAATGGCCTCGTGCCCGGTTGGGATCGCGCCAATTTCGAAGACCGGATCACCGGTGTGCGTCGCGGTGTCGAGTTCGAGTTTTTTGAGGCCCACCTCGAAGACAAACGTACGACCACGGACTCAAAAGGCAGAACGCGCACACAGTGGGTGACTGTTTTCAACGGCCAATGCTTGCGCTTCAAGTTTCACAAAGATTTTCTAGGCGAGACGCTGGTGACGCGTGATAGCGGGATTTTCAATATCTTTGGACGCGGCGGAGACTTTGAGCGTGTCAAGCTCGAGTCGCCACAGTTCGAACGCGCTTTTGAGGTCTATTCGACCGATCAAGTCGAAGCGCGCTACATCCTGACACCGGATCTGATGCAGCGTTTGGTTGAGTTGGAAAAAACATTTCGGGGCGCAGGCCTGCGCTGCGCCTTCGTCGGCGGCGAATTGTTAATCGCTTTGGAAGGCGGCGATCTTTTTGAACCGGGCAGCATGTTTACCCCGCTTGATAATCCAGATCGCGTCCGTGAACTCCTCGACGACTTCGCGGCCATCTTCAATCTCATCGATAATTTTGCCGATCCGGAAGAGCAGATCAGGCTGGAGCGCTGACAGGATGAACCAGCAGCGCTCCATAGAAGAAACTCACCTCATCGTTATCTGAGTTCCACGCACGGTGTCCGGCGTCAGCTTGAACGTCTTATCGGCATAGCCATTGTCCAGCATGAATGTGGCCAAAGACCCATAAGACACTGTCCGGATTGGTTTGCCGCGATGGTCGCCAAGCTTCACTTGCTCATCGACCAAAGGCCCGAAAAGTCTCGCTAAAGGCCCGGTTTTGACCGTGCTCGCCTCAAAATGCTCTGACAGGTTTACTTTGAGTTGTTGATAGTCCGTTGTCTGCCAAACCGCCGCGGCGATCACGTCTAACAAGAACTCCGTACAATTCTGATACTTGTCATCAAACGGCGACGCGATGACCGAATAATCTGGATCATGCACAGCGTCATAGCGTCCATCCGCCATCATTGTCATAATCCGTTTTTGCATTGCAGGTGTCGGAATGATCACCGCAACATCTTCGGCCTTCGCGCCGCTGACAAAATCAAATGGAAAATCTTGAACCAGTTCAGATTGTGTCTGCGACAGCGTTTCTCCGTCGCCATGGTATAGGTTCCAAACGACGTAACCGTTCATTCTTGACCCGTCGTCTCGTTGGATCGGCTGGTAGACCCAGAATGCGCCGTGTGTATAGTCGATCCCATCCGGTAGCTTGTCCCGGCTCCGACCAGCACGAAAGACAATGGCGACACGTGTTCCATCGGAGGCGAGCTTTTTTTCGATATCCTTTGAGTAGTCTGCCGCCTCCTCAGCGGTAAAGTATGCATTCGCGACGCTACGACCGGATCCGCTATCAGCCAGCGCAGGCGCAGCCGTTGTGATTGCTAGTCCGGCCAAGGCTAGGCCAGAAATTAGGGTTTTGAACGTCCGTTTCACAACTATTGCTCCCCGACTTCGGTATTAGCGCCCGGCGTGCGTGGCACGTGGGGCAGCGGTTGCGCCATTGCGATGTCGTCATCGACTTTTAGTGGTGTGTTGGCCGTCTTCCAGAGATCGCCAGCGATCGCCGTTGCGGCATTGCCGGCGCTTTCTGTCGTTGCGCCTGCAAGTGCGAGTGGCACGGCGACAGCACCTAGTGCGACTTGCCCGCCAGCGGCAACAATGCGTCCTGATGCTTTAGCGCTGTCTCCAGTAGCCTCAGATAAATTGCTGAAACTGTCAGCGTAGGCGCTGCTCAGCCCAAATGATGTCAGGCCGATCAGAATGAGTGTGATGGTCTTCCTCATAATGCTCTCCTTTGTTAGTGAGCGGTTGCTCATATATAGGAAGAGTGTAAATCTGCAATCATTTACTCACATTTTTTGGATTAAACTTCGATAAGGTTGATCCAAGTGACTGGATAAGTGGGCCATTTTTAACCCGCTTAGCCATCAGCTATGACGGTGGTGCACGGAAAACCATGTGCTTGGCTCTTGTGCTTTTCATCTACTTGCGGTTTGAAATTCCGAGTGGCCTCTCTGGCGGAATTGGTAGACGCGACGGATTCAAAATCCGTTTCTGGCAACAGAGTGCCGGTTCGAGTCCGGCGAGAGGCACCATCTCTATTATTTGAGTTCAGCCATCACAGAAAAGCAAACGCTTTTAATCTCTCGATATCTCTGAGACGAAAGCCTCCACAGCCTCTGCATAAAGCTCTGGTTGATCATACATGATGAAGTGCAAAGCGCCATCGACTGCGATAATCGTCGCGTCTGACACTGGCTCGTAGCCGCTCAAAAATTGTTGCTCAACACGCTGCATGTTGGGGATCGCTTCATCACGGGCATACAGCACTGTCAGCGGAACAGGCATTCCAGCCATCTCATCGCGCAGATCAGTCGTCAGGACGTCATGCATTGCCTCTGCCATTACGGCGCGGTCCGTCGTGAGCGACCATTCAACGGACGCCTCCAAAGCCTTATCTGACTTGGTGAGTGCATCAAGGGCCTCACGTTGTCGAATTTGATAGACCTCTTCAGGTTGATTGAGCAGCGTCGCCTTTAGAAAAGCGGCCGTCGGGACGATGCTCTCTTCGGTCGCGTCAGGATCTATCAGTACGGAAAAGAACGGTAGAACATCAATCACCATAACGCGCTCAAAGGCATCGCGATCTTCCAGCGCGGCAGACATGGCGGTCAGTCCGCCCAGCGAATGTCCGATAACACTCGGCGGTTGGTCGAGCGCGCTCCCATAAGCGGCGATTGCCTTTGCAAGAGGGACAAGAATGTCGTCTTGATCCGCATTGCCGGCGGGCTCAGCCCCTGCAAACCCGGCAACATGGACAAGGTGAAGTGTAAAACGGTTTTCGAGCTGTGCGACGGTCGTCTCAAACGTTTCCGGGTGGGATGCGAGGCCGGGGATTAGGATAATATCTGGCCCACTCCCCACCGTTTCGACAGTGAAGCGGGGCTGGATGCTAGCTTGCTCCGTCACGTCTTCGGTTGACGGCGCAGTATCTGCTGCGGGTGGCTGACCCGAGCAAGCGACGACACCCAAGACTAGAAGGCTCAAAGCCGAGCAGATATAAAACCGTCTCATCAATCCATCTCCGCGGCACGCGCTGCGTCCCGTTTATAGGTTCGTGCTGACATGAGCAGTGCCAGAATACTCAGCGCATTTAAGATCAACATGAGTTGCAAAGCGCTTTTCAATCCCGTGCCATCGGCATCCGCCTCAAAATAGTCCGCCAGCGCACCGGCAATGGTGGGTCCGCCCCCAATACCAATCAGCGTTAGACAAAACAGAGTGAAGGCCGAAGATGTTGCCCGCATTCTGAGCCCCACTAATTCTTGGGACGCGGTGTAAGCGATCGAGGCGTAAATTAAGCCGATAAAGCTTGGGACAACATTCCAAGCATAGGCCCATTCAACCGTAGACGCTTGAAGAAATAGCCAGGCGAAGGGGAGTGCGGCTGCTGCACAAAGCGCAATCATCCAAGGTCGCCAAGATAGATTTCTTGCTGAGAGACGGTCACACACGCGGCCAAGAAGGATCGCGCCAATTCCGCCGGCGCCGCCAATCAGAATGCCGAGCGGGATTGCCACATCGCCGCGGTCTAGACCGTAACTGCGCTGAAGCAGGCTCGGCGTCCAATATAGGAAAGCATTCGCAGAGACACAGATCAACGCGCATCCGATCAAAAGCCAGATCAACGACGACTGACCGAAGATAAACTTAAACGTTTGACCAATCGGTGCGGTATCGCTGGCCTCACGCTGCTCCACCGCACCGCGCAGAGGTTCTTTGACGGTAAAGTATAGAATTGCGGCGAGGAGCAGGCCGGGGACGCCCGCAACAAAGAAGGCAGCACGCCATCCAAAATTGTCTTCAACGAGGCCGCCAATCGCAAAGCCCCCGAAAATACCGAGGCCAATGCCTGAGGTGTAAATGCCCAGCGCGAAAGCGCGTTCTTTCGGACCATACAAGTCGGAGATAATTGATGTTGATGGTGGTGTCCCACCTGCTTCTCCCACTGCTACGCCGGTTCGCGCAAGCAGAAGCTGAAAGAAATTCTGCGCCAAGCCCGCAAGCGCCGTCATCCCTGACCAAAGCGCGAGCGCCATAGCGAGGATATTCTTTCGGTTACCCCGGTCGGCCCACATCGCGATTGGAATGCCGAGCGTCGCGTAAAAGGCAGCGAACGCCAAGCCCCCAAGCAAGCCAAGTTGAAAATCGCTTAAGGCAAACTCTTCCTTGATCGGCTCAATCAGGATCAGCAAAACCTGCCGGTCAATGTGATTGAAAGTATAGACCAGGGTCAGAATGGCGAGGACGTAAGCCCGTCCGCCAAACTGACCCCGGCTCTGGGAGGAAACCGGGGTCGTGGTCATTACTATCTCCGCCTAATAGCGGTAGCCGACGCCAAACGTCACGGTACGGGGATTACCGTAAAACGCCGTCAAAGTGCCTTCCAGACCCAGTGTCGGGGTGAAGGTTGTATTGCCACTCAGGTCGCTGCCCAGTGTGACGAAATTATAGCCGGCAACGATGTATTCCTCGTCGGTGAGGTTCTTACCGTTTACGCTGAACACCCAGCTGCCGCCTTCGGTTTCCCACTGAATGCCTGCATCAACGGTGGTGTAGGCCTCCTGATCGAGGAACGGATTTGGTGTCTCGAACTGGCTTGTTGCACTGCGATAAGCGATCAAAGTATTGAGCAGCAGTGTTCCATCATTCTCAGCGATCGTGAACGGCGTTTCATAGGCGAGTTGACCGCTCATCGTCAGTTCAGGCGTATTCTGGAACACGCGCTGATTGGCAACATCTGTGTTCGTTGCGTCAATAAACTCGTCATATTCAGCATTGATGTAGCCGATTGACCAAGCCAGGTTGAGTAAGTCATCATCATTAAACTGGCTCTCAAAAACTGTGGCGTTGCCTTCAAACTCGACACCCCAGATGGTTGCTTCGCCGGCATTCGTTGTAATGCCTGTAAAGGTCTCTTCGATCCCATCCCCGTCCGTGTCGACACCAACCGATCCAGGAACTTGGATGTCGGTGTACTGATTATAGAAGAACGCAGTCGACAGGTTTACACGCCCATCAAATTTGCTGGCTTTATAACCGATTTCAAAGCTTTCGACTTCCTCTGGATCGAATTGCAGGAAGTCAAAGACTTCGTCATCGCTGACGGTGCCGTCCTGATTAAAGTCAGGCGCAGCTGTCGTCTGTCCACGCGGATCAAATGATCCACCCTTAAAGCCCTGCGAATAGGTGGCGTAGAGGTTGGAGCTGTCGTCGAGCGCGTAGCTCAAAGACACACGAGGGCTGAAGTCAGTGAACGTGTCAGATCCCTCAAAGTCAGATGTCGTTGCAATCGGAATGCCTGATCCACCAAAGAAGTCAGAGAATCCACTGATAAAGGTTCGGCGCAGGATGCGGCTGGTCCGCTCATCTTCTGTGTAGCGTCCACCAACGGTCACAGTGAACTGGGGCGTGACCGAATAAGAGAAGTCCCCAAAGATCGCCCAGGTTTCGGTTTCGACATCGCCAAATGTTTGCGCATTCAAACCCGGCAGGCTGAGCAAAGCGCCAGTGTTTTCCAGAAGAACGTCAAAGACTGTTGAGGCGCTTGCATCGAGATAGTAGAAGCCGCCGACACCGTTGAGTTTTTCACCTGAGTAGTTCACCAGGAATTCTTGGCTCAGCTGATCATTTTCATAGATTGCTGGGACATCAAGGTCGCCGCTTGGCAAGGAGTCAAAGTCAATCGGCGTTGTGCTCTCATCTTCGCGGTAAGCCGTTATAGACTTGAGTGAGATCTTGTCGCTCAACTCAAAGTTTGCCACGAGCGACGCACCACCGCCTTCTGCCTCTTGTTCAACAATATTGAGGCCTGCACGCGTATCGAAAACATCATCCAGAACAGGGGCACCAGATAACTGACCCGGGATCAGCCTGTGACCCTGACGCGGAGCAGACTCGTCCAGCAACCAATCGGCAGAGAACTTCAGATCGGCGGCTTCAGTGATATCCCATTCAGCAGAGAACCGCCCGGCTGTGATATCCTTATTATAGTTATCGCCACCGATATTGATGTTTTCACCAAAGCCATCGCGCTGAAGAAGGGCGAGTGAGCCGCCAATCCGGAAATTATCCGATAAGGGAAGGCTGGTCGTCAGGATCAGGTCTCTCTGATTAAAGCTGCCCAAGGCAACATCGGCTTTAAACTCTGGCTCATCGGCCAAGCCACGTGTGACATATTTCACAGCGCCACCAATTGTGTTGCGCCCATACAACGTGCCCTGTGGCCCACGAAGAACTTCAATCCGCTCAACATCAAACACGTCGAGGACGGCGCCTTGAGGACGGTTCAGATAGACGTCATCAATATAGACCCCGACACCAGCCTCAAAACCCGCTACCGGATCTTGCTGGCCAACACCGCGGATAAAGGCAGTCAGCGTCGTGTTTGTGCCGCGTGACACTTCGAGCGTCACGTTTGGCGTGATTTTGGCAATTTCGGTCAGATCAGCGACACCCAAATCTTCTAATAACTCGCCATCAAAGGCTGAGACTGAGACTGGAACATCGATCAGACTTTCTTCACGACGCTGCGCTGTCACAACGACAGGGCCGAAGCGGCGTGCTTCGTCTTCATCGCTGGACCCCTCTTGGGCAGAGACAACGGGCATCGCCAAAGCAATGGCCATCGTAGAGACGAGACCGAGTCGTGGCGTCATTTTGATCTGAAAGCTCATATTTTCCTCCAAAATATATTTTATTTATGATCCGCCATAACAGACTCACCGAGCGCGCCTATGACCAATGCGGGCAGACAAAGTGAACACTTTCGCTCAGTGTGAGGCGCTTTTCGCACTCTACCGAGACTTCGCGAACGCTGCAGGCGTCAAGCCGTTCCATCTTTTGAACGCCCGGTTAAAGGCGCGGATGTCGGAATAGCCGACCGCATCCGTGACCTGTTGTACCGTATAGCCTTTGTTTAGCAGCGCTTCCGCGCGACGAAGTCGGGCAGCTTGTACCAGTGTGCGGAAGGACTCACCTTCTTCGTTCAAACGTCGGCGCAGGGTCGCGACGCTCATGTCCAGCTGATCTGCAAGCTGCTCCTGATGCCAGACCCCGTCTTCGATCAAGTCGAACACCTTCTCGACAAGACGTTGCTCAGACAGAGAGTGATCCGTGTCCTCAAGCGCGCCAATCACCCGGCCGAAAATCCCATCCGAGCTTAGGTCCAGCCCGTCTGCGTGGGGTATAGGGCTATCTGCAAGCTCAAGACTGTAGGTCAGGGCATAAGCTTCGCGGTGGTATTGCGGGCGGCGCGACCAGAAACTCAGGTGGCTGACCGTCTCATCTGATGTTTGACGCGTCACGCCAACACGCAGCAATGCCGAAGCCGCCAAACCATCGCTAAGACTGTTTAAGAGACAGTGCACTTTGATTTGAACGCACTCGCCGATAAGTTGAACAAGTTCAACCGGCTCTTGAACTGAATACGGAAAATCGTGATCATCAATCGTCAGCGTAATCGTCTGCGCAGTGCGTTGAACGCGATTATACGCACCGCCATGCATCATGTTGAAATACTCAGCAAGGCTTGTGATCGCTTCCGTGAGGGTTGTCGCTTTCTTGACCTGATCGACAACAAAGCTGCCGGTTTGATAGGTCAGCTTCCGTGTCGATAAATGCGCCGTCAGATCGTCGGTGGCCCGGGCAATGTCGCGTTCAAGCTTGAAATACTCGACAAGGCTCAAGCTAGCACGAGCAAGCTCGGTATCGGCGATATAGCGATGGAGGATCTCCGCGGTATCCACACCGCTATCGCTCACAACGTCTAAGAGTGGCTGGATCACAGCAAGCGGGACGCTCGGCGCCTCAGATCGCTGCGATATTCTAACGCTGTCTTCGATGAGGTCTGCGATCACATCAAGCCTTTGAACAATTTCGCTTGATAAAGAACTATCCGATCACAAACAGTTGTTGAAGAGGGCCAAAGGTCGACCCTCTTCACTGTCGGCTCGTTAGCCGTCGCTGAGTTTAAGTTGATCAGCTTTACCAACCGCTGCGAGTGCGAAGGCGTACTCCAGCGCGGTTTCTTTCAACCCTTCAAAGCGCCCAGACGCGCCGCCATGACCAGCTTCCATATTAATGCGCAAGAAGTACGGGCCCGCCTCAGGCGCTTCATGGCGTAGGAGGGCGGCCCATTTGCTAGGCTCCCAATAGGTCACGCGCGGGTCTGAAAGGCCGCCTGTGATCAGCATGGCCGGATAGTTCATCTCGGCCACATTGTCATACGGGCTGTAAGCCATGATTGTATCATAGTCCTCGGCACTGGTGATCGGATTGCCCCACTCGGGCCACTCCGGCGGTGTTAGCGGCAGGCTCTCATCCGACATTGTGTTAATGACGTCGACAAATGGCACGGCTGCAATAATGCCCGCAAACATTTCGGGATCCTGGTTCACGGCTGCACCCATCAACAGACCACCGGCTGAACCGCCCATGCCAACTACACTACCGCGCGCGCTATAGCCCTCATCAATCAGGAACTGACCTGCATCGATATAGTCGTTAAACGTATTCACCTTCTTCTCGAGCTTGCCATCAAGATACCACTGATAGCCTTTCGCCATGGATCCACGAGGGTGCGCAATGGCATAGACAAAACCACGATCAGCCAGCGACAGCGGCGTTGTGCGGAAGCTTGCTGGAATGGTGATCCCGTAAGAACCGTATCCGTAAAGCAGCATGGGTGCGCTACCATCAACGGGCGTATCCTTGTGACGCATGATCGTGACCGGAATGGACTCACCATCGCGCGCCGGCGCCATAACACGAGAGACCACGTAATCCTCAGGCGTATGACCTGATGGGACCTCACGCGTTTTCCGCAGAACACGTTCGCGTGTGACCAGATCATAGTCATAGGTCTGATCCGGCGTGGACGGCGACTCATAATTGAACCGGATTTGGGTCGTATCGTAATCGTATCCTGTGC
>JBCCDF010000046.1:0-14425 GCA_039030935.1 Pseudomonadota bacterium | reverse complement strand
CCAGAGAACGGGCCAAGCGGTGTGAATAGCGCACAGATCACTACAGCGAGCGCGATGATGACCTCAAACCGGTAAATCCAGATCGTTTGGCGTGTGATCAGTTGCTCTTTTGATGACAGTCCAATGACCTCGCTTTTCGCAAAAGCGTGCGCGTACATAAAACTCAACAGGGTATAAATGACCGCGTAGCCAGCACCGAAAATCGCCATACTCCGCGCTGAGTTCTGGAAAAGCATATCAGAAGCCGCAAGGCGTGCGAAATCCCCTGACATTGAACCGATGATGTATCCAAACAACCCGTCGAAGATGAACCGAAGCGGATAGGCAAAGAACAGCACCATCAGCAACAGTGCAGCGTTCAGGAGGACGACCGTATTGTCGGCGATGCCATAGCGGCGAAAGAACACAAAGTGGGCATTCCAGATCATGAACAGGATCGCAAAGCCCGCTGTGACAGGCACAATATTGATCAGAAATTCGATCAGCTCAGTGAAGGTTTGCGGCGGTGTCCCCGTTAGCAACAGCATGCCGAGCGCCAACGCAAATACGATATCAGACAGGTTCTCAATGCGGGTAACGCTCTGCCCGCGCCACTCGAAGTCTGGGTCGTGATCCAGATGTTTTGCGATTTCACTACGCATAGCCTCGCCTCCCACTCAGCAGCCTACAGCGTTCGGCGCAAAGAAAAAGCCCGCCCTCATCCGAGCGCGGGCTTCTGCGTTTTTAGAGCGTATCCCTAGAGCGCGTCTGTCAGCTCTGGGACTGCGTTAAATAGATCTGCAACCAAACCGTAATCGGCGACTTGGAAGATCGGGGCTTCCTCATCCTTGTTGATCGCGACAATGATCTTGGAGTCTTTCATACCGGCCAGGTGCTGGATCGCGCCGGAAATACCGACCGCGACGTACAGCTCTGGCGCAACAATTTTACCGGTTTGGCCGACCTGATAGTCGTTTGGCGCATATCCCGCATCAACTGCAGCACGAGACGCGCCCACAGCCGCACCGAGCTTATCAGCCAGCGGGTTCATAATGCGCTCAAACTCTTCAGCCGAACCGAGCGCACGGCCGCCAGACACGACGCGCTTCGCCGCTGTCAGATCAGGACGGTCGCTCTCGACCATTTCCTCAGAAACGAATTCTGATTTGAACGGGCCAGCGGCTGGATCGACAGTCTCAACACTGGCTGAACCGCCTGCAGGAGCCGCGTCAAACGCTGTTCCGCGAACCGTGACGACTTTCTTCGCGTCTGAAGATGTGACCGTCATGATCGCATTGCCCGCATAGATTGGACGCTCAAACGTATCAGTGCCCTCTATGCCTGTAATGTCAGACAGTTGCATGACGTCGAGCTTCGCCGCGATGCGTGGCGTCACGTTCTTGCCCATTGTCGTAGCAGGCGCGAAGAGCGCGTCATAGCCGTCCATCATAGGAACGATCAGCGCTTCCATAGCCTCTGCGAGATGATGCTCATACGCGTCACCCTCAACGTGAACGACCTTGCGAACGCCTGAAATTGTTGCCGCAGAAGCAGCCACATCACCAGCGCCTTTACCAGCCACAAGGACGTCAACATCGCCGCCAAATTTCGCAGCCGCTGTGACAGTCTTAGCCGTTGCATCGCTAAGAGCAGAATTATCGTGATCAGCAATTACCAATACAGCCATTATACAGCTCCTGCAGTTTTCAGTTTACCAACAAGCGTTGAGACATCTTCGACCTTTTCGCCAGCCTGGCGTACAGGCGGCTCAGTCACTTTAACGATGGTCAAGCGCGGTGACAGGTCAACGCCATAGTCTTCCGGCGCTTTCATATCGATCGGCTTTTTCTTCGCCTTCATAATGTTTGGCAGAGAGGCGTAGCGCGGCTCATTCAAACGAAGATCGGTTGTAACAATCGCTGGGCCATCAAGCGCAACCGTCTGCAGTCCGCCATCGATCTCACGGGTCACGTGAACCTTACCGCCATCGCTTTTAACTTCAGAGGCAAATGTGCCCTGTGGCCAGCCGAGAAGGGCACCGAGCATCTGCCCGGTTTGGTTCGCATCATCATCAATCGCCTGCTTGCCGAGGATGACCATGTCTGGTGTTTCTTCCTCAACGACTTTGGCGAGGACTTTGGCAACCGCGAGCGGCTCAACTATCTCATCCGTCTTGATCAGAATGCCGCGGTCGGCGCCCATTGCGAGCGCTGTGCGGATGGTTTCCTGAGCCTGCTGTGGTCCGATTGAGACAACGACGATTTCAGTCGCCGTGCCCGCTTCTTTCATGCGAACGGCTTCCTCAACAGAAATCTCGTCGAACGGGTTCATGGACATTTTAACATTGGCCAGATCGACGCCGCTCTGGTCCGATTTCACGCGAACTTTCACATTGTAATCAATAACCCGTTTGACGGGGACGAGCACCTTCATCGGTTTCTCCTAGCATTTTGGTGTGATGTTATTTGCTAATCGCTCGCAGCTAACGGACGCCGTTTGCAAAAGCAAGGCTTACGTTCACGTAAAGGTCAATATAACGCACAGCTTGCAGGCCATCGCGCCTGAAAAATAGCAGTCGGAGCCTGATTGACGCCTCCTGCGCGCCGCACTAATCGCAGCCAACCTTCAAGCTGAACCGCTATATCATCACAATGAGGAATGAGTATGGGTCGTCAACGTAAGCGCAAGGGAAATCGCGTGCACGGCTGGCTCGCGGTGGATAAGCCGACTGATATCACCTCAACTCAGATCGTTGGGCGATTGAAGCGGCTCTATAACGCTCAGAAAGTCGGCCATGGTGGCACGCTCGACCCTCTGGCAGATGGCATCCTTCCCATCGCTTTTGGTGAGGCTACGAAAACAGCGCAGTGGGCGATGGATTGTGATAAGGAGTACATTTTCACAATCGAATGGGGCAGCTCCACAGACAGCCAGGACAAAGAAGGCGCAGTGATTGCGACCTCGGATGTGCGCCCGACGTCAGACGCGATCACGGATGTTCTTCCGGACTTTATCGGGGATATTCAACAAGTCCCACCCAAATACTCGGCTATCAAAATTGCAGGCGAACGCGCTTATGATCTCGCTCGCGATGGTGAGGCGTTTGAAATTCCATCTCGTGAAGTCACCGTGTATGAGGCGGAGTTGATGGCGACAGTGGATGCTGACCATGCAACAATCCGCGTCGTCTCAGGTAAGGGCTTTTATGTCCGCGCAATGGCCCGTGATCTGGCGGCCGCTCTTGGCGCTGAAGGACATGTCAGTCAGCTGCGCCGCACCCGTGTTGGGCCTATGGATGAGGAAAGCGCTATCACGCTCGCTGATCTCGATGCACTGGAAGGCGAGAGCGACGCCCTCACCGCCCATCTGAAACCGTTACAGACCGTCCTCGAAGACATCCCGCAGATCGAAGTCAGTAGCGACGATGCCGCCGCACTTATGCATGGTCGCGACGTACTGCTGCTTCCTCACATGATGGACCATTGGCAGGCTCAACGCAGTGAAGATGCGAATGACCGCCTGACATTAGCCATGCATGACGGCCAAGCTTTAGCCCTTGGCGAGGTGCGCGCCGGACGTTTCCAACCCTCAAGGGTCTTCCAGCTTTAAGCCAACTAAACGCCGCCAGCGAGGTCTATCCCACTACTGCGCAGTCCAGCCACCATCCATTTGAATAATAGACCCGTTCATACTCGCGCCGCCGTCTGAGCATAAGAACACAGAGAGATCCCCAATCTGTTCAGGTGTGACGAATTCTTTCGTCGGTTGCGCGGCGAGCAACACGTCGCGTTTGACTTCTTCTTCGGTCATCCCGCGCGCTTTAGCGGTATCGGCCACCTGCCCTTCAACCAGCGGTGTGTAAACATAGCCAGGACAAATTGCGTTGCAGCGAACGCCGTGCTCAGCGCCTTCCAGCGCAACAACTTTGGTCAGCCCGGCAATGCCATGCTTGGCGGCAACATAGGCGGATTTAAAGGGCGATGCGACCAGCGCATGGGCCGATGCTGTATTGATGATCCGGCCCCAGCCTTTCTCTTTCATCCCCTCAATGGCCATGCGCGTGGTGTGAAAGGCCGCCGTCAAATTGAGCGCGATGATCAAATCCCACTTCGCAACCGGGAAGTCTTCAATTGGCGAGACGTGCTGAACGCCGGCATTATTAACCAGAATATCCGCGCCCCCGAAATCACGCGCGACATAACCCATCATGCCCTCGATCGCGTCCGGGTCTGTCAAATTCGCGCCCGAGAACCCGACCTTCACACCATAGAGATCGCCGAGCTCCTTCTTCAGCGCGTCAACCTCTTCATCACTGGCCAGACCACTAAGGACGACGTCAGCGCCCTTCGCGGCAAACGCTTTCGCAATCCCCAGCCCAATACCGCTGGTTGATCCTGTTACGAGCGCTGTCTTTCCATCGAGCATGTCTCACCTTTGTCTCTTGAGTGAATTCATCACTGTGGTTAGACGAAATGCTGGCAGGCGAACAGGTAGGAAATCGTATCATCATGGCGACATTGCAGGCCTTTCAACAAAGCTTCCCGACATTCCTGTTTATGACAACGATTGCTGGCGTCTTATTGTTGCTGGCGAGCACCGTTTACGTCCTGCTGACACCGTGGCGTGAATTGGCGCTAGTGAGGGGTGGAAATGGCGCCGCTGGATTGGCCCTTGCGGGCGCGATTGTCGGCCTGGCGATCCCAATTGCATCCTGTCTGGCCTCAAGCCTTGGACCGCTGGACCTCATCGTCTGGGGCGTTGTTGCATTGACCCTGCAATTGCTGACCTATCGCATCATCGACATGATCTTGCGCGATATCCCGAAACGGATCGAGGCCGATGAAGCGGGCGCCGCCATCGTTCTTATTGCTTCGAAAATTTCGGTCGCCATGTTGCTTGCCGCAGGACTTTGGGACCCGGAACTGCATCGGTTTTAAGGACGGAAAGGCTCTGACACAGTGACGAGGTTTATTCCGGATTGGCTGATCTATCTGCTCGTCTTAGCAGCGATGCTGATCGGCATATTTGGAACAGCGCCCAATGAGAGCGCTCCGCCCCCACCCCCTGAAGTCTTCGAGCAGGATGGCGCGATGCTGCCGCCAGCCTCGCCATTTGATGAGCGCGTCTTGGTTGAAGCAACGCAGCCCATGGACGGTGTTGGAACAGCGTTTGCCATCAATGAGGACGGTCAGTGGCTCACTGCGCGCCATGTGGTCGACGGCTGCGATCGCGTGTCTTTGCTCGTGGCGGCCAACCGCTACGTTCCCGTTCGGAGTGTCTCACTCTCAGATAATTTCGATCTCGCCCTGTTACAGACTGGAAATAGCCGCAACCCTGTTGCGCTCGACACCAATAATGACCTGCGGATCGGAACTTATGGCTATCATGTCGGCTATCCTCAGGGCCGCCCCGGTGAAGCGGTGTCCCGTCTCTATTCGCGCTCAACCCTCGAGACGCGTGGATTTAGGCGCGGGCGCGAGTCCGTACTGACATGGGCAGAAACCGGGCGCACACGCGGCCTCAACGGCTCGCTTGGCGGGTTAAGTGGCGGCCCCGTCTATGACAGTGACGGTCGGGTCCGCGGCGTGATCATTGCCGAAAGTCCGCGCCGAGGCCGGATTTATACCGCCTCACCTGAAACCATTGCGCGCTTCTTGGGCGAAGAAGGCGTTACTGTTGTCGGTGATCGCCCCCAGCCCTTTGAACCGGCAAGCTATGGACGCAACGCTGACGTGGTGCGCCGCAATCTCCAAGTCGTCAAAGTCGCCTGCGATGTGAGAGAGCGATGATGTTCGCCGACCGATTGATCGAGGCCACCCGAAAACACGGCCCGCTATGTGTCGGAATTGACCCGCATGAAGGCCGTATCCCTGCCCTGTTCGGAGGCGACACGCCGGAGGGCCTGCAAGCATGGGGCATCGCTGTTGCAGAAGCCGCTGCCGGACAAGCCGGGATCGTCAAACCCCAGGCCGGCCTATTTGAGCGCCATGGCTGGCAAGGTCTACGCGCCCTCGCCCATGTCTGTGATGCCGCGCACGAGTTAGGCTTAATAGTGCTCATGGATGCAAAGCGCGGGGACATTGGCTCCACCGCAAAAGGTTATGCGAGCGCGTATCTCAAGGCTGATTCTCCCTTCGCCTGCGATGCCCTCACCGTGAACCCGTATATGGGTCTCGACACACTCGAACCGCACGTCCGCGCTGCCGAAGACAGCGGCAAAGGCGTGATCGTACTAGCTCGGACATCCAATCCGGGCAGCGCTGACTATCAGGCCCGCGATTTGGAAGGCGCGCCGCTCTATGCCCGCGTCGTGGAAAGCCTTGCCCCCATGGTGGAACGCCTGAAAGGAACCAGCGGCTGGTCAGGGCTGATGCTCGTGACCGGTGCCACCGGGCCGGAGGAAGCGCGCCACCTTCGCAGCCTGTCACCAAACGCGCTCTTCCTCGTCCCTGGGTATGGCGCGCAAGGCGCAGGAGCCTCTGACGCGCTCGCAGGTTTCGTTGACGGCGAAGGCGGTTGCGTGAACGCTTCGCGGTCTGTAACCTTCCCCGAAGCCGCCCAAAGCACAGAGACACTTGAAGCGTGGCAAAAAGCGATTGAGACAGCGATTGAAACCGCGCAGAACGATCTGAAAAGCGCCTTAGGAAATGTCTAGAGGCGAGATTTATTCCTCTGCTAGCAATCCGAACTCTCGCTGTTTCTTCTTGCTTAATCCAGACGCCACCAAACGGTGACTGGCGCGCAAATAGTCCTGCAACGCGTCGTCATCGAGACCCGGATCGGCATAATTTTGGATCCAACTCATGCCGCGTGATGCTAAATAAGGCGCGGGCCTCAAGCCGGGCTGTTCTTTCAATATGTCGAACGAAAGCGGCGTCACCTTGAAGGTCACTGCTAAACGTTCGCCTTCATTCCAGCCGCCAACCGCGAAGACTTTGCCAGCGACTTTCCAGACATGCGCCCCGCCCCATTGCACAACATGGCTGGTCACCGGCAGTGTCGCACAAAACTGATTATACTGATCGAGATCCATTGTTTTCGTGCTTTAAATTCACCGTGTTATCGTCTACGTTCAGAGTAGCACACGGGACGACACAATGCATATTCTTGGCATCATCATCGGGGTCTTAACCTTCATTGCGATTTGGTATTATCGCATCAAAATGCTGCGCGAAGTCGCGAGCGACGGGAAGAAAGTCTTAGAGACCGTTACCAATCTGCCCCGCAAAATGCGGTTTAAGAACAGAACGGGCAAAGCCGGTCTAAACGTCGTCGATGACCCTCGAGAGGCGGCAACAATCCTGATGCTTGAAGTTGCCCAAGCGCGCGGGACGCTCACGGCCAATCAGGAAGCCACGGTGCGCGCAGAAATCATGCATCATTTCGATTTCCCGGAGAATGATGCACGCGAATTGATGACCCAAGCGGCGTGGCTGTCGCGAAATGCTGGCGCAAGCCATGTCGTTATCGCGCGGATGACCGATTTCATCAAACAGGTTCCCGGCATGAGCACGAAAGAGCTCATCGATCTCGATGGGATGCTTGTCACAGTGTCAGAAGCAGAAGGTGTTCCGGCGCCTGCCCAGCTCGATTTGATCTCACAATTCCGACAGAAAGCCGGCATCAAGCTCTAATACAATTTTGGCCAGAAAAAGCGCCTTATTAAGATACGACAGAGACAATTATTCGCTAGTATCTAATCAAGAGTGCCCAGAGCCCTCAGCTAGGTTCATCGGACGAGCGCAGCGAGGATCGGGAACCCGCTTCCACCGCGTCACGCGCAGCGTGTTAGCGCGGTGGGAAAAACTTAACCTGCATATCCCCAATGCGACGAAGCCGCTCAGTGTGGGGATAAAAACTACTCTTCGTCAGGGATGGAATGGTCCATATCCATCGCCGGCATGTCTGTCGCCATGGTGCCAACAGGCTTGGCTGGAACCCCTGCGACCGTCATATGCGCGTCGACATCCTTCAAAACCACGGATCCGGCAGCGACTTTTGCATAGTCACCAATATGGATATTGCCGAGCACTTTAGCGCCGACCGAGAGAAGAACACCGCGCCCGATCTGCGGGTGACGCTGGCGCACTTCTTTACCCGTTCCGCCGAGCGTTACCCCATGAAGAAGGGAGCAATTGTCACCGACAATCGCTGTCTCACCAATCGTGATCCCGGTTGCGTGGTCAAACATGACCCCAAGCCCAATCGTGGCCGCCGGGTGTATATCAACGCCGAACTGCTCGCTCGCGCGGGCTTGGAATAAGAAGGCAAGGGTTTCGCGTCCCTGTTTCCATAGATGATTGGCTACTCGGTGCGCTTGTAGGCCAAGAAATCCCTTAAAAAACAAGAAGGGCTGCAATAATCCTCGACACGCCGGATCGCGCTCCAAGACGGCCTGCATATCGGCTTCAGCACGTTCAATCAGCTCCGGCTCACGGTCATAGGCATTTGCGATCAACTGCCGCGCTTGTTGAGCGCCAACCTCAGCACCCGCGAGTTTCTCCGCGAGGTGATACGCCAGCGCCTGACAAATGGTTTCATGAGTTAAAATCGAGGCATTGATATAGCTTGCAAGCGTTGGTTCATCAGCTGCGGCCGCCCGCGCTTCAAACCGCAATCGGGTCCAAACGGGTGGTGGCGCACCAATGTCAGGATTATGTTCCATCCAAGACCTCCATTCTTGATGTCAGATGGATCAGCGGGGGACTCAGATCAAGTCGTTGTTGGCGTCATCGCCGTTTGACCGGGTTTGACCAAACGAATAGCAAACTCGCCAGCCTGAGATCGAACGACAATGCCGTGCAAGCGACCTGCGCGCACCCGCTCTCCGATAAAGGGCAAGGGCCCCGAACATTCAAATGCTGCGCCGGTCACAGAAAGATCGAGCACACGACAATTGATAATCATTCCATTGGCTCGGATCACTTGCGCTTGCTTTCCGCCCGCAAAGCGTTTGGCAGCGCGCGTCTCCTGCAAGCCATAGCGTCCTTTATTCAGGATCCACATCAACTGGTCAGCGAGTTTATCGCGCTTGCGGTCCGTCGCTTCAAACACAATCGCAAAGCTGTGACCATCTGACCGAATAACATTTCCCGCGATCCGGCCTAGCTCGTCGAGATAGCAGATAACTTGTGTCGATTCCGGCGGAACTGTCTCAGCTTTGAAGAGCCCCCCTCCACAAGAAACATTGACTGAGACGAGTGGGTAATCCGTCCCATCCAGCAAATATCGTCCCCCCAGCTTCAAAGGGATGCGTTGATGGCGCCGACGCTCAGCACCACTATGATTAACGCCGTCATCCTCAGCGGGGTCTTCAGGATTGAGCGGTTGCAAGTTCGCTTGCATTTGGGTCTCCAATTTCACCCGGCGTCCCGCCCGACGCCTCCAAAATACAACCTCTACATGAATTGCATTACTGATAGGTTGATGAGCGTGAGAAACTGTAAGACAATCCGGTAAGAAAAAATATTGGAGGATATGATGAGCCGTTCAGAAGGTTTTGATTACATTATTGTTGGCGCAGGCAGTGCCGGATGCGTTCTCGCCAATCGCTTATCAGCGGACCCGGCGATAAAAGTCTGCCTGATTGAGGCGGGCAAGAAAGACACCTCTCTGATGATCCGAATGCCTGCCGGTGTTGGTAACTTGATCACGGATCAGAATGATCAAAACTGGGGGTTCTGGACCGAGCCACAACAACACATGGATAACCGAAAGCTCTGGTGGCCGCGCGGCAAAGGCTGGGGGGGCTCTTCCTCCATCAATGGCATGGTTTATATTCGCGGACATGCCCGCGATTATGATCAATGGCGTCAAAGCGGTTTAACCGGCTGGGGCTTCGATGATCTCCTCCCCTATTTCAAACGATCCGAAAGCTATGAAGGCGGCGAAACGGACTTTCATGGCGGTGACGGCCCCTTACAGACGACAGAAAGCCCGATGGATGCCCAACCCTACCATGCTTTCGTACAAGCGGGGCGAGAAGCCGGTTACAAGGAAACTCAAGACTTTAATGGCGCGCAACAGGAAGGCTTTGGCCCCTACCAGCGCACGATCTATGAAGGTGAGCGGTGGTCAGCGTCCTTCGCCTATCTTCGCCCCATCCTCGACCGCCCGAATCTAACCGTAAAATCCACCGCTCTGGTCAGCCGCGTCGTCACCGAAAATGGTAAAGCCACGGGTGTTGAGACGGTTGCAGCCAGAGGCGCACAGCCTGATTTTATCCCCTGCTCTGGTGAAGTGATTGTCTGCGCTGGCGCGGTGCAATCTCCACAAATCCTGATGCTGTCCGGTATCGGTCCAGCCGAAACCCTTCAAAGCCACGGCATTGAAACCGTTATTGACTCGAAAGGCGTTGGCGCAAATATGCAGGATCATCTCGACGTGACCATCGTCAATGAGATGACGCAGAAACTCTCTGTCCACTCTCAACAGGCTGGCATCAAGAAGCTCTTCGTCGGTCTTCGGTATTTGCTCACAAAGTCAGGGCCGGGCGCGGACAATTTCCTGCATGCAGGCGCCTTCCTCAAATCGCGAGACGGCCTCGACCGCCCGGACTTACAGCTCCACTTCATCAACGCACCCGTGATTGATCATGGTAAGGAATCGCTCGGCAAAGACGGCTTCACCATTCACGCCTGTCAGCTTCGCCCGGAAAGCCGTGGGCACATTACGCTCGCCAGTGCTGACCCGTTCGACGCCCCTCGTATTGATCCAAACTATCTCGCCACAGAAGTTGACCGCACCACGATGCGCGAAGCGGTTAAAATGTGCCGCGATATTGTTGGACAAAACGCCTTCAACGCGCTCCGGGGGCCAGAGGTGCTTCCTGGTGAAAGTGTGCGTACAGATGACGAGATTGATGCCTTCGTCCGCAGCAAAGGCGAGACGATCTACCATCCTGTCGGCACGGTCGCGATGGGCACGCAGGACGATAGCCCGCTCGACCCGGAGCTGCGCATGCGCGGTGTTGATGGACTGCGCGTAATCGACGCCTCCGTTATGCCAACGCTAGTCGGCGGTAACACCAATGCGCCAACCATCATGATCGCCGAGAAAGCCTCCGACATGATCCTTGGCAAACAGGCCCTCGCGCGCGCTGAGCTGGAAATGGAAATTGCTTAGCCGAGACGCGCCATCCCAAGCCCTCCCCTAAGGTCACGCTTGAATGCGCGAGAGCCGCACTTTAGCGTGGTGCAAAACAAGCTTCGGGAGCCAGTACATGTCAGAAGAAACCTTCGTGAAAACAGAGCGTAAGGGCAATATCCTCATCGTTGAGATCAATCGCCCGGAAAAGATGAATGCTCTTCATCCCCCAGCCAGCAAGGCGATGGGCCAGGTGTTTGACGATTTCGCTGCTGATAAAGACCTCTGGGTCGCCATCGTCACAGGCGCCGGTGACCGCGCCTTCAGCGCCGGCAATGATCTGCGCTATCAGGCCGAAGGCGGAGAAATGTTTCAGGTCGAAAGCGGCTTTGGCGGCCTGACCGATCGCTATGACCTGTTCAAGCCCGTCATCGCGGCCGTCAACGGCGTTGCCATGGGTGGCGGATTTGAGATCGCACTCGCTTGCGACTTGATCATCGCCTCAGACAACGCCCGCTTCGCCCTGCCCGAACCGAAAGTCGGCCTCGCCGCGCTGGCGGGTGGCCTGCACCGGCTGCCGCGCCAGATCGGCCTAAAACGCGCCATGGGCATGATCCTGACAGGGCGTCACGTCCCCGCCGCAGAAGGCAAAGAGTTAGGCTTCGTAAACGAGGTCGTACCTCAGGCCGAGCTGATGGAGACAGCGATGAAATGGGCAGAGATGATCTGCGACTGCAGCCCGTCCTCCATCCGCACGTCAAAAGAAGTCGCCATGAAAGGCCTCGACACCGCCAATTTCGAAGACGCTTACACCACCCGCTACGATGCGGTCCGCAGAATGCTAAAAGGCCCAGACGTGATCGAGGGCCCTATGGCCTTCGCCCAGAAACGCAAACCGAATTGGAGCGGGGAGTAGGGGGAAGTCTGCTAATTCCTAAAACCGGACATTAGATATCGACGCGTGATACTAAACCTGGGAGGAGTGGTAGCGATCATTTAGCGATGACCGTGGTGTCTCCATCTCGGAATTCGTATGCTTCTGTCGACGCAATTAGAACCGTGCACTCCACATTTTTCAACGCGGACATCGCTAGACAACTCCAATATGCTGAGCCTTTGTTCGCTAAGAAATCGGTTTGTGTAGGCGGTGGAAACAATCTCATCGACCAAGAATGAATGAAATAACCATCGGTATTAGC
Source organism: Pseudomonadota bacterium (assembly GCA_039030935.1). GTDB lineage: Bacteria > Pseudomonadota > Alphaproteobacteria > Caulobacterales > Hyphomonadaceae > Henriciella. Next base: position 2,162 of record JBCCDF010000046.1, on the reverse strand, counting down.
GCGGCGATTGAGCAAGATTGCCCCATCGTGAATGGCAGGATTCGTTGAAACGGCTCGTTCCAGTAGCCGTGGAAAATTACTGTTGAAGGCACTGCCAGTAGTGGCGGTCGGTTCACGCAGCATTCTCTCTGCGTAGCAGGGTTCCCCGTCACCATTATGAAATACCAAAAGCGTCGTCGGAGAAAATTTTCGACAGTCTAAGAGAAAATCATGGTATCCGGGCTTGTACATTCAAGTTCTTTCAGTTCGAGGAAATCACTGTTTGCTGATTTCTAGGACTTTAGTAAATCAATTCGTGAGCGAGCCGAGTTTTTCGCTACTGCGGGAGAACGCATATGACTACCTTGGAACAAAAGTTTCGCGCGTGGACGTCACCTCCTAGCGACAACGAGGAAGAAAAATGCGAGCGCGCAATTCGCATGATCAAAGAGGCCATAGCCGCCAGCAATGCGTTATCCGCCAGATCGATCACAGTCTTTTTGCAGGGATCTTATCACAACAACACTAACGTCCGGAACGACAGCGACGTCGATGTTGGAGTTCTATGTAGAGATACGTTCTTTTGTGATCTCGCTGAAGGGCAGACTGCTGCAGGTCAAGGAATTGATCCAGCGACGTATTCATTCTCCACCTTCAAGGCGGATTTGAAGCGGGCGTTAAACGAAAAGTTTGGCGCTGAAAACGTGACCCCAGGAAACAAAGCCTTCGACATTAAAGCCAACACTGTTCGAGTTGATGCCGATGTCGCGCCGTTCTTTGAACATCGTAGGTATTCCGCAAACGGCCATTATTCAGTCGGCGTTGAGTTGCATCCCGATAATGGCTCTCCAAGCAGAGTAATCAACTGGCCTGAGGACCACCATCGAAATGGAGTCAGTAAAAACAACCAAACCGGGAGGCGATATAAATCGGTAGTGAGAATACTAAAAAGGCTGAAAAACGAAATGGCATCAAAGGGGATTGATCCGGCTGATCACATTCCCGGATTTTTGATAGAGTGTTTGGTTTGGAATGTTCCGAATTCTGTTCTCAGCGGAGACAGCTATGAAAACATGGTGAAGGAATCGCTGAGATTCTTATACGTAAACACGGAAGAATACTCCTCGTGCTCAGAGTGGGGCGAAGTGAGTGAGTTCAAGTATCTCTTTAAGGGCGCGCAGCCTTGGTCATATCAGGATGCAAACAAATTTGCACTTTCTGCGTGGCGATATCTAGGATGGTGATGGGATGAGACTAACCACTCAAATTTCAGTGATTATCGCTTATGCTGCCTTCGTTTGGGGTAGCTTTCTATTGATACGCGGTCAGGAGCTGAGTTGGGAACTATTGGCTCCGTTTGGCGTCACCGTTTCAGTTGTCACACTAAGCGCCGTTGTATTTGTAAACTGGATTTGGAAACAGCGCTTTCTCAGAAATTGGCTTGTTCAAAAACCGGACCTCACTGGAACATGGAAATGCAAGCTCATCTCGAATTTTAAGATAGACGGCGAGCGGGTTGAAAAAGATGTCTACGTCGTCATTCGACAAACGCTAGTATCATTTAATTTCTATCTCTACTCAGACGAAGCGATATCTGCATCCATAGCAGAGAATCTGACCTCTGATCGCGGCGGTTTGTTTTCACTCGCCGTAATGTACCGCAATACACCAAGCGTTGAACTTCGCGGTGAGAGAAGTGAAATTCACTATGGATCAGCCTTGTTCACCGACATTTCGTATGATGCTGGGACCGTCGAAGGGCACTATTGGACCGATCGAAACACAAATGGTTCTCTAAAATTTCTCGAGAGAAAAGACGAGCTCGTCGAAGGCTTCGATGCAGCGAAAGCGCTATTTCAATCCTAACCTGTCGATGTAGGGCCTCACTTACCTATGATTGCGACCTTCCGCTTGCAAAATTTCTAACGTCTTCTTTTGCTCGCAAAGCAGAATTACCTCACTTATCCCCCACCCTCCCCCAACACCCACCGCACTTTCCCCTAAATCTATTCCCACCCCTTCAGAGCGGCCTTAGACTGCAGGGCATGATCTATTCGCGCTACCACGATCTGTTTGAGCTATGCTCGCCCCTCTTCTGGCCGTGGCTTTGGTTGCAGCTGGCCATTCAGTGCGCGCAAAAGGCAAAGGAAGGGCGCGAGCGGCTGATTATGGTCAGTTGGTGG
>JBCCDF010000045.1:0-14432 GCA_039030935.1 Pseudomonadota bacterium | reverse complement strand
CGGATTGGGACTGTGGTACCGGTGCATATTGGTGAAACGCTTGGCCCGGATGATTTAGAGAAAGCTGGCAAACGTCACGATTTGATGAATTTCTTACGCCGGGAAACCTATTCCATGGCGCCCGAGCGGATGCATGCCCACATTGCGCGCGCGGAAGAGCGTTTCTTTGAGAAGAAGCCCACGATTTTCAATTAGATATTGCTGACGTTTTATGGGATATAGACCGTGTAGACGACTTCAGCTTCGACGTCGAAGGTGCCTTCGGCCAAGTCGATGTTTCCAGTATTCCAGCGATAATCGAGATCGAAGCGGACGGACTGATCTGGGATGGTCCCCCGGCTGAGTGCCGTGCGGCGGTTTCCCCGGAAGATATTTTGCCCGCCTGTTAGCGCGCTTAGACGACGATAGTTCCCCCAGCGCACGCCGCTGCGATCGGTGTTTCCAGTATGTGGGTATTGCGCGGCGGAGCCGAAATCGAGACCGCTATCTGTGCCAGATTGTGCCAGACGCATTCGGAGGCGGATAAGATTCAAGTCTGCGGGATCGCCTGCGCTGCTTGCTACGACATCGATGCTGAACGCCTTGTTGGACGCGACGTAGAAGCTGCTTTCAATCTCACTTCGGATCGTGCGGACGTCTGTGTTTCCACGCAATCTAAACGCATTGATCGTATCGTCAGCACTTGTGAAGCGATCGCCTTGGCGTGTCGTCTGATTGCCACCACCAGGTGATCGCTGAATCCGCAAGGCTGCGCCTGTGCCGTCTGGAAAAGACTCATCCAGAGGGTCAAGTGAGCCAGTGACCAGCGTATGGACATCACCGGCAATCAAATCGGTCGATATGGCATTCCGCTCACTGATAAAGTCAGAAACAATTGGGGCATTTCCGGTCCCGTCTGCACCCCAGACGACGACCAAGCCCGGAACATTGAAATGAGGCGCATCAATTGTCTCAGTGCTCGCGTTTAGCGCCAATGCACTGAGACCCGCTGACCATAGGATAGCAGTTTTTATAATTGAAGAACGCCCTCTTCTCATCTGAGGGGGTGTATCTCAAAGGTCTGTGGATCAGCCTAAATGGATGGGTCAAATTTGTAAGAAGTCTTACAGGTTAGGCAGCTTCGAGTTCGATACCTTTTTCGACCATATAATCGCGCAATTCGCCGCTCTCGAACATTTCCTTGACGATATCGGCGCCCCCGACGAACTCGCTTTTGACGTAGAGCTGAGGAATTGTCGGCCAGTTTGAGTAGACTTTGATGCCCTCGCGGATCTCCTGATCGTCAAGAACATTCAGGGCCTCGTATTCAACACCAAGGTAATCGAGCACCTGCACAACGACCGAGCTGAACCCGCATTGTGGAAATGTGGGTGTGCCCTTCATGAAGAGCAAAACGTCTTTTGATTTGACGGCTTCATCGATGAAAGACTGAACGTCGTCTGACATAGTTTATTCCTTATCTACAGACTTCGAGATGGCGCTCACACCAATACATTCAAGACTTACTTAGCTTCGCCTGCAATCTGGTCGCGCGCGAGCGGGATGAGGGCTGCCATTTTCTCACGCAAGACCGCTTCACTGATGTCGAGACTGTTTGTGGTTACATCGCCCCAGACTTTGCGGAACACGTCTTCATCACCGGGCTCTTCGAGATCGGCGAGCACAACGCTCTTGGCATATGCATCCGCTTCATCACCGCTAAGATTCATCTGATCTGCCACCCACAAGCCGAGCAGCTTATTGCGCCGTGCCATGACTTTGAACTCAGTGGCTTCGTCCATGGCATATTTGGCTTCTTCGCCGCGCTTGCGGTCATTGAATGAGGACATGTCGATCTCCTTGCCGATTACACTTTCGATATAGGGTCGGGACGCCGATCAGTGCAATATGCCTTTTGCGTGTCTTCACGGACTGGCGTATGAGATTGGCTTTGGTGCTTGCACGGTTGAGGGGTTGGTATGTCGAGACGACGCGTAATTTATGAAGGCAAAGCGAAAATCCTGTATGAGGGACCTGAGCCGAACACGCTGATCCAACACTTCAAGGATGATGCGACGGCTTTCAATGCTGAGAAAAAAGCGGTGCTTGATGGCAAGGGGGTTCTGAATAACCGGATCAGCGAGTATTTCATGAACGGGCTGAGTGCGGCCTCGATCCCGAACCATTTCATCAAGCGGCTCAATATGCGTGAGCAGTTGATCAAGAAAGTGGAGATCATCCCGCTAGAGGTCGTTGTTCGCAATATTGCGGCAGGCAGCATCGCAAAACGATTGGGCCTTGAAGAAGGAAAGCCGCTGCCGCGAGCCTTGGTTGAGTATTATCTGAAAGACGATGCGCTGGGCGATCCGATTATTGCCGAGGAGCACATTGCGGCCTTTGGTTGGGCAGCACCGCATGAGTTAGATGAAATGGTTGCGGCAGCTTTGCGGGTCAACGACTTTATGACGGGAATTTTCTATTCGGTTGGGATCCGGTTGGTCGATTTCAAACTCGAATTTGGTCGTTATTTTGAGAATGATATGACCAGGATCATTCTGGCCGATGAGATCAGTCCGGATAATTGCCGTTTGTGGGATATGGAGACCAATGAGAAGCTCGATAAGGATCGATTCCGCCGTGATCTTGGCGGGGTGACAGAGGCCTATGCTGAGGTTGCAAGACGCCTCGGCATCATCAAGGAATCAGCCCAAGGAGCAGAGATCGTTACGCTTAAGGGAGGCTCCAAATGAAAGCGACCGTGCACATCGCCTTGAAATCGGGGGTCCTCGACCCGCAAGGCAAGGCCGTGGCGGATACGCTGGGCCGGATGGGGTTTGGTGAGGTTCAAGGCGCACGGATCGGGAAGGTCATTGAACTTGACTTGGATGAGACGGCGGCCGGTGACGCTGAGGCCCGGGTCAAAGAGATGTGTGAGAAGCTGCTCGCCAATACGGTGATTGAAAGTTATCGCTTCGAGCTTGAGGACTGATCTGTCTGCGCTTACCGTTGGCGAACGGAGGACAGATTTATGCTGAAACTCACCTTTTGCCTACACCGCCTACCCGGGATGAGCCGGGACGCCTTCCAGGACTATTGGTACAACACCCACGCGCCTTTGGTGGCGCGCCTCGCCGACACGCTCGGCATCAAGCGCTATGTTCAAACTCATGCACTTAATCATCCTTTCAATGATGCCACGCGTCAAAGCCGGGGTGCGCCTGAGAGCTATGATGGCATTGCGGAGCTTTGGTTTGAGAGTTGGGAAAGCTTGTTGGAAACGGCAAATGATCCAGCGACGGCAGCCGCAGGGAATGAACTGCTGGAAGACGAGAAAAAGTTCATCGATCTGAGTCGAAGTCCAATCTGGTTTAATGAGGAGAAAGTGATCGTCTCTTAGCGCGTCGCTCTCATCCTGAATCCTATCGGGTTGGCCTCATTCCTGCTTGGTCGTTGCTTATGAGACTGATGACTTCTATTCTGATCGCTCTTATTCTGAGCCCTTTGGCTGATGCTGACGAATGCCGGACCGCGGCGACCTCATGGCAGGAAGCTGGCTACGCCATGCGCACCGAAATCTCCAGTAGGGAAGAGGCCGGGTGTAAACGGATCAAGCAGAGCATTGATGGGCTCGAAGAAGATGGCCTCGATTGTAATTGCGATTTGATCATTGATGGGCGTGAAGGCCATTTCCGCGCGCCACCGACATTTTCCCAGTCGCCTTTGCTGGAGGTCTGTTATGGGCTTGAGGCTGATCCCGAAGCCTATCCCGGCAAACCCTGGCTGGATGTCGTCATAGATTAAGAGTGGTGTTCAGCCCTAGCTGTAGTCGGCAATTCGACAGAGTAAGCGCCCGCGAAACTCGAAGAAACTCGCGCCTCTGATTTTGATATTCTCGCCTGCCTTGGTGCCATTTGGGAGATCGACGGCGGCCTTGCCTTCAAATTCAATCTCAGCGGCCGCTTTTCCCTCACCGACCACCAGACTGATGAGTTTTTGACGCCTGTAGGAAAACGCATTGCCCGAGAGATAGGCCACATTGCCCATTCGATCACGCCCTTCAAAGCGCAGGGATTGGCCTGTATTTGAGATATTTTCGAACACGACATCATCGGTCACGCAATCAAGCATGCCTTCGATATCGCGCTGATTATAAGATGTGATGTAACGGTGAATGATATCTTCATACATGGGCCTGACTCCTGATCTCAAATTATGAGCTTGGGGGCCTATTGCAAGTTACGATTGGTCGTGACATGACCCGCGCTGTTTTATTGGAGGTTCAGACATGTCGCTGCGTGTTGCCGTTGTTGGTGCGACTGGGAATGTGGGTCGCGAACTGTTCAACATTATGGATGAGCGCAACTTCCCGGCAATGAGAGTGCATGCTGTCGCATCGCGCCGCTCTCTGGGTAAAAAATGCTCCTATGGAGATAGGACGCTGCTCGCTGAAGATTTGGAGCAGTTTGACTTTAGTGACGTCGACTTGGTGCTAATGTCGGCAGGTGGCAGTGTCTCTAAAGAGTGGTCGCCAAAGATTGCTGCGGCGGGTGCGATTGTTGTCGATAATTCGAGCGCGTGGCGGATGGACCCTGACGTGCCGCTAATCGTGCCTGAAGTGAATGGCGAGGCGGTGCTAGGCTATAAAGCAAAGGGTATCATCGCCAATCCGAACTGTTCGACCGCGCAGCTTCTGGTCGCGCTGAAACCGCTGCATCAGGCCGCGGGGATCAAGCGGGTTGTCGTCTCGACCTATCAGTCTGTCTCAGGTGCGGGCAAAGCGGCGATGGATGAGCTTTGGATCCAGACCAAGGGCATCTTCGTCAATGATGCGCCGACCCCGACTGAATTTACCCGTCAGATCGCGTTTAATGTCATCCCGCAAATCGATGTCGCGATGGATGATGGCTTCTACAAAGAAGAGTGGAAGATGCGGGTCGAGACGAAAAAGATCCTTGATGAGAGCATTGAACTGGTCGCGACTTGCGTGCGTGTGCCGGTTTTTGTGGGCCATTCTGAAAGCGTAAATGTTGAGCTGGAAGACCCGCTGAGCGTTGAGCAAGCGCAGGAATTATTCCGTGAGGCCGATGGGGTCGTGTTGATTGATAACCCGCAAGAGGATCAGTTTATGACGCCGGTCGAATGCGTCGGTGAATGGGCAAGCTATGTCAGCCGTGTGCGCAAAGATCCGAGCGTTGAGAACGGGATCATGTTCTGGAATGTCTCTGACAATCTCCGCAAGGGCGCGGCACTGAACGCGGTTCAGATTGGCGAAGAACTGATCAAGCGCGGTGTGCTGAGCGCGGGCTAGACACCGATCTTAAAACGTCGGCATGTTTCCTGTCGCTGCCCATGGCAGTCCGACAGCCAGTGCGACACTGATCACCAAACCGATAAAAGCCTTGCCGGCATCTGACCAAACATCGACGGCCGCAACGGTGCGGTCTTTCAGGTCGGTTACAAAAGAGATTGCCAACTCGCGCCCTGCCAGCAGGCCGAGGAAAACCCATGTCGTACTCATCGGAACGTCGTTCAGTTCTTTGAAGTAATAGAGTACAATTGCGTAAATCAGGTCGACAATGGTCGCCGCGCGAACGTCTACGGTATGCGTCTTCGCCAAGACGATTTTTTGAATGACACCCCCGCGCGTCGCGAAAATATAGGCCATCATGGCGGCCATAATCAGGGCGCCGAAGATGATAATGCCAGGATCGAAGGCCATTTTCGTGACCTCGCCTGCCTCGTTGAAGACAGGCTCTCGCGGCAGGAAGACAAAAATATTGGCGAAGTCTTGCTGCAGCCAGGTGAACCAGAGGAAGGCTGTGGTCATCCATTGGAATACGGTCCAAGCCGGGCTGATCTTTTCGCCTTTTGTGCGACCGATCCAAGTTTCCCATATGCGCGAGATGATCAACCATATGACAGCGCCTGCGGCGAAGGCCACCGCGTAGCCTGTCAGGGACTTGATCAGCATGGACGGCATCACGCCTTCCGTGTCTGCACCGCCGGACATGGCGAAGACCGTCAAAACAAGGAAGGTTGTCGAGACCGGAATCCCAAAGCGGGTTAGGAAGAGAAGAACGAGAGGCGGCAGCGCGTGCCACCATTGGATACCTGTTTCGGGGTATGGAATCTTGTTTAGCTTGCCGTCCGCGACGCCGCCATCAAACTCACCAAAGAAGTTCGCGAAAAACATCATATCGCGTTCTGCGAAGAAGGCGGAGATTTGGAGCCCGAATTGATTTGTGAGAAGGGCTGCGACCATGATACCGGCCGCAAAGATCCAGAGAATCCACCAGGGGCGTTGTGCATTAGAGGCCAGGAATGTACCTAGGGTTTGGATAGAGTCATTGGCGATGACGGCGTAGGCCGCAAAGAGAAAGCCAATAATTGCGAAGAGTTCCACGCCGCCAATCATCATGGTCGTCTGCCCTCATATGTCACCGCGACGAGAGCGGCTCTCAGTTCGCCTAGCGGATGGGGTGAACGCGATCAATCTTTGGTGGGTCGTTTTCACCTATCAGAGCTGAGGATTTCATAAAACTGTTTTATTGTGAGCTGTTTATCGACGCCCAAACAGTTTTTCGATGTCGTGAAGTTTGAGCTCGATATAAGTGGGGCGGCCGTGATTGCATTGGCCGGAATGGGGTGTGGCTTCCATCTGGCGCAGAAGGGCATTCATCTCTTGCCCATTGAGGCGGCGTCCGGCGCGGACCGATCCGCGGCAGGCCATATTGCCCATGACGTCTTCGAAGCGTTCTTTAAGGGCAAGGCCAGCATCATACTCTGCGAAATCATCGGCGAGATCGCGGATCAGGCCAACAGCATCCATTTCACCAAAGAGAGCAGGGGTTGCCCGAACACAAACAGCGCCTGCGCCAAAAGGTTCGATTTCGAGCCCGAGATCGGCCAGTTCGTCTGCGCGCTCTAAAACGCGGGCGGCCTCGTCTTCGGTCAGGTCGACGACATCCGGGATCAGAAGGGCTTGGCGTTTGATCCCCCCTTCGCGCATCTGGCGTTTCATATCCTCATAGACGAGGCGTTCATGGGCAGCGTGTTGATCGACGATGATGATGCCGTCATCGGTCTGAGCAACGATATAATTCTCGTGGAGCTGCGCACGAGCGGCACCGAGGGGGAAATCTGTTGGGCTGTCTTCCGATATCTCGGTGCGCGCCGCCGGGGCCCCTTTCGGATCGGAGGCATAGTGGGCATCGTACCCTTCGTTTACTGAGCCGGGTTGGGGTGTATTTAGGCTTGAGCTGGACGGATACTGTTCCTGACCTGGTTGAGATGGAACTGGATTAATGGATGTCCGTGGCTCAGCCCAGAGACTGGATGGGCGGAACACGTCAGCCTGAACAGGTTCGTTCCTGACCATGCCGAGGGCTTCGTCGGCAACACTCGTGCTTGCGCGATGACCCGCAGCGGCGAGGGTATGGCGAAGCGAGCCGATGATCAGACCGCGCACATTTTGGGGGTCGCGGAAGCGGACTTCAGTTTTGGCGGGGTGCACGTTCACATCGACATATTCAGGGTCGAGATCGAGGAAGAGCGCGGCCAGCGGGTGGCGGTCGCGCGCAAGGAAATCCTGATAGGCGGCGCGGATCACACCGTTGAGCATACGGTCTTTAACGGGTCGTCCGTTGACGAACAGGTATTGCTGCTGCGCATTGCCGCGATTGAGTGTGGGGAGACCCGCAAAACCAGTGAGGCGAACGCCGTCGCGTTCTGCATCAATCTCAAGCGCATTTTCGCGGAAGGACCGCCCCATAATCGCGCCAAGGCGCTCTAGGTGACCTTGGGCTGTGTCCGGGTGGGCACCATAGCGAAAAACGCTGCGCCCATTGCTTTCGAGACTAAAGCCGACGTCGCAACGCGCCATAGCAAGGCGTTTAACGGCGTCTGTGACAGCCATTGTTTCAGCGCGTTCTGTCTTCATGAACTTCAGGCGGGCAGGCGTTGCATAAAACAGATCGCGGACCTCAATGCGGGTCCCGCTCAGCGCACTACCGGTGAAAGCGGCTGGTTTGGGGCCTTCAACGCGGCCGGCTTCGATATAAAGCTCGCTTGCCTCACCGCCTTCGATGCGCGAGGCCATCGTCATTCGACTGACACTGGCAATGGAGGGCAGGGCTTCACCCCGGAAGCCCATGGTGAAGATGTTTAGAAGATCGATACGGCCATCCTCACCAGGCTGGAGCTTCGAAGTTGCATGGCGCTGCAGGGCGAGCTGCATGTCTTCACCGCTCATGCCGCAGCCATCATCTTCGACGATGATCCGCTTCAGGCCGCCGCCGTCTATGCTGACGGAGATAGAGCGCGCGCCTGCATCAAGTGCGTTTTCGACCAGCTCTTTGACCGCGGCGGCAGGGCGCTCAACCACTTCGCCAGCCGCAATTCTATTGACTGCATCGGGCGGAAGCTGGCTGATCATTGGACGTAAGGGAGGCGGTGCACTGTCAGGCATACTCTCACTCTAATACCACCATCTGATTCGCGCTACGGCCTGCCCCTTGCGATTAACAGCGGCGCGCCCCACTTTGAGCGTGGAGAGTTTTTAGACAATAAAGAGCCAGTGATGAGCAAACGCGATTATTATGACGTGCTCGGCGTCTCGAGAGACGTAGACGATAAAGCCCTGAAGAGTGCTTATCGTAAGCTTGCGATGAAGTACCATCCGGATCAGAATCCGGGCGATGAGGCTGCGGAGGCGAACTTTAAAGAAGTCGGTGAAGCGTACGCGGTGCTTTCCGATGGGGAAAAGCGCGCGGCCTATGACCGCTTCGGGCATGGGGCCTTTGAAAACGGGATGGGTGGCGGCGGTGGAAACCCGTTTGGCGGTGGCGATCCCGGCGATATTTTCCAAGACATTTTCAGTCAGGTTTTTGGCGGCTCCAGCCCTTTTGGGGGCGGCGGACGCCGTCGCAGCGGACCTGCGCGCGGGAGTGATCTGCGCTATGATATGGATATCTCATTGGAAGAAGCGTTCTCCGGCAAAAATGCTGAGATTGTCATTCCGACAGCTGTGACGTGCAGCGTTTGTGAGGGGTCTGGCGCGGAGCCGGGGACCAGTCCTGAAACGTGCTCGACATGTGGTGGGGCCGGGCGCGTGCGAACCAGTCAGGGCTTTTTCCAGATGGAGCGGACCTGCGCGACCTGTCGCGGCACTGGGCAGGTGATCCCGACGCCCTGTAAAACCTGTAGTGGGCAGGGTCAGGTCCAAGAAAACCGCAAGCTGTCGGTGAAAATCCCAGCGGGCGTCGAAACCGGCATGCGCATTCGTCTATCCGGTGAGGGCGAAGCGGGAGACATGGGCGGGCCGAAGGGTGATCTTTATATTTTCGTCAGTGTTGATGAGCATGATATTTTTGAGCGTGACGGACCAAACCTGTACTGCCGCACGCCTGTGCCCATGGTGACGGCCGCGCTTGGCGGCGAGGTGGAAGTCCCAAATATTGATGGTGGCCGGGCACGCGTGAACATTCCAGAAGGCGCGCAAACAGGTCGTAAACTGCGTTTGCGCGGGAAAGGTATGCCATCGCTTCGCGGGTCCGGGCAGACGGGTGACCTCTACATTGAGATGTTTGTTGAAACGCCGCGTAATCTGACCGCGCGCCAGCGTGAATTGCTGCAGGAATTCTGTGAGTGTTCGGGGGCCAATTGTAATCCCGAAAGCGAGGGCTTCATGGGGCGGGTTAAGAAATTCTGGGACGGTCTCGGCAACGAAGACACAACGACCCATTAGGGCGAAACCATTAGTATGAATTGGACGTGGCTGCCGAATTTTCTCACGATTGCGCGGTGTGGGTTGGCCTTTGTGGTGGGTTGGGCGATCCTGTCTCTGTCACCGCTTTGGGTGCTCATCCTGTTTGTGTTCGCGGCAATTAGTGACTTCTTTGACGGTTATGCCGCTCGCAAGCTTGACGCTGTGAGCGCATTTGGAGCGTTTCTAGACCCGGTGGCCGATAAGCTTTTGGTTGCGGCTGCGCTGGCTGCGCTTTGCATTCAAATGGACGGCGGGCTGATCATCCTCATCCCGACGGTGTTGATCATCGCCCGAGATGCCGGAGTGACCCTGATCAGGCTTTCCCCATCGATTGAGTTGCCCGTGATTAGTCTCGCCAAGTGGAAAACAGCGCTGGAAATGGTTGGTATTGGCGGCGTTCTCGGAGCGCCTCTGATCGCGGTGGGACAAGCCCCAATCCATACGATTGGCCTCATCCTGATTTGGTTAGCCGCTGCTCTGTCGGCGTATACGGGATTTCACTATTTAAGACAGGCCATTACCCAAATGCAAAACGACCGCGCCTAAAGGGGGAGACGCGGTCGCTCTAGTGTCTGCGCAAACCAAAAGGGGACGGCGCTGCGCTGACGAATATAATGCCGGGTAAAGGGCGCCCGACAGTGTTAAGCTTTACGCAAGCAAACTTAACATGGATTGAAAATAATTGTCCGATTTTCGCCATGTCATGACGGAAATTGCCTTGTTCGCTCCGAAGTTTTGCCTGTTCTTTGGGCCAGCTTGGCACCATGCGCCCGATGCTTTCCTCCTCGCGGTTTAATCTGCTTCCAATCCTGCTATCCGCGGGATTGCTGATCAGTGTTTCGCTTCTTTTAGCCATTCTCTAGCGCGACATAATGGTCCTCTCATCTGGTGAAAAAGGCTCGTCAATTCGCGTTCTCGCGTCTATGTAAGGTGAAGTTATCTAGGGAATTGAAACAATGTGGGCTCTTATTGCGATCGGGATTACCTTCGCTCTTTTTGGTCTTTTGAACCTGATAGAGTTCCGTCGCCTCGATTAGTTTGGATGCGCTGAGTGCGGGGACAGGTTTGTGGCGCTGCTCTATTTGGCGGCGTCTTTTTTCTACGTTATGTGACTTCACTTATCGTCTCACTGACTGATCGAAACACTTAACGCAGGCCATTTTTATGATGCGACCCTTTTTAACGGACGGACCGAAGCGCGCGCTTGTGACGGGCGCTGGAGCCAGGTTGGGTCAAGCGATGGCGCTGGCTCTTGGTGAAGATGGCTGGTCGGTCGCCGTTCACTATCGAGGGTCGAAATCAGGGGCAGAAGAGACGGCGAGTAGGATCAGAAAAGCTGGGGGTGTGGCCGAACTTGTTCAGGCCGACCTGGCAATCGAGGAGCAGGCCGCGACGCTGCAACGCGCCGCTCATGAAGCGCTTGGTGGGCCTTTGAGCCTTTTAGTGAATTCAGCATCGACATTCGATGATGATAGCGCGCTCGAGCACACACGTGAGAACTGGGATCATCACTTTGATCCAAATCTTCGAGCACCCGTCACGCTATCCCAGCATTTCGCCCGTGCACTTCCTGAAGAGATGCGCGGTCTTATCGTCAATATGATCGATATGCGGGTCCTGAAACTTAATCCGCAATTTTTCACTTATACGCTATCAAAGGCAGCCCTCTGGACGGCAACGAAGACGATGGCTCAGGCTTTCGCCCCGAATATTCGCGTCAATGCAATCGGTCCGGGCCCAACGCTTGAAAATGTTCACCAAAAAGTGGGGGAGTTTGCCTCTGAAGCGGGCGCAACACTGACCGGAGAGGGATCAAATCCGGACGAGATCGTTAAAGCCTTGCGCTATCTAATTGGCGCTGAAAGTGTGACCGGTCAGATGATCTGCAGCGATGGTGGCCAGCACCTCATCTGGCAGACACCGGACTTGGCTTTTTAGAATGAACTTCTCGTCTGATACGTCGGCCCCCGCGCACCCTAGAGTGATTGAGGCGCTCGCGAGCGCCAATTCGGGGATGCAAGCGAGCTATGGTGATGATGGCGTTACTGTTCGTGTTCGTGACCTGCTTAAAGAGGTCCTCGAAACCGATGATTTCGAGTTTTGGATGTGCGCGAGTGGTTCTGCTTCGAATGCGCTTGCCCTCTCCGTTATGTGCTCGCCGACGGGGTCGATCCTGTGTCACCGCGAAGCCCATATTGAGCGTGATGAGCGTGGCGCGCCTGAATTCTTCACAGGCGGGGCCAAGCTTCATTTGCTGGACGGGCCATCCGCACAAATAGACGAGCAGGCATTGCGGGATGCACTTGCTGGCATTGATCGCGACTTTGTTCATGAGACGCCCCCCGAGACACTTTCGCTGACCAATCTGAGCGAAAGTGGCACGGCATATACGGCGGACCGCGTGGCTCACTATGCTCGTCTCGCGCATGATGCTGATCTGAGCGTGCATCTTGATGGGGCACGGCTCGCAAACGCACTTGTGTCAACGGGAGCGAGATTGGCCGATATGACGTGGCGTGCCGGTGTTGATGTGGTGACCCTCGGCCTAACGAAAACTGGCGCGATTGGCTGCGAGATCATCATACTGTTTGGTCAGATGCGCACGCGGTATAAGGCCCTGTTGGCGCGGGCGAAACGCTCAGGCCATATGCCTCCAAAGATGCGCTTTATTGCGGCACAGGCTGAAGCTCTGCTAAGGGATCAGCTCTGGCTTCAACTCGCCGAGACGGCGAATAAGCGTGCGCGCGAGTTCTCAAATATCATTTGCAGTGTAGAGGGGGTCAGCCTCGCCCATAGTGTTGACGGAAATGAGGTTTTCGCAAGTCTGCCAGATGATGTGGAGCGCCGATTACGCGCGGCGGGTGGTGCCTTTTATCCTTGGATCGATGGTTCGCACCGTTTTGTGTGTAGTTGGACGACGCCAGAGAGTGATCTGGACGCGCTACGCAGCGCCCTTGCCGGGTAGCCCTGACACTAACCAGTTTTGAATCTGATTGAGGAAACTGTCCGGTTCAATCGCTGAGCTTTCAGCACCGCCCAGCAATTGTTGGTGAAGCGTCATAACGAGGATTGGTGCGAGCATCATGAAGGCTGCTGCGCGCCCTGACTCCCCAAGATAAATATCGCCAGCGGTCGCCTCTAATTTCTCTTGTACAGCCTTGAGCGCTGGATCAAGCAAGGCTTTCAAATAGGCCTGGCCGACGACCTCATCGGCCATGCCTTCAATCAAGCCGAAAGCGTGCGCACGGGCGAAACCGCCATGGGTCAGGCCAGCTTGGGTCACGCGGAAATACTCCTCCACAGCAGATGCGGCGTCTTTAGAGGGGGTTTTGATGACATCCCACAATGACACACCGCGATCATGAATGTGGTTGAGGATAGCGATCACAACGCCCTGACGGTCACTGAAATAGTGCCGAAGTGTCGGCTCAGAGGCTCCCGCCGCGATTGCAAATTGGCGCAGTGACGGCCGCCTCAAATCATCGTTCAGGGCGAAATCTGTGAGTTGATCAAGCAGTGCAAAGCGCTTTTCCTCGAAGTCGTGATTCCGCACCCCTGCTGGTCTTGGCATATTTTCCTCCCGCGCCGAACGCCGTTTTATATTGTGTATCAAACACTTTGAGAATATTGCAACAGGGCAATGCTGTTTTATTGTCTCGGTCCGTTTGTGGACTGGAAGTGAGCGTTTTGCTCTCGCTTTGGGCCCGTCATGAATGCGACCCGGAGCTATGGCTCTTGAAAGCGCCTGCTGTGGCGCTCATTTAAGGGTGGTAGATAAAGGCCATAGATGATGCAAATCGAGACTGAACCGACCCCAAATCCGGAAACGCTGAAATTCCTGCCGGGTCAGCCTGTCACCGGCACTACGGGACCGTATGACTTCGCGGCTTTTGAAGAAGCAGGGATCAGCCCGCTCGCGCGCGCCTTGTTCAAGGTCTCAGGGGTCACGCGGGTCTTCCTTGGACGTGACTTCATTACGCTGACAAAAGAGCCAGACAGTGACTGGGCGCATGTCAGGCCGATGGCCATGGCCGCGATCATGGATCATTTCATGGCCGGGCTGCCCGCGGTTGAAACAAGCGGTGTCGCTGAGCAAGACATTGGAGGCTCAGCTGACGACTATGAAGGTGAGGCTGCTGAAATCGTCAGCGAGATTATCGAACTGATCGAAACACGGGTTCGGCCTGCCGTCGCTCAAGATGGTGGCGACATCGTCTTTTATCGGTTTGAGGAAGACACCGGCGTTGTGCACTTGGCCATGCGCGGTGCCTGTGCGGGGTGCCCGTCATCGACCTATACGTTGAAGCAGGGCATTGAGAACATGCTGCGGGCCTATGTGCCGGAAGTAACCTCGGTCGAGGCGGCGCTTTAAGTCCAGTCCTCACGCTAGGAGTTTTCAACTTCGTTTTCTTGCAAAATAAGTCGGGTCGGCGCAGGAGAGCCGAATGAAAGTTCTGTTTGATTGCGATCCCGGGCTTGATGATGCCGTTGCGCTTTTGGCGCTCTTGAACTCACCCCGCTTTGACGTTTTGGCCATCACAACCGTCGCTGGAAATGTCAGAGGCGCGCAGACCGCCCTGAATGCCCGGATTATCCGAACGCTTGCAGAAGAGGAGTCCGTGCCCGTACACGCTGGAGCCCCGCGACCTCTCTTACGCGTTCCTGTGACGGCGGAAGACTTTCATGG
>JBCCDF010000044.1:0-14550 GCA_039030935.1 Pseudomonadota bacterium | reverse complement strand
TAAACCATCCGGTTGCAGGCCCGCTTCGACCGCGCGTGCAACTGTTTGAACACGCCCCATATAAGCCCCGAGTTTCTCCGTCGGCATATCCAGCAGATTGCGGGCTTCAACGTCTTTTGGGATGACCAAAGTGTGGCCTTCTGCTTGAGGAAACACATCCATGAAAGCGAGCGCGATATCATCCTCAAATACTTTCACGCTCGGCATATCCCCGCGCAAGATTTTCGCGAAGATGTTATCTGGATCGTATTCAGCGTGAAGGGTCATGGTGTTGGGTCCTTATTTTTTGATGTCTGCAGGCCGATCGCTTTCTTCGTTCCTATCTCGCCTGCGGTTTTCGTAGGCTACAAGAAGACCGATGATAGCCAGATAAATCGCTAATCCCTCCAAGTTCGGATAGGTTGAGGCGCGCCCAATGTGATAAATCTCCGGTGATGGGGGCGGTGGTGCTGGCGGCAGCGAATCTATATCTCTAACAATAAACGCTTCGGGCTCAGCTTGTTGAGCGAGCCTTTGGCGTAATTCTCTGTCCTGGGCGTTCTGTGCCACCCTCGCTTCGTGATAGACGCGGGGGTCACCCTCCATCGTTATTGGAAAGAGCTCGATTGCAGCCCAAAACCCAATTAAAATAGGTAGGTTCACAAAGCCTAGGAAGACTACAGGTAGCGACCATCGTCGTATTATGCGCCGATTTCGAGGCTCAGTCGATGCGTCATCAGCAATTGGCGATGCGTCAAATTTGTCGGACAAAATACGTTTAGAATCTTCAATTTCGTGCCATGGAACTCGTATCGCGACGCCTTCTAGCGCGTGAACTAGAAACCAGTCATTCTGCGCATGATGCCAGTTTTCGAGAGAGGCCTCGATGCTATTGGCCCGCAATAATGAATAAACGACCAACGCCTCTTCAATCGAAGAATATCGCGCTAAAATGACCGCCCCCGACATCGTCTTATTGCCCTTTTTTAAACGGCGTGCGTTCGCGTAAAAAGCCCTGCTCGTGATCGACAGCTGCGCTTTCACGTCTGAGATAGTCGTGGATCGCTTCGCGTAGGCCGACATGGGCGATCCAATGCGCGGAATATGTGATGACCGGGCCGTATCCTCGCGCGAGCTTATGCCCACCTTGCGCGCCTGCTTCGACGGTTTTGAGGCCGTGTTCAATCGCAAAATCGATCGCTTGGTAATAACAGGTTTCGAAATGAAGCATCGGGCGGTGCTCTGTGCAGCCCCAATAGCGCCCAAAAAGCGCGTCATCTCCAATCATATTCATCGCGCCTGCAATCGGGCGATCATCGTCCAGCGCAAAGATCAATAGAATACGGTCGGACAGACGCTCACCAAGAACAGAGAAGGATTCCCGATTCAGATAAGGGGAGCCCCATTTGCGCTGTCCAGTGTCGATGTAAAACTCATAAAAAGCGTCCCAATGCGCCTCCGTGATGTCGTCACCACTGAGATGCTGAAACGTTAAGTCCGCCTGCGCTTTTTGACGTTCTTTTCGCAAATTCTTGCGTTTGGCCGATGACAGCGCGGCAAGGAAGTCATCAAAACTCTGATAGCCATCATTGACCCAATGAAACTGCTGATCCTTCCGGATGAGCATACCGTCTTGGCTCAATGCCTCTGCAAGACCAGCCTCCAGAAAATTAACGTGTAGCGATGAAAACTCGTTCTGCTCAGCGAGTTGTATCGCTCCAGCTAGCAGGGCTCGCTGAAGATGAATTTCATCCGGGCCAGGGGGAACAAGAAGACGCCGCCCTGTGACGGGGGTAAATGGCACACCGGACAGCAGCTTTGGATAATACTGCCCCCCTGCGCGGTAATAGGCATCCGCCCAGCTATGGTCGAATACAAACTCGCCCTGACTGTGCGTTTTGGCATAAAGCGGCATCGCTGCGCGCAAATGCCCTTCGGGCCCTTCAAGCAGCAGATGAGCGGGCGTCCAGCCGGTTTCTGGCGTGGCCGCACCTGTGCTCTCCATTGCCTCCAGAAAACTCCAGCTCAAGAAAGGATCGAAATTGCGTCCCGGCGGATTGGCGACCGCATCCCATGCGAGCGGTTCAACCTCAGACAGGCTCTCAACCATTCGGAGTTTGAGGGTTGTATCATCCATGAGATGGAACCTAGCCGATGATCGCGCTTCGGAAAGAGGGCACGCTCAAAAACCCTCGAAAATCACACCATCGACATAAGGTTTGACCGCACTTTGCTGATCTTGTGACTTTATCGTCCATGTATAGAGCTGGGGGCCGTCCTCTCCGATGATCGCTCTGGCCTGTTCGACATCGTCGCGCCACACTGCGGCAAAGCCTGACCCAGTATCGCGGACTGCCTGAACGGGTCGGCTATCGCCCTCGTCGGCGAGGTAGCCAATCTGTGAGGCGTGTAGGGTCCCCGCAATCTCATTCGTGATGATCGTCGAAAAACTCATACAGCATGCGCTCGGTAAAGTCGCTTTGATCACATCAAGGACTTTTGTCGCCGTTTTGACCTCGTCATGCGGGCTGTCGCGATGGGGTGTTTTAACTTCCACAAGTATGGGTGAGGTCTTGGGTAAGCTGGAGAGTGTCTGGGCCAAACTCGGAGGTGCTTGCATCTGGTCTCCTCCGAGGCTCAACCGCTGCGCCTCTTCGAATGTGGTTTCGAAGATATAACCTTGCTCACCTGTCATCCGGTTGAGGTTTGCATCGTGAAAGACAATCGGCACTTCGTCCTTGGTGAGGTGCACGTCCAGTTCAACACCAAACCCGTTCGCAGCCGCTGCCTGAAACGCAGCGAGAGAGTTCTCCGGAACGCCCGGACCCCAAAGCCCACGATGTGCAATTCTAAGCACTAGGCGCTGACCTCAAAGACGCCATCAATCTCAACAGCAACACCCAGCGGTAAGACGGGGCAGGACACAGCAGACCGAGCGTGGCGGCCCACGTCTCCAAAGACGTCGACCATCAGATCAGAGCAGCCATTGATGACCTGAGGAATAGCGGTGAAATCGGAAGCAGCACTGACGAATCCGCCGAGTTTAACAACACGCTGGACACGCGACAGATCCCCAAGCGCCGCTTTGCATTGAGCGATAAGGTTGATCCCGCAGAGACGCGCTGCGGCTTGTCCAGCCTCTAGGTCCATATCTTCGCCAAGACGTCCGAGAACGAGGCCATCAGGCCCTGAACTGATCTGCCCTGAGATATAGAGATGCTGGCCCGTGAGGACGAAAGGGACGTAATTCGCCACAGCAGACATGGCTTCTGGCACTGTAATGTTCAGGGCTTCAAGGCGGGCTTCGGGCGTTGTCATGGCAAGTTCCTTATTTTCGCTCTGACTTAGCCCTTATCTCACGTCCCGTCATCACACTGGCACGTCCAAATTTATCACGCGCTAAGTCAGATGCGCGTTCAGCTTTGGCGCGTTTTTCAACACTGGGGTCTATCAGGTCGCGCTCATCGCCGCGTGCTTCTTGCAAATGAGAGATTCCAATACCGATTAGGCGATAGGACTGCCCCTGCCCCGTCTCGCGTTCCAGCATAGGCTTTGCCGCCCGGAACAGAGTTTGAGCCAATTGTGTGCCAGTTGGGAGTGTCACGCTGCGGGTCAAACTTCGAAACTGTTTGGTTTTGAGCTTGAGGGTAATCGTTGTGCCCTCAACGTCATGGCGTTTCGCTCTGGCTGCTGTTTCTTCGCAGACGAGCCAAAGGCGATCTTCAAGCACGGCAAGATCTGAAATATCACGATCAAAGGTACGTTCTGCCGATACCGACTTGCGCTCAGATTCCGGCGTAACAGGTCGATTATCAATGCCGTTTGCACGTTGGTGCAGCCAAAGACCCGTTTCGCCAAACCGGCCGATCAAGTCGCGCGCCTCAACTTTCTGGACATCGCCGACTGTCTTCAGATTGGCTGCTTCGAGCTTTTTTGCGAAAGCCGGGCCTACACCATGCAGATACCCGATAGGCTTGCTCGCCAGCAGTGTCCGAGCTTCGCGCGCTGAAATCGCGGCAAAACCCCGGGGCTTATCCATTTCGCTCGCAGTTTTCGCTAGAAACTTGTTTTCGGAGAGCCCGATTGAAATCGTGATGCCGATCTCATCCTCAATGTCTCTTGCCATTCGGCTAAGAACGACGGCCGGCATTGCCCCGTTCACCCGCTGTGTCCCGCTGAGATCAAGATATCCCTCATCAATACTGATCATCTGGACCAAAGGCGTCACGGCCTGAAGTTTTTGTCGTATCTGCTGGGACGCGGCGCTGTATGCCTCTCGATTGGGGCGAACAACCACGGCTTCAGGACAGAGTTTCAGAGCCTTAAACATCGGCATGGCGGAGCGAATGCCATGGATGCGCGCGATGTAGCAGCATGTCGCGACGACGCCTCGCTTTCCACCTCCAACAATAACCGGCTTATCGAGAAGGTCAGGATTGTCGCGTTTCTCGATGGCCGCGAAGAACGCGTCGCAATCAATATGTGCAATCGATAGGTCGCTCAGCTCTGGGTGCGAAAGGACCCGACCTGACCCGCAGGACGGGCAGTGACGCTGCTCATCTTCCAAGATCGTATCGCAGTCGCGGCATATCGAGGTCATACGTGTTCCTCTCATGTTCTGTGTCTTCGTACAAGTTGCAGGCCAACCTCTGAAAATCAAAACTTAACGAAGAGTCGGGTAGGACGAAGCCAGATGTGTAAGGAGCGCGCCCCGGCATGACGGAAGCGTCTGGCAAAACTGTGCTGATTGTTGAGGATAATCCCCTCAATATGCGCTTGTTCACGGACCTGCTCGAAGTCTCCGGGCACACAGTCTTACAGTGCATCGATGGCCGAACGGTCAACAAGCTCGCCATCGAAAAGCAGCCCGATCTTATCATCATGGACATCCAGCTTCCGGAAGTCTCGGGTCTCGACATCACGCGCTGGCTTAAAGACGATGAACGAACACGTCACATCCCGGTCCTCGCTGTCACAGCCTTTGCAATGCGCACCGACGAAGAACGTGTAAGGGAAGCGGGCTGCGAGGATTACCTCTCCAAGCCGATTCAGATTCAATCCTTTATCAGGACAGTAGACGAGTTGATGAGTGGAAAGGCCGCTGCATGAGTGCGCGCGTCCTTGTCGTTGACGATATCGAAGCAAACCGCCGCTTGATGAAGGCGAAGCTGGAAGCGCGCTACCATACGGTTAGTCTTGCTTCGAGTGGCTATGAAGCGATCGAGTTCGCCAAACGTGACGCGCCGCAAATTATTCTGCTCGATGTGATGATGCCTCGGATGGACGGATATGAGACATGCCGCATCTTGAAAAGCTCTGCTGAGACCCAACACATTCCCGTCGCAATGCTGACGGCTCTGACTGATGCTGAAGACCGCGCGCGCGGAATTGAAGCTGGGGCCGATGACTTTCTGTCGAAGCCAATTGATGACAGTGCGCTCTTTGCACGGATCGAAGCCTTGGGTCGTTTTGGAGCTGTCGCAGCACAGTTGCGGGCTCAAAATGCGCGCACGGCCACCAGTGGATTATTGACGCACACTGAACAATCTCGCCTTGATGCGCCAGCTCGTATCATGGTCCTTGATACCAATGCCGACCGGGCGGTTCAGACCGCGTCTAAGCTTCAAGGCATTGGTCACGACATTGTTCTCTGGCAGGACATGGATCAGAAAACGGACCTTAGGGACGGGGGCATTGATCTGATCGTCATGTCGGTTTCAGGCCAGCCGCACGATCCTCTGAGACTCTGCGCGCGCTTTAAGGCCCAGGGTTTAACCGAGCGCTTCAGCATCCTGGTTTCCTACGCGCAGCCTGATCATGAACGTGCTGCAAAGGCGATGGAACTCGGCGCCAGTGACATGATCCGAACCCCTTTGGACAAGCAGGAACTGATCGCTCGAATTCGGACCCAATTGCGCAGACAGCGTTATGTTGAAATTTTGCGTCAGCGCATTGATCGAGGTTTAGAGCTTTCAATTCTCGACCAGCTTACGGGCCTGTATAATCGTCGCTACATGCTCAACCAGCTGGAGCGATGGCGTCAGCGCGTTATCGGGGGTCATGGAGACCTGTCCATCGTTTCGCTCGACATCGATCACTTTAAAGTCGTCAATGATCGTTACGGTCATCAGGCGGGTGACACAGTTTTAGAGACGTTCGCGCGCAGGCTTGCGAAAGACATTCGCCCTAAAGACATTGCTTGCAGGCCGGGCGGAGAAGAGTTTCTGATCATTATGCCGGAGACCGATCACGATCAGGCCAAGGCTGGCGCTGAGCGAATCCGATTGGCGATTTCTGCGGCTGGGTTTGATATAAAAGATGGAACACCACCTCTCGAAATTACAGTAAGTGCGGGTGTCGCGACCTACACTGATCCCAATGAGACGATTAGCGAGTTCATGCATCGCGCAGACCTCGCTCTTTACGAAGCCAAGACGTCCGGACGTAATCAAGTCTGCAGCTTTGCAGCCTAGGACCGCTTCCAAATAGACGCACAAATTAAAAAGCCGAGCGTTTAGCCCGGCTCTGTGTCTCACTGTAATAAGGCGTGATTTTACTTGATCTTACCTTCTTTGAACTCGACATGCTTTTTCGCGATCGGATCATACTTACGCTTGACCATTTTCTCGGTCATGTTGCGCGGGTTCTTCTTTGTGACGTAAAAGAAGCCTGTGCCTGCAGTTGAATTCAGGCGGATTTTAATGGTTGCCGGTTTGGCCATAGCGGTGCGCCTTCTAAATCAGGGCTGAAACTTGAAAACGCGTCTAATGATAGAGCGGCACGCCTGAGTCAACCAGAGAGAACACTATATCCGCTCTGCACTGTGTCCAGAACGCGTCCAGCGTAAGAAAGGTGGTCCCTTATCTCCTCGGTGCGTAAGCCGTTCATCAATCTCGCCGAGCATGAAGCGCGTCACATTCGGCAAATCGAGGTCAAGGGCATTATTTAGCGTGACCCACTGCAGATCGTGGAGTTCAGCGCCGTCCATGGGCGGTCTATCATCGATAAGCGCCTGTTCGGCTTCAGCCATGAAAAACCGCGCATCAAACCGCTTCGGGCGATACGGTGGAGTGATCGCGCGACCGATGAATTTCAGGTCTTTTAGACAGGGCGCAATGTCCATGTCATAGAGCTTTTGCCAGCCGGGTGGAGCTTTGACAGGCATTTCGGCATTGCTCCCGATCAGAAGGCCTGTTTCTTCAAACGTCTCGCGGATTGCCGTCATTGCAAAGGCGCGCGGGCTACGCCTGCTCTGGAACCTAAGACGTTTTTCAGCGATGGGATTGAGCTCTGTATAAGCAGTGACCCGACTATCCTGCGGATCAACGCGCCCGCCGGGAAAGACATATTTGTCCGGCATGAACGTGTGACCGCCAGAGCGTTTACCCATCAGGACGCGGGGTTTTGAGCTGTCGCGACGCACAAGGATCAGCGTAGCAGCATCGCGCGGACGCGGGCTCGCTTTGCCTTTTAGTAAGACATCGCCGTCGCCTTCGCGGTCATAGGCTGTGCCAAGCTTCATTTTGGTTTTACTCATCCGCGCCGCTTCTTTCCGCCTTTACCAGCCTTCCCCTTACCCCGGACCTGGCGACGCTGAAACTTATGCCCCCGCGTCCGCGTAGGGAGTTTTTCACCCGGTTTACGCGGTTTCGGATCGGAGATGATCTCCAAGAGCAGTCCACCTTCAAGAGGCGTGACCTCTTCAAGCCGCACGGTGACGTCCATGCCCATCTCATAACGTTTGCCAGACTTTTCAGCGATTAGGGCTTGGCTGCCCTCACTATAGCGCCAATACTCATGGCTGATCTTGCTGGCGGGTGCGAAACCATCGGCACCTGTTTCCTCTAACCGAATGAACAGACCCGCTTTGGTGACGCCACTGATCCGACCTTGGAATTCCGCACCGACGCGGTCAGACAGAAACAGCGCGAGATAACGATCCGTCGCTTCGCGCTCAGCTGCCATAGATCGACGTTCTGTGCTCACCAGATGTTCAGCAATCTCTTCAAGCTGCACGCCTTGTTTTTTCGTCAGGCCATCGGGGCCAGCATTCAAGACATTGATGAGTGCGCGGTGGACGATGAGGTCGCTATAACGCCTGATCGGGCTCGTGAAGTGTGCATACTTCGTCAGGTTAAGCCCAAAATGGCCAATATTATCAGGGCTATAGATGGCCTGGCTCTGACTTCGCAGGACGATTTCAGAAATGACAGGCGCATCGTCTGTATCTTCGAAATCTGAGAGTAGGCGGTTAAATCGGGCTGTCTGTGTTTTCTGCCCGACCGGCCATTTGATGTCGAACGTCTTCAAGAACTCAGCAAGTGCTGCGATCTTGCTGTCGGTTGGCGCGTCATGAATACGATAGAGCAGGGGCGACCCTGCTTTCTCAAGCGTCTCTGCCGCCGCAACATTGGCTTGGATCATCATCTCTTCAATCAGCTTATGTGCGTCAAAGCGCGCTTTCTCGCGGATCCCAGCGACGGAGCCGTCCTCGGCGATTTCGACTTTGCGTTCCGGCAGCTCCAGCTCCAGCGGGGCACGGCGCTCGCGGCCTTCTTTCAGGGCGCCATAAGCGCCCCATAAGGGCTTCAGAACGGTGTCGAGGAGGTCTGCAGCACGGTCTGTTGGATTGCCATCAATCGCCTGCTGCGCCTCTTCATAAGACAGCGCACCTGCTGAACGCATGACACCCCGCATAAATCGATGTGAACGCTTCGTTCCTGATCGGTCAAACTCCATCGAGACCGCCAGGCACATCCGGTCTTGGCCTTCTTTCAGCGAGCATTGATCTGCGCTCAGCTCAAAAGGCAGCATCGGCACGACACGATCCGGAAAGTATGTGGAGTTGCCGCGTTTCAGGGCTTCGGTGTCGAGCGGACTGTCATTTGTGACATAAGCAGCAACATCGGCAATCGCGACAATGATTCGCCACCCATCCTCCAGCGCTTCGGCGAAGACAGCATCGTCATGATCGCGCGCGTCGGCAGGGTCAATGGTAATCAGGGGTACGTTACGCAAGTTCTCACGCGGCGCGTCGGCGGGGATAGCATCTTGAGCCTGTTTCAGAACATTGTCAGGGAACGCGGTGGGAATATCGTGCGCAGCGATTGCCAGCAAAGACGCCGCGCGCGGGTCTTCCTGTCGCCCGATAATCTCGGTGACGCGCCCGCGCATTGGGCCGTAAGCTTTCTGAGGGATTGGCATGGCGGTGACAAGGTCACCATCGACCGCACCATTCGTATCGCTCTCATTGATAAGTAGCGAGCGCTTATCCTTTCGGCTGGCCGGTTCAACGCGTCCACCACGTGCCGTGCGCTGAAAAACACCTGTAAGTGGCTTTTCTTCGTCGCGCGTCTCGAACAGCTTCATCAGGCGTGCGGTCCAGTACCCGCCTTCATGCTCTTTCAGGCGCGCTAGGCCGCGATCCCCGATACCGGGGGCAGGTCCACGCATTTTGCCATTATAGCCGTCATAGATCAGTTGCGGTCCAAACGGGCCTTCCTTTCCAACTGCGCGAGCGGTCAGTTCGCCATCCTCATTGCGCCCTTCAAATGTGATCACGCACGTTGGCGGCGGTGTATCCGTCTTGGCCCAAGCGCGCTTGCCCGTTTTCTTCAACGTGCCGTCGGCCTCAAGCTCTTTCAGGATGCCCCGCAGCGTCTGACGCTCGCGGCCTTTAACAGCAAGGCCCTTGGCAATCTCTTGCTTTGTCGTCGCGTTCGGGTTCTCGCGCAGGAAGTCGAGAACGGTCTGTTTGTCAGGGAAACTCATACGCGGCGCTTAGCAGGGTTTGGGGGGCGTTGATACTATTGGTTTGCTCATCGCCGCGCTTCATCCTTCGACTTCGCTCAGGATGAGCGCTATAAGGGTGTTAGATGGTCTTCTTTGTCTATATGCTCGAATGTGCCGATGGGGCTTACTATGTGGGTAGTCATCGTGGTGACTTCATCGAAGACCGGGTCGCAGCACATAATATCGGGCTCAATCCAAAGTCCTACACTTATATCAGACGGCCTGTAAGATTGATTTGGAGTGAGGCATTTGAAAATCCAGAAGATATGGTCGCCGCTGAACGAAGATTGAAAGGTTGGAGTCGAGCAAAGAAAGAGGCTTTTATCTCTGGCGATATGCCAACTCTGAAAGCTCTATCGAGATCGCGGACTGCACCCGCTGATCCAACTAAAAGCCGGTTCAAAGCCGCATTGGATAAAGATTTAGAAAAGCGAAGATCGAAATAGTGCTCATCCTGAGCGAAGTCGAAGGATGAAGCGCGGCAAGGGACAAGACTTAGCTTACTTCTTCTTCGCAGCGGCCTTTTTCTTTTTCGCCGGGGCTTTGCGTTTCTTCTTGCCACCTTTAGCCTCTTTCTCAGCCAAAATTTCAAGCGCCTGATCGACGTTGATGTCTTCCGGCTTCATGTCCTTCGGCAGCGTTGCATTGGTTTTCCCGTGCTTAATGTATGGCCCGTAGCGACCTTCCAGAACTTGGATTGGTTGCTCGTCGCTCGGGTGTGCGCCGAGGTCTTTCAGAACTTTCGCTTGGGCGCGCCCGCGGCCGCCGGGATTGGCGCGTTTGTCGGCAATCAGCGCGACAGCGCGGTTGAGCCCAATATCGAGCATCTCCTCAATGCTCGGCACATTTGCGTAGGTCTTGAGGTGCTGAACATACGGCCCATAACGACCAAGATTGGCGAGGATCGGTTCGCCATCTTCAGGGTGCTGACCAACAGTGCGCGGCAGGTTGATAAGCATCAGTGCTTTTTCGGCTGTCAAATCTTGCGGTGCCCAGCCTTTCGGCAGCGATGAGCGTTTAGGCTTGTCTTCGCTTTCCAGCGTCATTTCCAAGTATGGTCCAAATCGACCGGATTTCAGAAGCACCGGCTGACCAGTATCAGGGTGTACCGTGATTTCTTCACCGTCAGGATTGATTGCATTCTCGGCTTCTTCTGCGGTCGAGAAGGGGCGTGTGTACTTACACTCCGGATAAGTCGAACAACCGACAAAAGCGCCGTGACGACCGAGTTTGAGGGAGAGTTCGCCGCTATCGCATGCTGCGCAGGAGCGTGGATTCTCTTTCGTGTTGCCGTTTTCGTCTAGAACAGGGAAAACATAAGGCCCAAGCACATCATTCAGAACGTCAAGAACGGCCGACACGCGCAAATCCTTGGTCTCCGCAATCGCAGCGGTGAAGCGGTCCCAAAATTCTCTCAGGAAGGTTTTCCAGTCGAGTTTGCCATCCGAGATGATGTCGAGTTTTTCTTCCAAATTGGCCGTGTAATCATACTCGACATATCGGCGGAAGAAGTTCTCGAGGAAGGCGGTGACAAGACGGCCTTTATCCTCCGGGATCATTTGCTTCTTTTCGATCCGGACATAATCGCGATCAACCAGCGTTGAGAGCGTAGACGCATATGTGGACGGTCGACCAATGCCCAACTCTTCAAGCTTTTTGACCAAGCTCGCTTCGGTAAAGCGTGGCGGCGGGTTTGTGAAATGCTGCTCGGATTTGGCTTCGAGCAGGTCAGCATGCTGGCCTTCCGCCATTTTCGGCAGGCGGGCTTCGGCATCCTCGTCCTTATCGGTCTCGTCACGACCTTCGGTGTAGAGTTTAATAAAGCCATCAAAGACGAGAACTTGGCCTGTAGCCCGTAAAGTCGCGGACTTATCTTTATTGGTTAGGTCAATCGTCGTGCGCTCGAACTGAGCCGCCATCATTTGGCTTGCGACTGCGCGACGCCAAATCAGCGCATAAAGCGTCCAAAGGTCTTTGTCGGACTGCTTATAATCATCAGGGCGAAGCGAAAAGACGGTTGGCCGGATCGCTTCGTGGGCTTCCTGCGCATTCTTCTGCTTTGAGGAATAAAAGCGCGGTTTTTCCGGCAGGTATTGCGCGCCATAATCGGACTGGATGTGCTCGCGCGCTTGGGTGTAGGCCTCAGGGGCCATGTTCACGCCATCGGTCCGCATATAGGTGATGCGGCCCTCTTCGTACAGCTTTTGTGCCGCCTGCATCGTGCGCTTGGCGGAGAAGCCGAGTTTCCGAGAAGCGTCTTGTTGCAGGGTCGACGTAATGAAGGGCGGCGGTGGGTTACGCTTGACCGGTTTGGCTTCAACGCTCGCGACGGAGTAGCCGCCCTTGTTGACCTGTGCGAGGGCATCAGCGGCCATATCACCATTTGGCAAACTGAATTTTTTCAGCGCTGTGCCATGTAGAGCTTGCAGACGGGTATCGAAATCTGTGCCATCCGGCGCGCGCAGTTTGGCGCCGATGGTCCAGTATTCTTCGGGTTTGAAGGTTTCGATCTCAATCTCACGCTCACAGACAATGCGAAGAGCGACGGACTGCACGCGACCAGCAGAGCGGCTGCCGGGGAGTTTGCGCCATAGGACGGGCGAGAGATTAAACCCAACGAGATAGTCGAGTGCGCGGCGAGCGAGGTACGCGTCGACCAATTCCTGATCAATCTGGCGCGGCTCTTCCATCGCTTTGGTGACGGCGTTCTTTGTGATCGCGTTGAAGACAACGCGTTCAACGGGGTAGTCTTTCTTCAGCGCGCGGCGTTTGCGTAAGGCTTCGATAATGTGCCAGCTGATCGCCTCGCCTTCACGGTCCGGATCGGTTGCAAGGATCAGTTTATCACCGGATTTCACCGCATCCGCGATCGCTTTGATGCGCGGCTGTGACTTGCTGTCTGCTGCCCAAACCATCTCAAAGTCTTCGTCCGGTTTTACCGAACCGTCCTTTGAAGGCAGGTCACGAATATGTCCGTAGGAGGCAAGGACTTTGTAGTCTTTGCCGAGATATTTGTTGATAGTCTTGGCTTTGGCCGGGGACTCGACAACAACAACTTTCATGGGGCCACGCTCCTGACAGGGCTTCAAGGCGGCGGAAACTGGTAGCGCTTCTAGTCTGTGTCAAGCGGTGCGCTGGGTCAGCCATCTTCTTGGTAAGATAGAATTGTCAGAGAAACGAACAATGCACAGAGTGCTGGGGCCCAAGCTGCGATTGCAGGAGGAACGCCGCCAGATGCGCCAAGACTGTAAGCAATCTGATTGATGAAAAACAGGCCAATTGCTGCCAGAGACCCGATCGCAACAAGGCGCGATGTTCCCCCAAGTCTTGAAAGCCGTAAGCAAACTAAAGCACCGATCAGCGCCATGGCCATGTAAAGAACGGGTAGCGCTGTGAGACCGACCCAGCGCATGGTAAACCGCGATGCATCGAGGCCCGCTTTATTGGTCTGATCAACAAATCCGGGTAATCGCCAGAAGCCAATCGTGTTCGGGGATGTAAACCGCGATAGCAGTGTGTTGGGATCAAGATCGGTCTCAATCGCCAGACTATCCATGATCTGAGGTTCGGTGTCTGGCGTATTCTCGATCAGGTCGTCAAGTTGCCAGAAGCCGTCAATAATCCGGGCTTGCGCGGCATCAATCCGGCGCACAAAGACGAAATCGTCGGTGGGTTGTGATCCGTTGAAGACGCGCCCCTCTTCGATGAACTTGACGTCTGAGAAGACGAGACCGGTCTCATCAACGCGCTTGGCATAGATCAGAATCTGGCTGTTATCGTCCCCCTGTCGCAGCCAAATATTTTTGCGGTTGAGTTCAGCTCTGATGCCGCCTTGCTGCAGTAAGTCTGCGCGCGTTGTCTCGAAACGCTCCGATAAGAACGCGCCAAATGGGTTAAGCAACATCATAGACGCAACGCCTAAGCACGCAGCAAACGCCAGCACCGACCCTAAGAATTGCCATGCAGACTGGCCGCTGGCTCTGATAACAGACAGCTCAGACGTTTTGGAGAGTTGGTTAAATGTCATCATCGCTGCGATCAGGATCGCAAAGGGAAGCGTCTGTTCTATCAATGAGGGCAGCTTCATCGCAGCAAGGGTAACCGCGACCGTTGGTGACAATTCGATATCGCCCCCAAGAGTCCGCATTTGCTCGACCGTATCAACGAGCATGATCGTCAAAATAAAGACGATGAGGACAATGCTGAGCGCCATGGCATAGCGCATCAGGACATAGCGCTGTATCCGACTACCGATCATGCCACAGCCACCTTGCGGGAGGACGATTTAATCCGCCGCCCGCGCCAGAAAATGACATAGAATAACACCGCAATCGCCGTCAGCGGGACACCCCATTGTGCGAGGTTCATTGCACTATCAGACCGCGCTGCAGATTGAACACTAAGCTGAAGGATCGTCAAAATCAGGGAGCCAACAGAGGCCCAAATAATACGCTGACTGTAGCCGAGCCGTGAAAAACTGCCGCCCATAACCGCGAGGATCGCCAACAAAGCCATCGCGATTGAAAGGAGCGGTGTTGTCACCCTTAAATGCGCTTCCGCAATCAGCTTCTCACGATCCTGAACGTCTTGATAGTCGTTTGGATCAAGGAAAACCAATTCGTGCAGGTAGCGGTCTGAGGCTTTCAGGATCACCGCGCCGCGCTCACTCATAAATGGGGAGAGGTCGAAGGTGGATTGGTCGAACTTCAGAACGTTCAGCGCGCCATTATTGTCGAGTTGGTGAATTTCCCCTTCAAACATGACGATACTGGGAATACC